>NZ_JAENIK010000012.1:600000-900000 GCF_016595465.1 Luteolibacter yonseiensis | reverse complement strand
GTCCGCCCGCTTCCGGCACACCCGCGCCGAGCTTGATGTCGGTTCCCCGGCCCGCCATGTTGGTGGAGACGGTGACCGCCCCGAGCTGTCCTGCGGCGGAGACGATTTCCGCTTCCTGCGCGTGGAACTTGGCGTTCAGCACGGAGTGGGCGATCTTCGCACGCTTGAGCATGCGGGAAAGGGTTTCCGAAGATTCGACAGACGCGGTGCCGACGAGCACGGGCTGGCCCTTGGCGTTCGCTTCCTCGATTTTCGCGATAACAGCGTTGAATTTTTCGCGGCGTGTCTTGAACACCTGGTCGTTGTCGTCGATCCGGATGTTCGGCGTGTTCGTCGGGATCGGAAGCACGTCGAGACGGTAGATGTCATGGAACTCCGCGGCTTCTGTTTCGGCGGTGCCGGTCATGCCCGCGAGCTTCTGATAAAGACGGAAGTAGTTCTGGATCGTGATGGTGGCGAAGGTCTGGGTCTCCTTTTCGATGGAGACGTTTTCCTTCGCTTCCACGGCCTGATGGAGGCCGTCTGACCAACGGCGGCCCGGCATTTCGCGGCCCGTGTTCTCATCGACGATGATGACCTTGTCGTCCTTCACCACGTATTGCACGTCCTTTTCGAACACGCAGTAAGCCTTGAGGAGCTGTGAGATGTTGTGGATTTTCTCCGCTTGGGAATCCATCCGCACCTGAAGGTCTTCCTTTGCGAGGATCCGCTGCTCGTCGGTGAGTTCGCGGTTCGTATCGATATCCGCGTAGAGGGTGCCGAGGTCGGGCAGGGTGAAGGATTCCGGATCGCCGGGGGAGAGATATTCACGGCCGATCTCCATGAGGTCGGAGTCGTGACCTTTTTCATCGATGATGAAATAGAGTTCTTCCTTGAGGGCGAAAAGTTCCTTCTTTTGTGCGTCCTGGTGGAAGGAAAGCTCGGATTTTTCGAGCAGCTTGCGCATCTCGGGCTCCTCCATGAAGCGCATGAGCTGGCGGTTGCGCGGTTGGCCGAGCTTGATCTTGTAGAGCGCGCGGCCCGCTCCGACGGTGTCGCCGGAATCGAGCATCTGCTTGGCCTCGGCGGCGAGCTGGTTGCAAAGCTCGGTCTGCTTCTTCACCAGCCTCTCGACGAGCGGCTTGTATTTGTCGAACTGGTGGGACGACTGGGTGGAGGGACCGGAAATGATCAGCGGCGTGCGGGCCTCGTCGATGAGGATGGAGTCCACTTCGTCGATGATGGCGAGGTAGTGGCCGCGCTGGACCTGTTCGTCCTTGGTGGAGGCCATTCCGTTGTCACGCAGGTAGTCGAAGCCGAATTCGGCGTTCGTGCCGTAGGTGATGTCGCACGCATACTCGGAGCGGCGCTCCCATGGGGGCATCTGGTTCTGGATGGTGCCGACGGTCAGGCCGAGGAAGCGGAAGAGGGAACCCATCCATTCCGAGTCCCGTTTGGCGAGGTAGTCGTTGACTGTGACGACGTGGACTCCGAGGCCGGTCAGAGCGTTCAGGTAGACGGGTAGGGTCGCAACCAGGGTCTTGCCCTCGCCGGTCTGCATTTCCGCGATCATGCCACGATGAAGGGCGATGCCGCCGATGAGCTGTACGTCGAAATGGATCATTTCCCATTTCAGCGTGTGGTCGTTGACGAGAATCTCGCTGCCACACATGCGTCGCGCGCCGTTTTTGACCACGGCGTAGGCTTCCGGCAGGATTTTTTCCAAATACTTCGCACGGGATCTCGGGAACTCCGCTTCGACCTCATGGAAGGCTGCCTTGGCAGCCTCGATGGACTCCGCCGTCGCAAGCACTGTGGAAGGAAGGGAGGAAAATTCACCACGCAGGGCGGCGATGCGGACTTCCAACGCTTGGGCGGTGGCGCGCAGTTCGGACTCATCCATCCGCTGGACAACCGGCTTCGGCGGCGCGTCAAGGACGTGGTAGCGGGCGAGGTCCGCCTGCCATTTCGCCGTGAATTCACGCAGTTTTTCGACAGGCTCGCGCTGCAGGGCCTCTTCAATTTCATTGATGCGGGCCACCGTCGGGCGGATGCGGCGCACTTCGCGCTGGTTCTTGCTGCCGACGATTTTCTGGAGAATCCACTTGATCATATAGGAAGGGGTAGGGGCGGAATCGCCCGCCGCGCCGCAGGCGATACACCATCAGTTCCAGAGGTGCAAGCCCGGCCGCGAAGCGGAAATTTAGGCGGAAACGGTCCGCTGTAAATCCCGGAGTTTGCTTATTAAATGGTCATCGCCTGGAAGCCGCCGTCCACGATCATTTCGATGCCGGTGATGAAGGAGCCGGCCTTGTCCGAAGCGAGCAGCAGCGTCGCGCCGATGAGCTCCTCCGCATTGCCGAAGCGTGAGGCCGGAGTCTGGCGGAGAATGTCGAGCACGCGGGACTCGTCGAGCACCTTGCGGTTTTGTTCCGCAGGGAAAAAGCCGGGGACCAGCGTGTTCACGCGGATGTCCTTGTCCGCCCACTCGCGGGCGAGGTTGCGGGTGAGGTTGTGGACCGCAGCCTTGGAGGCGGAATAGGTGAAGACGCGGGAAAGGGGATTCAGCCCGGAAATCGAGCCCAGGTTGATGATGGAGGCCGGGCGGGATTCGTCCACGAAGTATTGGCCGAACACCTGGCAGGCGCGGAAGACCGCGGACAGGTTCGTGTCGATGATGCGCTGGTATTCATCCTCCGGGATTTCAAGGAAAGGCGTGGGTGAGTTCGTTCCCGCGCCGTTGATGAGAATGTCCACCTGGCCCGAGCGTTCCAACACGGTGTCGAGGAGCGCGTGAAGCGACTCGCGCGACGTCACATCCACCGGAACGTAATAGCCTTTTCCGCCGAAAGACTCGATCTCCGCCAACCGCTTCTCCGCCTTTTCGGGAATCCGGCCGCCGAGCACGACTTCCGCACCCGCACGGGCCAGACCGACGGCCATGGTGCCGCAAAGTTCACCAGTGCCACCAATGATGACGGCGGTTTTTCCAGATAGGTCGAAGAGGTCTTTCAGAAATGCTGCGGTTTGCATGGCCCGAAGTTTCATGGCAATTCCGGCATGTGCCAAGCAAAGATTCCGAAGATGAAACGACTGTTGGATTTTTTGAAAATCCACGCGTGGATCGCCCACCGAATCTCTCGATCCGGTGGAATTTTTTCAAATAATCAGACGTGATCCTTGAGAAAATCGCTGAGGGTGGTGGGTTGTTTGCCTGTGAGATCGCGTACGGCGGAGGTGAGGACGTTGAATTCTCCTTTCGCCTGCGCCGTATCGAATGTCGCGAGCAGCCGGGCGAAAATGTCGGGCAGACCCGCGTTGAGAAGTGCGTGGGTGAGTGTCGCTTCATCGGTGGCGATGGCGGAAACGGGTTTTCCGGATAACCCGCTGATGATGGAAGCTGTCTCGTCATGGTCCAGCAGTTCCGCGCCGCTGATTTCGATGATGCGGTTACCGGAAAAATCAGATTCCAGTGCGGCCGCGGCAGCTCGTGCGCAATCTTCCCTCGTGGCCATCGCGATTTTCCCTCCCGCTGCCGCGTGGAACCACTGGCCGGACGACAGGATTTGGGGCAGGGACATGAGGAGATTGTCCATGTAAAGGGTGTTTCGCAGAATGGTATGCCCGAGTCCCGAGGAAATGACCGCCTGCTCCGTCTCATGATGATCGCGCAAGGCGATGGACGCGGA
This sequence comes from Luteolibacter yonseiensis, assembly GCF_016595465.1. NCBI lineage: Bacteria > Pseudomonadati > Verrucomicrobiota > Verrucomicrobiia > Verrucomicrobiales > Verrucomicrobiaceae > Luteolibacter > Luteolibacter yonseiensis. The sequence goes on along the minus strand of NZ_JAENIK010000012.1, from coordinate 896,332 downwards.
ATCCGGGGATGCGTTCGTGGCGGAGGTGTAGATGATGTGTTTCACCCCCGCGTCGATGGCCGCCTGGATCGCGGCGGTGTGCTGGATGAGCCGGCGGCCGGGTTGGTCGATGGCATCGGTGCTGACGAGGAGCAGGCGGTCCACTCCGGCGAAGGCTGTGGCCAGGGTTTCCGAACGATTGAAGTCGACCGCCCGGGCTTCCGCTCCTTTTGCGACGAGGTCGGCGATTTTTTCAGGATCACGAGATCCTGCGATGATATTTCCTTTTCCCGAGGCGAGAAGGAATTCAACGGTCTTGCGACCGAGGTGTCCGGAGGCTCCGGTGACGAACAAGGTGGGGCGTGTGCTCATGATGGTTGTTATGGTTTGACGTGATACATCGGACTCGGTATGATTTGGTGAGTCGGTTACGAAAAGATACCGATTCGCAAATTTCCCACAAGAGGGGTCTTTTTTGTCAGTCAGTTACGCAAAAGTAACCGTCCTTCAAACTTCATGAACCTGAATTTCCCACCTGTCGAGCGAGGCACGGACCATGCCCTGCAGTGTCCCATCCGTGATGTTCTGGATCGCATCGGAGACCGCTGGAGCCTGTTGATTCTCGCAACGCTTTCCCGGGGCACCATGCGTTTCACCGTTTTGAAAAGGGCGGTGGGGGATATTTCCCAACGCATGCTGGCACAGACGTTGAGGACCTTGGAGCAGGACGGGCTGCTCACCCGCAAGGTTCATCCCAGCATTCCACCCAAGGTGGAATACACGCTGACGCATCTCGGAGAGTCGTTGCTGGAGAAGCTCACACCGCTTTTTCATTGGGCGGAGGACCATCACGAAGAGGTCAAGGCGGCGAGGGCGGGATACGTGCCTCCGGAGTCATCGATGTGATGGAAGTCATGAAAATGGGGTTTGTCTGTGGGTTGAAAGGAGGCGAAAAACAATCCGTGCTTCCCGCGAAAAACATCCCTTGGTTCGCCACCGCCTCCCGGGAAGAACGCTGGCTGGTTGGCGTGTCCGGCGGTGCGGATTCCGTCGCGCTGCTGCATTTCCTGGTGGAAGCGGGATTCGAGAATCTCGTGGTGTGTCATCTCGACCACGGATTGCGTGGCAGCGCTTCCGCAGGTGACGCGGATTTTGTCGGAAACCTGGCGGCTGGATATGGAATTCCTTGTGAAATCGGTCGGGCGGACGTCGCATCGCGGATCAAAGAGCGGAGCGAATCACTGGAAACCGCGGCACGGAACGAACGCCATGCCTTCTTTTTCCGGTGTGCGGAGAAACATGACTGCCCGAGGATTCTTCTCGCGCATCATGCGGACGATCAGGCGGAAACCGTGCTTTGGAACCTCTTGCGCGGGTCGCACGGTTTGAAAGGCATGCGCGAGCGGTCCATGATGGCTACGAAAAAAGGGACGAGCTTGGAAATTGTCAGGCCGTTGTTGGGCGTCCGCCGTGCCGAACTGGTCGGATGGCTTACATCCCGCGAGCTTCCATGGCGCGAGGACGCCAGCAACGCGGAGCCCATCGCCATCCGCAACCGCCTGCGGAATGAAGTGCTGCCATTGTTGGATGAAATCACCGGGCGTGACTCCATCCAAGCCTTTGCTCGTGGGGCGGCGGACACCGAGGAGCGGGCTGCTCTTGAAGATTGGGCGTTTGTTCAGGCGGATGTCCTGGACCCGCAGGGGCGTTTGCATGTGCCCGCCTTACGGAAATTGCCTGTCTCCTTGCAGCGCCTCGCATTGCGGAAATTCCTCATTGATGACGGAGTCACGGCTGTGGATCGGGAGCTGTTGGAATCCGCCTTGGGCTTGTTGGATGTTGGAAACGCCCCGGTCATCAACTTGCCAGGCGGCGGACGGCTCCGGCGCAAAGAAGGAAGATTGTGGGTGGAAAAGATGCATGAGGAGTGAAGTCAAGGAGTGGCGATCTCCGAATCGCCATGTCCATGGAGCGTCAATGAGCCGCGCTGAAGCACTCCTCATTGTCATCTCATGGGCTGCGGCGGATCTGAGTCCGTCGCTCCTTGGGGCTTCGCGTTTTTGGTAATTTGCTTTGGTAAAGGTTCATCCACAGCCTAAGTTGCTTCCATGAGCTGGGTACTATTCTTCGACGGTGACTGCGCGTTCTGCTCGCGTCTGGTCCGTCGGGTGGTGGCGTTCGACAAGCGCGGACATGTGTCCTTCGCTCCTCTGCAGGGCAGGCTCGCGGCGGAACTCGACCTCACCCGCCATTCTGCGAAAACCGGCGGCACGATGGTTGTCATGAGCCAACCCGATGGGAAAATTTTCATGAAAAGCGACGCACTCATCGAACTCGCCCGCGCTCTCGGCGGTTGGTGGCGGGTGACGAGAGCCGCCCGGTTCATTCCTAAGCCGTTGCGGGACATGGTCTACGGTTGGATCGCGGACAACCGCTACCGGTTCGTGGGGAAATCCGACGTTTGTTCGCTTCCGGACCCGGAGGTCCGGAAACGTCTTCTTGAATAAGCGGCAATCCTGTCTTGAAAAGCGGGGAACGCCGTGCATCCTCGCCGCCCGCCCATGGCAGGACCCATTTTCCAAGCACTCCCAGGATTCCGCGACTTCACCCCCCGTGAATGCGCGGTTCGCAATTATTTGTTCGAGACCTGGCGCGGCGTGGCACGTCGATTCGGGTTTGTCGAATATGAGTCTCCGATCCTTGAGGACACAGGACTGTATTTGAAAAAATCCGGTGGTGAACTTTCCACGCAACTCTTTCGTTTTGAAGATCAGGGTGGACGTGATGTCACCCTGCGCCCCGAGGTGACCCCGTCGCTGGCCCGTATCGCGGCACAACACCAGCGGGATTTTCCCAAGCCTCTCAAGTGGTTCGAGATCGGCCAATGTTTCCGCTATGAAAAACCGCAGAAGGGAAGGGGACGCGAGTTCCACCAGTTCAACGTGGACATCCTCGGCGAAGCCGGTCCGTCCGCGGATGCCGAGCTGATCGCGCTTGCCATCGAAACCATGTTGTCCTTCGGATTCGTCGCCGGTGACTTCGTGGTGCGGGTTTCCGACCGCAAGGCATGGACCGACTACGCCGCCGCAAACGGTGTCCCGGAGGAACGTGTCACGGATTTCCTCAGCATCATCGACAAGATCGAGCGCGACAAACCGGAAGCGCTGGCGCAGAAACTCGCGGAATTTTCCCTCACGCCGGAAGACGTGCGCGGATTCATCGCCGATCCGGCGAACGCTTCCGCCGCTTATCTCGCCATTCAAGAGGACTTGGCCGCCCGTGGTTTCGGGGATTTCGTGGAGCTGGACCTCTCGATCGTCCGCGGACTCGCCTACTATACCGGCGTTGTTTTCGAGGTGTTCGATTCGAAGAAATCCATGCGCGCGGTCGCCGGTGGCGGTCGTTACGACACGCTCATCGCGACCATCTCGGATGGTGCCGCGGACATGCCGGTGACCGGATTCGCAATGGGAGACTACGTCATCCGGAACCTCATCGAGGAGACCACCCACGCCGCGATGCAGATGGAGGTCTGGCTCCAGCGCAACGCGGCGGCCTGCGACATCTACGTTGTCGTGGCGGATGAAACGAAGCGCGCCGAGTCCCTCCAACTCGTCACCAGCCTCCGTCGCGCCGGGATTTCCGCAGACCTGCCGCTGGCAAATGCCAAGGTCGGCAAGCAGTTCCAACACGCCGAAAAATGCGGCGCGCGTTTCGCCCTCGTTGTCGGAGCCGAGTATCCCGAACTCAAGCTCAAGGTCCTCGCCAGCCGTACCGAGGAATCCGGTTACGCCTCCACCGCCATCGACTGGCTCACCGACCGCCTGCTCCAACCCGACGGTCCATTGCTGGCTTGAACGCCGCACCGTTTAGAACCTAAGATTTTAGAATCAGAATTTCCTCCATGCGCACCCATCATTGCAACGAACTCCGCGAATCCCACATCGGTCAAACCGTCCAGCTCATCGGTTGGGTCAATTCCGCCCGTGACCAGGGTGGGGTGATCTTCATCGATCTCCGCGACCGCGAGGGGGTGACCCAGTGCGTGTTCCGCGCGGAGGTTTCCCAAGAGGCGAGCGATCTCTCCCACAAGCTGCGCGTCGAGGACGTGGTCCAGATCACCGGCACCGTCGAAGCCCGCCTGAAGACCGCGGACGTGGACACCACCAATGACAAGCTCGACACGGGAAAAATCGAAATCGTCGCAACGGAACTGATCATCGTGAACAAGGCGGACGTGCTCCCGTTCCAGTTGGACAAGGAGCTTTCCAACGAGGACCTGCGGATGAAATACCGCTACCTCGACCTGCGCCGCGCGCGCATGAGCAAGAACATCCGCCAGCGCAGCGTCATCACCTCCGCCGCCCGCCGCTATCTCGACGAGTCGGGATTTTTCGAAATCGAAACGCCCATCCTCTCGAACCCGACGCCGGAAGGCGCGCGCGATTTCCTCGTGCCGTCGCGCTTGAACCCCGGTCGTTTCTACGCGCTGCCGCAGGCACCGCAGCAGTACAAGCAGCTTCTGATGGTCGCCGGCCTTGAGAAATATTTCCAGATCGCCCGTTGTTTCCGCGACGAGGACCTGCGCGCCGACCGCCAGCCGGAGTTCACCCAGATCGACATCGAGGCAAGCTTCGTCAACCAGGAAGACATCATCAAGCTGGTGGAAGGCCTGCTGGCCGGCATGTTCAAGGCGGGACTCGGCATTGACGTGCCGAGCCCGTTCCCCCGCATGACCTACCGCGAGGCGGAGGACATTTACGGATCCGACAAGCCGGACACGCGCTTCGACATGAAGATCACTGATCTCGCGGACGTCTTCGCGGCCACCGAGTTCAAGATCTTCCGTGGCACGCTGGACGGCGGCGGCGTGGTGCGCGCCATCAATGCCAAGGGCTTCGCCGGCATCACCACCGGCCAGATGAACCGCCTGAACGAGATCGCGGTGCAGGCCGGACTTCCCGTGAAGAACCTCGCGTTCATCAAACTGGAGAACGGCGAATACAAGAGCCCGCTCTGGAAAATCTTCACCGATTCCGAGAAGGAAGCGGTCATCGCCAAGCTTGATCTGGCCGATGGCGACATCGTCTTCTTCGCCGCAGGTTCGCGTGAGAGCGTGAGCACGATTCTAGGTCGTGTCCGCACCGAGTGCGCCGTGATGATGGAGCTCAACAACGACCCGACGAAGTTCAACTTCCTCTGGGTGGTGGATTTCCCATTGCTCGCCCACGACGAGGAGTCCGGCCACTGGGTTGCCGTTCACCACCCCTTCACCCGTCCGCATCCGGACGACATCGAAAAGCTCGACGCTGGCGACTATGCCAATGTCCGTGCCGTGGCCTACGACGTCGTGCTCAACGGTTACGAACTCGGCGGTGGCTCCATCCGGATTCACGAAAAGGACTTGCAGTCGAAGATGTTCAGCGTGCTCGGCGTCGGTCCCGAGGAGCAGCAGGTCAAGTTCGGCCACTTGCTCGACGCCTTCCGCTTCGGCGCGCCGCCGCACGGTGGTCTCGCACTCGGTCTCGACCGCATCGCGATGCTTGTCGCCGGTGAGGACAGCATCCGTGAGGTCATCGCCTTCCCGAAAAACAACAAGGGAGCCGATCTCATGGCGCAAAGCCCGTGCACCATCGAGCACAAGCTGCTGCGCGAGGTTTACGTCCAGTCCACCTACAAGGATCCGAAGCTCGCGACGGAAGCCAAGGCGTGACCCGCCACCGGGAGCGCGGAATTCATTCCGCGCGAACCGGGGACTCTCCTCCCGATTCAATAGCCCCGCACCGGATCCATCCTGGTCGTGTCTCCTCTTTTGGAGTTCGTGGGAAATTTTCAGCCGCCGTTTTCGTGTGAGCCGGGGAAGCGTATGCTTTTCCGGAACTCGTGCGGAATGAATTCCGCGCTCCAATTTCCATGTCCAACGAAACACTCCGCCGCGAAACCGAAGCGTTTTTCCACGCGCAGATCCCCATCACCCGGGCGATGGGCGTTGCCGTGGAACGGTTCGATGCGGAGGCCTTGATCCTGACCGCGCCACTGGCGGTGAATCACAACCACCTCGGCACGGCGTTTGGCGGCAGTCTCAGTTCCATCGCCACGCTCGCGGGCTACGGCGTGTTGTGGATGCTGTTGGATGACCGGAACTGCCACATCGTTGTGAAAAGCAGCTCCGTCGAATACCTGTGTCCGGTGCATGGGGATATCCGGGCGATCGCGAGATGCCCGGATGAAACAACTTTTGCCGCTTTCAAAAACCGGTTCGGGAAAAAAGGCAAAGCCCGCATCCGGCTCCACGTCACCATCGAGGAAGGTGGCGAAACGTGTGTCGGATTCGAGGGAATTTTCGTGGCGTTGAAGGAGTGAGTTTCCGTTTATCTGGAAGGAGGCAACGCCTGTTTCCCGCTGAACCGCCAGCGGACCAGCGAGCCATACCCACGGACTGAGCCGGGTTTTCCGATCAATGCGAACAGCCCGTCCTCTACCGCGACCATTGAGGACACCCAATTGCCTGTATACGTCAATGACTTGCTTGAAATGCCGCTTTTCACATCCACCCGTGCGATTTGATCCATACCGCCTTCGAGGTAAAACGATGCTGAATCCGGCGAGAATTCCACGGCTGCCGCATGGGATGTTGTATTGACCCATCCGTCGAGAGACTGACCGGTCCGGGCATCCCACAACAACACTCTCGTCTCCTCGCCGACGGTTACCAGCCACTTGCCGTCAGGTGAAAACGCCGCCTGTTGAGGTACATCGGAATGCCCCCGCAGCACCGCCACCGGTGTGCCATTTCCCGGCTCGAACAAGTGGATCAGCCGGTTGAATCCGTCGGATACCGCAAACCGGGATCCGTCGTCAGCCATGGAAATCATCCCCAGTCCACGGATCGGCATCTTCTTGTTCCACGCCAGCGCCTTGTTCTCCAGGTCCCATACCGAGATTCCGATATCGTTGGCTTCCCTGCTGGCCAGCCATCTGCCCTTCGCATCGATCACGGATTCGTCCAGCGGCATCCCGTTCAATTTCACCGTTTGCAAGAGTTTCACCGGATCAACCTGCAATGTGCTCATCAAGGATCCGTTCGGATTCCGTATCAAAAGTGCTCCATCAGAAATCCGGAAGCTCACCATGGGACCCTCTCCCGCAACCTTGGTTTCCCCGACCACCTTGCCATCCGTCGCGTCGTGAACCCGCACGCGCCCGGTGCGTTCCGCGACGGCCAGCCATCTGCCGTCCGGACTCAATGCCAGTGAGGTCGTGGGCTCCTCCACCGGGACCTCCCAAGCAGGCTCGATCGACGGTCCGGAAAATGGCCGGATGCGCTTGATGGATATTCCAGGCAGTCCGAAATGCTCCCGCAGCAGGTTCCGGATCTCCGACTCGTTTTCTTCCTTGCACGCCATTTCCTCGACCACCGTTTTGCCTCCGAGTTCGTTCACCAGGCGTGCGAGATGGATTGTTTCCAATGGATTCATCCGCTCGAAACCCTCATGTGCCACGAGTTCTTTGACGGATTCCCTCCAGTCTTGAGGCGCCCTTCTGCGATACTCTTTGATGAAAACCGACTCAGCGGTTGAACCCGTCTGCTGGGTTTCCAGTTGATAGAACCATTTTACCACGAAATTCCTTTCCTGGGCACCACGGAGATCCAGAAGAGCTGCCATTGCCCGGGCTCGATCCCATCCCTGACTGTCTCGGTTCCATTCCCTGCAGGCTTCCCTGAGCCATACCCCCGCCATTTCAGGATCCACATCCGCTGCTGCGATGAAGTGACCCAACCCGCGCAATGCGGGTGCGTCCTGCTTGCGGAAAATCTCTTTCGCGTTCAGCAGGAGGAACCTTTTGCCTCGTTCCGGATCATCCAGCTTTGGATTCTGCAGTCCCGCACGGGTCCCGTCGGTCAGGAACGCCAGCAACGCGTCCGGTCCCAGCCGCTTCGCCATCGCTATCAAATCCTCCCGCGTGCCGAACAAGGTATTTTCCTCGGGTATCATCAACAGGTCATCCGCATGGCCGAACGCCAGCCAAGCCCGCACGGCGAAGGGACGGTTTTCCAGCAAGTCATCAACAGCCAGGATACATCCCGCCATTCTTTCTCTCACCGAGAATGATCCCCGCATGATCTGCCTCAGCTTGAATTCATACCAACCAAGCCAGTCCGGATTTCCCAAGCGTGGCGCACTCCACTCTTCGAAATCCACATTCCCGTGAAATCCCACGTTGGCCAACATCATCCTTACCACGTCGCCGACTTTTTCTTCCTCCACCTCGGGTTCGCGATTTTCCGCTTCCGTGTCGAGACTCAGGGAGGCGCTTGACCCGAAGAACGGGATCGCGGGAAAGGTGATGCCGGGGTCGCCCGACCTCGTATGTATGGAACGGAACGCCTGTGGATCGCCGGATCGGTATAGCTTGAGCAATGCCAGCATTCTCACCCGTGGATCGGAATGATCCACCAACCGCTTCATCTCCGCCATTTCCATCGGTTTCGCAAGCGTTTCCCTCAATGCGACGTCGTCAATAGGCTCGGAAGGTGGACGATCATGCAGGACATCCTGATATGAAACATACGGAATCACGCTAGCCAGCCGCACCAGATCCGCTTCCGACAATTTCCCATGTCCAGGGGCGACGGCGGAAACCCAGATACAGCCGGCAATCAGCGTGATTTGGTTTGGGAAGAATCTCATGGGTTCAGGGTGCCCACTTCCTCACATGATCCTATCCCGCAGGGGTTCACCCGCCAGATATAGATTGAGATTGGTGAGGAAATGGCGGACCAGTGTCCCGCTTTCATCGCCATGACCCCCTGCGATGTGCGGGGTGATGTGGCAGTTCGGCACGCTCCGCAGCGGGTGGTCGGCGGGGAGGGGTTCCGGTTCGGTCACGTCCAGCCAGGCGGCACCGAGGTGGCCGCTGCGGAGGGATTCCAGCAAGGCATCCTGATCCACCGTGGTGCCTCGGCCGATGTTGTGGAAGATGACCCCGGGTTTCATCTGGGCGAGGCGCTCCGCATTGATGAAATGTTGTGAGGCGGCGTTGTCGGGGAGGATGTTGATGACGTGGTCCGCCGTCGCCAACGCGGCGGGCAGTTCCTCCGTGGTCACCGTGGGGAATCCCTCGTCCCCACGAGGCTGGCGGCGCATGGCGGTGATTTTCATCTCAAAGGGGACCAGCAATTTCACCAGCTCGGTCGCGATGCCGCCAAATCCGAGGATGACGACGTGTTGTCCGCGCAACGAAACCGAGTTCGAACGCAGGCGGAACCATTCTTCCGATCCGTTCGCCGCCTGGCTGGCGAGGGCTTCCGGCAGCAGCCGGGATTGGGCAAGCATGAAGGCGAAGACGTGGTCGGCGCAGGCACGGGCATAGACGCTGGAGCTGTTCGTCACCACAATGCCCCGCTCCGCGACCAAGGCGCGGAATTCCGGAGTATCGTAGCGGGTGAAGCCCGCGGTGCTGATGTGCAGCCACTTCAGTTTCCCGGAACTCCGGATGCTGTCCAGGTCCGGCTGGCCGAAGGCGATGTCGGCAAGGGCGAACGCAGGATCGGGCTCGGGCTTGGCGAGCACGGAGGCGACCGCCTTTTTCGGAAACAGGATTTCATGCGGTGCCGCACCATCCACGAGAAGGCGGGCATGGTCGGCACTGAGCGGCGAATCGGAGAAAATGCGGTGTGTTTCCATGCGACGAGCTAGTGGGAATAAGGACGAGGTGGCAAGAATGGAGATCAAGGATGTTGATCGCCGATAGATGACCGTTTATTGAAGGAAGAAAGCGGAGACCGAGGGGAGGCGATGGATCGCTTCATTTCGCCGGTCGGAAGAGAAAGCTGAAGCGCAATGCCTTCAGGGATTGGCATTTACGGGTTCTGGACTTCTTCTGAGGTTCTTATTTCGGATTTCAACAGCCCTTGGGGCGGGGAGCGCTAGGCTTCCCCGTCCGGTCCGGGTTTTTGCAGGCCTATTTGGCGATTGGCTGGATTGCTTCCGCGCGGCTTTGTTTCCTGAGCGAGCGTATTTGCAGTGTGAGGCCGATGATGAGGCCGAGCAAAAGGATGCCATGAACTCCTTTGAGCAGGGGCGAATTGAGGTCAGAGACGAAGGGATGGCCGTCAGGGACGCGGCGGAGGATCTCGGTGACGGTGGGGAGCATGAGCAGAAATGCAGTGAGTGTCAGGCTGATGGTTTCCACATGGACAGCAGCACGGCTTCTGTGGGGGATCCTGGAAATTCCGTAGCCGGTCAGGAGCAGCACGAGCGTGATGATCGCAAAGACATTTCCGACGGGTGAATGGGAGACGGGGAAGACAGTGGCGATTCCGATGAGCATGAAGATGAAGTAGAGCGCGCCAGCCCTCGACCGGGGATCGATCCGCCCGGCACGGGCGAACATGTAGAAGGCGACCGGGATCGCGGGAAGGCTGCCGAGGGTATGGAGCCAGCCTAGAGGAGATATTCCGAACATGATTTTGATTGGTTGGTTTGTTGTTGATGGGGGGATTTCACTGAGAATGATTCGAATCAGCGGAAACTTCATGGAACAGCTGATCGAAGGCATGACTACCTACTAGTTGGTAGTTTTTGTATCGCGGCTTTTTGCATCTGAGGGCAGGATCCTATTTGCTACGATGGGGGCGGACGTCAGCCGGTGAGGCGAGCGAAGGTCGGCTGGACGATGGCGTGGAAGACCTGACCGTCGCCATAGGCGCGGGCGGAAATCATGGCACCATGAATGGTGGCGACGAAAATCCCGGCTTCGACAGCAGCAGGGGCCGAGAGGCGGAATTGTTTATCAGCCACGCCCCGCTCCAGGACGGAAGTGACCCATTCAGTCAGCATATGAAAGTAAGCGCGGACTTGGGTGGCGACCTCTTCGGGAATACCGGGCATCTGCCCCGCGAGAAGGGCGCAGACACAGAATGGATCGGATGAATCGGCGAAGCACTTTTCCCAGTAGCCCGTGTAGGCGCGGAGGAGGTCGGAGGGACTCTGGAAATGATTTCCCATGGCGGCCAGTCCGGCTTCCGCCTCTTTCCGATATTGGGAAACAAGGGTGGTCACCAGATCCGCCTTGGTGGGGAAGTGATGATGGATGCTGGCCTTGCGGATACCTACGACGGCGGAAATATCCGCATAGCTGAAGCCGTTGTAGCCACCGGTGGTGATGAGGCGGCGGGCGCAACGGAGGATTTCTTCCGATGTCGAAGAGTCAGGCATGAATGATGTCTACCTATTGGAAGGTAGGATGTCAAATGATTCATATTATCTCATTATTCTGGCGGAGAGGTGGGGAAACAATCGACAGGTGTCGTCAGCTTCGGCCAGTTATACGACAGTCGCTTTCACGGGTCTCTTCCAAGAGTCGGGCAATCGACGCTTCTCACCCCGTCAAGCGCAGCGCCCAGCGGCGCTTGTAGGCGTGCCCAAGCGCTTTCCTATCACACGCTATTGCCAAGCCCCGCCAATGTCTTGGATCATTTTGTGTCACCAAGGGATGAAACCTGGTCCGGGTGGCCTCGGAGATATTTCGGAAATGTGAAATAAAATGGAATCATTCTTCTTGACTCAATTTGGTACGAAGCCTAAATCGCCGCCCCCAAACGAACTTTTTTACCTCAGACTCCTATGGCCAACGCACAAGTTATTCTCAAAGAAAAAATCGAAGGCCTTGGTGCCGAAGCTGATGTCGTCAAAGTCCGCGCCGGATATGCCCGGAATTTCCTGATCCCACAAGGCAAGGCGTTTGAAGCAACCAAGTCGAACCTTCGTCACGTGGAGGCGCTCAAGGCCACCCGCGCCGCCCGCGAAGCGGAAGAGCTCGTTGCTTTCCAAGCAACCGCCGCAAAGATTTCCAAACTGAAGCCGAAGTTCGTGCTTTCCACCGGCCAAGGTGGCAAGGCGTTCGGCTCCGTCACCAGCATTGACATCCACAAGGAACTCGAGGCCGCGGGCATCGTCATCGACCGTCACGCGATCGAGCTTGAGAAGCCCATCAAGAAGTCGGGCAAGTCGGAAGTCTCCATCCGCCTCCATCCGGAAGTCACCACCACGCTTGTCATCTCGGTGGACGCGGGTGATACCGAGGAAACAGAAGGCTGATTTAAAGCGATTCATTTTTTACAATCCCTGGCTCGTTTTTGGCGAGCCGGGGATTTTTGTTTAGACCTGAGGTCGGTGAGATCCTGAAGAGCAACCGGATGTCACCTGTTTGCGAAGAAATCGTATCTCTTCCAGGAAGTAATGTGACTCGTAATCGCGTCTCATCATTCTGTGGTGCATGAGCAACGACAGATTCCGCACGTCGTTTAGCCTTTTAAGGCGTCTTTTGGGCGTGCGAAAAACGCCTTAAAAGGCTAAACTACATGCAGAGGCGTCATCCCGCGCGTCCTCATAATCCTCTATTTGTTGGAGATGGGATCATACCAGTTTCCGAAAATAAAGTGACGATTGGAGCCAGCGACGTTTTCGGAATGCGTGCGGCTCGCTGGCCGCCTTCCGTAGTCAGCTTGCTGACACGGCGGAACCAGAGCCAATCATTGATTGCTCAGCAGGCTGTCGCACAAGGGGAGGCGCGCCCTATGAATTCGGACCTTCGTCCCGGCCAGCGAGCTGGCAGATGAAAGCGGCAACAAGCTGCACGCAGTCCACGGGGTCGCGACTCGGGATCAGAGTCAAATGGTATCAGCCGCCCTTGATCACAGTCTGGCAACCCGATCCAGATTGCCACGTGCCTCACACCAACCCTTGACGAAGCGCCTTGGAGACGGCTTCGGTCTGCGAGCGGACTTGGAGTTTCCGATAAACCGAGCGCAAATGCATGTCCACGGTGTGTTGGGAAATGAGCAGTTCGTCGGCGATTTCCTTCTTGATCAAGCCACGGACCAGAAGCCGCAGGACTTCTTCCTCCCGGCTGGTGAGGGGTTCGATGTGTTCCACCGGGCCGTAACGGGCGAATCCTTGGAGGATCATACTGGCGATCGGCGCGCTGAGCGCCGAGGCTCCGTGGATGACGTCCCGGATGCCGGAGAGGATTTCTTCGGGATCGGCGGTTTTCAGCAGGTAGCCGGAGGCTCCGCTGCAGATGGCACGGTAGACCTTGTCCCGGTCGTCCGATGCGGAGAGGATGAGGACTTTGAGATCCGGCAGGATCTGGCGGAGGTCCGCAAGAACTTCGAGACCACTGCGGCGTGGCAGTCCAAGATCCAGAAGCAGGAGATCGGGCCGCTCGGTCGTGAACTTGAGCTTGTCGAAAAGATCCGCCGCGCTGGTGAAGTGATGCGGGCAGGTGAGATCCGTCTCATGGCTGATCAAACGACGGATCTGCTTGGCAAATACTTCGTGATCTTCCAAAATCCAAATGCAGGAGGTGGTGGAGTCTCCGGAGATCATGCGAGTGTGGGGTGGGCGGTGAGGTGGGAACGTTTGACGAGTAGGCGGATGGCGGTGCCTTTTTCCTTGGATGAAGCGATCTGTAGAAGCCCGTCGAGCACACGTGCACGGTCTTCGAGCTTGTGCACGGTCGTTGACTTGGTGTCGTCATTGAGCGGAAGTCCTACGCCGTTGTCGAGAATTTCTAATGCAAGTTTGTCATCTTCGTCCCAAAGGCGGATGGATACTCGGTTGGCTTGGGAGTGTTTGAGCACGTTGTGGATGGCTTCTTTGTAAAAAAGGAACAGGTGACGCTTCGCATCAAGTGAAAGTTTCGCGGTTGTTTTGTTCGACTCGCACTCGACGGTGTAGCTGATCTCGCGCAAAAGGCGTCCCGCGGTCTCCCGCATCCGCTGGACGAGGTCGCCGATGGAGTCCTGGCGGCGTTCCAGCAGCCAGACAATGTCGCGCATGGCCAACGAACTCTCACGGGCGATGGATTCGACCTGGCCGAGGTCTTCCGCCACTTCTTCCGGCCCTTGCAGGCGGACAAGATCCTTGCGCGCGGTGCGGGCGATCAGGGAAATGCTCCCCAGGTTGCTGCCGATGTCGTCGTGGAGATCCGAGGCGATGCGTTTCCGGAGCTGGTCGAGCTGGTCGCGGGACATCAGGCGTCGCCGTTCCACGATGAAAACAGGGATCAGGAAGGTCAGCCCCAGCACGACGGCGGAGCCCCATGTGGCGTTCAATTCGCTTTCCGAGGCAAGCTGGCGGTGGACGGGCCGCAGGATGGCGAGTTCCCGTTCGATCCGTCCGCGTTCATAAAGCTGGTCCAGCCAGATGCCCATGGGGATGATTTTATTGTCCGAGGTGTAGCCGTCGGTGAGGGTGGTGACAGTGGCGGCAGCCCCCTCCGACTCGCGGATGACGGGAAGTGCCGTGGCGAGATTCTTTCCGGAGGACCAGACTTCGATTTCCGAAAGGGCGTGGATTTTCAGATCTCCCATGACCCACGGCCGGGTTCCGGTGATGCGGATGTTCCTGCCTGTCCTGCCATTGAGGGGAATCACGATCGGTGTCATGTTGACACTACCGGCGAGCGGATTTCTCCATTCCGCCGCGAGCGTTTCCTCCTGACCGCCGGCATCCTGGAGGTGGATGGTGACGGCTTCAGGAAGGACCGAGGATTCAAAGGAGCGGTCGATTTGATAAGGAAACAGGACAACCCGGTCGAGTTCCGCGGCTTGCGGCAGAGAGATGCTCCAGGAGACCGTGTCGCTTTCCCGGGAAACATTCACCGAATCGCCGGCCTCCGAGGTGGGTTTGCCGCCGTTCTGCCAGATGCCAAGCGGGGTCCGCCCGTCCGTAAGGGACTCCGGATACCAGATGCCCCGGACGTTGAGATTGCCGATGGTGGTTACCGGCGCGCCCAATGATACCGGATCGTTTTCCGATATGACGACGATTTCGGATAGCCCGAAAAGATCGAGCATTCCCTTTTTGTGACCTTCGTGAACCGTGAGCCGCACATAGCGCGCGGAGGTGTTCCGGGCGTTCAACGGAACCGGATTTCCATCGTTCAACCGACTGGACGGAGAAATGGAATTCGAGCTGAACAGCACGGTCCGTTGGGCGAAATCCGTCCGGTTCGAGAGTTCGACGGTGTAACGCTTCGGAAAAATGCCAGTGTCATCGATGGATTCCCGCTGGCACGGGACGAGGAAAATGGTGTCCAGAGGATGTTCCTTGCCCAGATCAATTGTGACGGCAGGATCTGCGCCCCCTTTTTTGGAGCGGTATCCCCGGTGGCCCAGGCCGACTTTCATTGAATGCTCCCGATGCGGGGCGAAGGTGGAGACGCGGTTGTCCAGCCATGAAACCCGGTCTTCGGTCCGAACCAGTTGTGAGTCGAAAATCCGGGCGATCCTGCCGATAGGGTTGCCGAGATTCATGGGCTCCAAAGCTTTGGCTTCATAAGCGCCCATGCATGTCAATGCCGCCGTCAGCGCGAGGCTGTGGAACGGACGAGCATGACTGTTAAACCACATGATCGAAGGATGCGATGCGCCCGCGATAATGTTGGATTTTCAAAAACAATCAATCTTTTTTAATTAATTGCCCGGAAGCATGCGGCGCCGGATTCTTGTTCTGAATGAGCCATATCCGGCGATTTTCCAAGATGGTCAGAAACCCGGGAAGCAGATCATGCCAAACATCATAAACTAAAGAATGAAATTTTTAACAGACTCGCGCTTCAATCTCAGTTCCCGCCACTCGTTGACGAGGCGGCTGGCCTCGATGATGCCGCAACCGGCCGGGAGCATGAGTTGCCGATGCTCCCACCAGATTCCGCGGATCGCCACGATGGCGTCGAAACGGTCATGATCCCAAAGTCCGAACGGAGCTCCGAACTCCGCAGGGCAGCCCAGGCGTTCCCGCCAGTCCAACAACAGCGCCAGAGTCTCCACGGTGCGTGGGAGCGGGCCGAGAGCGGGGGTGGGGTGGAGACGCCGGAGCAGTTTCGCGGGCGTCTGGGGAATCTCCAGGTCCAACGAGATGGTCGTGAGGAAATGAACGATGCTGCCGAGATCCAGGATCTCGCGTGACCGGCGCTGGATTTTTCCGAGATCCAACAATTTGGATGCGAGTGTCTGGGCGACATATTCATGCTCACGGATCTCCTTTTCATCCGCCGCGAAGACATGTCGGTCCTCGCTGCGGGCGGTGCCGGCGAGTGCCATGGTTTCCAGCCGGTCCCCATTCAAGGAGAAAAGCAGCTCCGGAGTGGCTCCAGCGAACCCGGAACTTCCCCGCACCCAACCGTAGGAATGGAGCGGGGAGGGTTGCCGGATCATGCCTTCGATGATGCCCGGTCCCGGGGCTTCCGCCGACGTTCCCCTCTCGGTGACCACTGGTACGGTTTTTTCAAAGATCCCGCTGTGGATGGACGACATCACCTCCTGGAAGACGACTGAAAAGGGGGCGGCGTCCAACGGGTCCCAGACCCATTCCGGAGGTCGCGTCGCGCGGTTCATCGCCCCCAGCTCGGCGGGAGTGCTCCGTTCGACACGGCTGGGGATTTTCCACGGTTCGGGGTCTTGGAGGGCGAAGTCCTGCACATGGAAGGCCACGCCACCGGCAGGAGGCTCGACCGAGCTTTCGAATGGTCCGTAACCGATCACCACGCTGCCGTCCGGCTTGCCCAGCCATGCCATTGAATCCGAAAAGTAATCCATGAAATCCTGCCCGGAACGTGGAGGTGCCGAACCGCTCCGGCAAGCAGGATTCGGGCACAGGTTTCCAGCGACGCATGGGCAAGCTGTCGTTCACCCATGTTCTTCGTAAGAGGACGGTCACGGACCCGCCTTAGAACGCGTCTTTCACCCGGTTCACCCGGGGCTTCCGTCCTTCCTCCACGCTGACTTCGATGACGTCGAACCTCCAAGGCAGGTTGCGGGTGCCGAGACGCTTGAGCCACGAATTCGCACCACGCTCGATCAGTGCCTGTTTGTCTTTTCCTACGGCGTCCAGTCCCCGGATCCTGCTGCCGGCCTGGCGGGTTTTCACTTCCACGAAAAGCAACAGCCTTCCATCCCTTGCGATGATGTCCACCTCGCCCTTCCTCGGGCTGCGGTAGTTTCTCGCCAGAATCCTGCATCCCTGCGAGCGGAGCCATGCGGCGGCGACGCGTTCGCCATAATTTCCCAACCAGATCCTGTCGCGCGTTTTGCCGTCAGGTCCAGCCAAACGGCAGGGTGAGTTGAGCGACGGGCTGAAACGAGCGACGATGGTGGCGACAAGGGCCGTGAATCCGTAGCGCTTCAAGATGCGCCTTGGTGCCATATCCTTGGTGTTTCGCAAAGCCGTATTGTGGAAATTCCTGGTCGAGGGCGTGCATGATGCGGTCGCGGGTGACCTTCGCGATGATGCTTGCCGCGGCGATGGAGAGGGACAGGCCGTCGCCTTTCACCACACCATCATGGGGAATGGGAAAGTTTTTAACCGGAAGACCGTCAATGATGCAATGCTCTGGCACCGGATCCAGCGCCTCCGCGGCGCGCCTCATGGCCAAGTGCGTCGCGCGAAGAATGTTGAGGCGGTCTATCTCGTCGCAGTCAGCGGTGGCGACCGCCCAGAAAATCGACGGATCGTCGGTGATCCGGGCATACAGAACCTCCCTGCGCGCGGGTGAGATTTTTTTGGAATCGTCCAGCCCGGGGCATTTGAACTTCTTTGGAAGGATGACCGCGGCGGCGGCCACCGGGCCGGCGAGGGGCCCACGGCCTGCCTCATCAATCCCGGCGACACGCTTGATACCGCGGGATTGATGGGCTTTTTCCAGGCTGAGGTCGGGCATGCGCCCGAGTATTAGTAGCCGTTGAACCGATTGCGAGATGTCATTTGTGAATAGCTGATGGTTCCGAACAATTGTGTGGAGAATACGGTTCCATCACTGTCTTTCACAATGCCGATGCCCGTGTGGGTCCAGTCGTCCACCATGTTTTTTTGATGGCTTTTGGAGTTTGTCCAAATCTTGACCAGCGTGGGGGCGATGCCATGACTCGTGTCGCTGGTGGATGCGACATTCTCGGCGCAGGTCAGCATATTGTAGTTCTGGCGGGCCATCAAGGCGCGGCCATCGAAGCCCATATGGCTTACGTTGGCTTGTCCGCGGATTCCGAACTTGCCCCGGTTCTGACGGAGGAATTCGCAATGCTTCTGTGCGAGACGATCAAGGCCGGCATGGCGTTGCAGCTCCCGCGCGCCGTGGTTGCGGCGGTAGCTATTGACTTCCTGAAGCAGCTGACCCGTAAGGGACGGATCTTGCTTGGATGAGGTGGTGGATACGGGGATCCGGGCTGTTTTAGGCGATGGGCTGGCGCAGGAGGCAAAAGCTCCCGTGCAGGCGATCGCGATCACTTTCAGGTTAGGGGTATTTATCATACAGGGACGGCACCCGAGATATATAACATATTTTTGTGAAAAGTAAAGATGTGTGGATATCCATTGGTAAAATATTTTAAAATATTATTGATTTTCTCAGGCTTGAGAACCCGAATTGTTGAAAATTCCGGACAATTTCTAATGTGTTTAACCAATTGATGTTTAGGTTTACATATCAATTTTTAACTATCGAATCGATATGTCGCGAATGATTAACTCCGGGAGCGAAAACAATTGAACCATTGTCGATAGGAGACGACCTTCCGCGCGATGCAGCCGCTGACCATTCTTTTTGAAGACGATTTCCTTGTCGCGATCGACAAGCCGCCGGGCATGCTGGTGCATCCGGCAAGTGGTGAGGATGAGCCGGCGCAGATCGCGATGAAGCGCTTGCGCGACCAACTGGGACGGCAGGTTTTCCCCATACATCGTCTTGATCGGCCGACCTCCGGTGTGCTGTTGTTCGCGCTCGATAAAACGACCGCCAGCGCGGTCCAGCAGGCATTTGAACGAAGGAATGTGATCAAGACCTACCACGCGGCCGTATGTGGTGCTGCGCCCCAAGCCTGGGTCTGCGAAACTCCGCTGCGAACGAATCCGGAAGACGAACCGCTTGCGGCCCGGACCTCATTCGAGCGTCTCGTGACGAAGCCTCCCTCCAAGGATTGCCCGGACCCGCTTTCGCTGGTCAAGGCGGTTCCAACGACAGGACGGTTCCACCAGATCCGCCGCCACCTGCTGGATGCCGGATTCCCGATCGTCGGGGATTTCCGCTACGCGGGAATGGAGAAGAGTCATGAATTGTGCGGAATTCTGGGAATCGGCACCCGCATGTTGTTGCAGGCGAAGTCACTGGAACTCACTCATCCCCGCACGGCTGAACCCCTCCGGATCCACGCTCCTGCGGACGAGGATTTCCTCAGGTGCTTCGGGAATGGAGCCGCGGCCGGGTTTTTATAGTTTGGAACGGTGATCACGGCTTTTCACCGCAGGCATGCCCGAGTTCCGAAAGCTTGAGCACGGTATTCCAGTTCCGCGCGGTGTTGGTCACGGCGATCCATTTGTCGAACTTCTCCGCCAGCTTGCTCCTTCCGAATCCGTTTGGCGTATGGAGGTAGGCAACTTTCCCGATCACCCGGATTTCTTCTCCTTCCGAGGCCACGGCGAGCAATCGCGCGAGGTTTTCCCCTGCGGGCACCGCGTCGAGCAAGGCCGCATGGACCGTGGTCGGTGCTTCCGCGGCGGCCTCGGGGAATGGATTCGCCGCGATAAGCTCATCCCACTCGCCGAGCGTGGGAGCAAAGATGGCCTTGTCGAAATCGAACTCCTTACGGCAGATCGCCGCGACGGTGGAAACCACCTGGTCCCGGCGCATCCGGCTGCGGACGATCGCGTTCCCGCTGTTGATATAGGTGGCCACGTTTTCAAAACCCGCCTCAAGGAGTTTTTCGCGCAATGGCTTGGTGGGAAGCTGGGTTTTCCCGCCCACACCACGGAAGAGGATGAGATGGACGACGGGTTTCATTGTCGGGGTGATATCAACCTCCTGAGGAATCCCATGGTCGGAGACAGGTCACGGATTTATTTCATGACGGGCGGACGTCACTTGGTTTTGTCCGGCGGCAGGACTTCCGGCCAGCCGTCCTCGCTCCATTGGAGAGGCATCACTCCGACGGTGGCCTTGCCGCTCATGCGCTCGTCCGCCTCAAAGTGGCAGCTGAACCAGCTCTTGCCGTCCTTTTCGATGATGCCGGCGTGTCCCGCGCCGATGAGGGTGCCGGTCTTCGTCGCGAGTACCAATGTGCCACCGCCTTCGAGCATCGGTGCGTCATCTTTGGCGATATACGGTCCTTTGATGTCCTTGCTGCGCCCGACGGTGATGTGATAGGTGCTGTCTGCTCCGGAGCAGCAGGTACCACGGTTGACAAAGAGGTAGTAGAAGCCCTTGCGCTTGTAAATGTAGGCTCCCTCGATGGGGTCTCCATCGGCGATCGAGGTCATCGCTTCGTCCGGCTTCAGGCGTTTGCCCGTCGCTGGATCGAGCTCCACCAATTTCAGCCCGCTCCATTGCGAGCCGAAGGACAGCCAGACCTTGCCATCATCATCCTGGAAAACAGCGGGATCGATGGTGTTGAAATCGCCGCCCTCCCGCGACTGGACCACCGGCCCCTCGTCCTTCCATTTGAAGTCCGGGCTCTCCGGGTCCAGTGTGGGGGTCGTCGCGAGGCCGATGGCGGAGTGCATCGCGTTCATGCTGGAAATCGAGTAATACAACAAATAGCGCCCGCCGACCTTCATCAGGTCGGGTGCCCAATACTCGCCATCATTCGCCGGAACCTCTTTGGAAATCCAGGCGGGTGCTTCCTTGAAAACGGACGGGCCGCGTTCCCATGTCACCAGATCCTTCGAATGCAGCGATGGCACGCCGTGTCCGCTGTAGAAGATCCAGAAGGTGTCGCCATCACGGACGATGGTCGAGGGATCACGGGCGGTGACCCCACGGCTGGCGGTGACTTCCAGCGGGCCGCCGGGGCCTTCTTTAGGGACTTCCGCCGCTGCCAGCCAGCCGGTGAGCGAACCGGCGGCCAGCAGGGTGAGAGGAAGGAAACGGAACGGGGAAGGTGTCATCCTGTGCATGGCATAAGAACACAGGGCGACGTTTCCGGTGACAAGGTGAAAAGGGTGGGGATGCGGGAATGATGCCTCACATACCCGCACGCCGCTTTTCGCTTTCGCTGATCATTGCCGAAAGATCCGCCGCGGGACGAATTTCGAAAGGACCCGCCTTCACGCCCGGGTGCTTCGACATGAGCTGGATGGCGTGGTTCAGGTCGCGGGCTTCGAGGATAAGGATGCCGCCGAGTTGCTCCTTGGTCTCGGCGTAGGGTCCGTCGGTGACGGACGCCTTTCCTTCCTTCCAGCGCAGGGTGATGGCGGTTTCGGGCGGCTGCAGCGCATGGCCGCCGGCGAAGTGGCCGTTCTTCCTCAGCTCATCGTCGTAGCTGAAGCATTCGTCCGCCATCGCGTGCCACTCGTGTTCGGGCATGTTCAGGGGTTTGTTCGGTTCGATGTATCCAAGGCAGATGTATTTCATGATGATTGTGGGTGGGTTGTCTGGTTCGTTATATCAGAAGGCTGGGGAGGGGAGTCATTCGGGCGCTTGTCCGTCTGTCGTCTCCATTTCCTTGCGAAGGTCCGGGGCGAACTCGGCGAGGAATTCATCGAATTCGTGGATCGGACGGATTTCGATGTCCGACTCCTCGCCTGGCATCGGATTCGGACAACGTTTGGCCCATTCGATCGCCTCCTGCAGCGAATCGCATTTCCAGATCCAGAATCCGGCGACCAGCTCCTTGGTTTCGGCGAACGGTCCGTCGGTCACGGTGCGCCGGATTCCGGAAAAGGTCACACGGGCACCTTTCGAGCTGGGTTGCAGCCCATCGGCGGCCAGGAGAACTCCGGCATGTTCCAGTTCCTCGTTGAACCGTCCCATCGCGGTGATCATTTCGAGTGTTTCGGGAGAGGGCGGTGCGCCGGACTCCGAGTTTTTCGTAGCTTTGACAAGGACCATGAATCTCATGCTTTTGTTTTCGGTTGTGGGTTGGGGTGAATCGAACGTGTCGTTCTGAGAAATGGACGATCGGCGGTTCCGGAATTCGACAACACCTGGTGTTTTTCCGGAAATTATTTTTCCTCCAGCTCCCGCAGCCTTTTTTCGAGGAAACGGCGCTGGGGCGGCATGTCCGTGAGGGCCAGCGCGCGTTCGTAAGAAGTCCGCGCCTCCTCCTTGTTCCCCAGCCGCCGATATAGATCCGCCCGCGCCGCATGGGCGAGGGGGTATGTATCCAGTCCTCCTTCGACAAGCAGCTTGTCGATCAACCGGATTCCCGGTTCCGGCCCGTCGCGCATGGCGACGGCCACGGCACGGTTCAGTTCCACGACCGGAGAGGGGGTGATGCGGGCCAGTTCTGTGTAGAGGGCCACGATCTGCGCCCAGTCGGTGGAGGCCGCATCAGGAGCTTCGGCATGCACCGCCGCGATCGCCGCCTGCAAGGTGTGGGAGCCGAAACGGCGTGAAGAGAGTGCCCGCTCGACGAGCGCCACCCCTTCCGCGATTTGGCCGTGATCCCACAACGTGCGGTCCTGATGCTCCAGCAAAACCAGTTCGCCATCGGCGGTGGTCCGGGCGGCACGGCGGGATCCTTGCAGGAGCATGAGGGCGAGCAGGCCCGTCACCTCCGGTTCCGGAAGAAGCTCCAGCAGCAGGCGTCCGAGCCGGATGGCTTCATCCGACAGATCCGTCCGTAGCAACGAGTCGCCGGACGAGGCATGGTATCCTTCGTTGAATACCAGATAAATCACCTGCAGCACGGGTCCCAGCCGCCCGGGCAGCTCTTCTTCGGATGGGATCTGGTAAGGGATGCGTTCGTCACGGATCTTCCCCTTCGCCCGGAC
This sequence comes from Luteolibacter yonseiensis, assembly GCF_016595465.1. NCBI lineage: Bacteria > Pseudomonadati > Verrucomicrobiota > Verrucomicrobiia > Verrucomicrobiales > Verrucomicrobiaceae > Luteolibacter > Luteolibacter yonseiensis. The sequence goes on along the minus strand of NZ_JAENIK010000012.1, from coordinate 873,581 downwards.
GATCCGCTGGGCGAGCGTGGGAGCCGGCGTGAGGAATGCGCGGGCGATTTCCTCCGTCGTCAAACCGCAGATTTCACGCAGCGTCAGTGCCACGCGGGCATCCTGCGCCAGAGCGGGATGGCAGCAGGTGAAGATGAGGCGCAGACGGTCGTCCCCGACACTTTCGTCCGTTCCATCCGCCGTCGCATCGGCCCTGCTCTCCAATTGCTCCGCGATTTTTTCCTGCGCGGCATCGAACCGCGCGCGCCGGCGCAATCCGTCAACCGCCTTGAACCTGCCCGTGGATACCAGCCATGCGCGGGGATTCTCCGGGACGCCATCCCGGGGCCAACGTTCCAGCGCCACGGCGAAGGCATCGTGCATGGCGTCCTCCGCCCTGTCGAAATCCCCTAGCAGGCGGATGAGAGTGGCGAGGATGCGACCGGAATCCGTGCGGTAGATGATGTCCAGATGCCGCTGGATCTGTTCGTCTGCGATTTCCTGCATTGTTCGGAAGCTATTGGACGGGCTGGTATAAACTCAACGCGAAATCGCCCGGACGAACCTGCCGGAAGCTGAAATCACGGAAGGCCCTGATCCGGAGCCAGACAATCCGCCATTTGGGCAAGGATTACCGTTTGACCGGCGTGGCTCTCGGCTTACTGGTCTCAACCAATGACAAAACCCGCCGTTTCCCGACCTGCCGTATCCTCTTCCTGGTTTTTTCGCGCGATCGCGATGCTTTCCTGCCTATGGCTCATGAGTTGCACGACCGTGCCGGAACTGGGAGGCTTGATGGACCGGGGCGGCACAAGCGGGCGGCGCATCGTGGTGAGCCTCAAGTCCCAGCAGGCGACTCTCTATCATCAGGGGAAAGTCGTGGCGGTCGCTCCCATATCCTCCGGCCGGGAGGGCAAGGACACCCCTGTCGGAAGATACAGCGTCATTCAGAAAAGCCCGGACCATCGCTCCTCGATCTATGGGAACTACGTGAGGAACGGCAAGGTCGTGAAGGAAAACGTGGACAACCGCAAGACCCCGCGTCCCGCCGGTAGCAAATTCGAAGGCGTGCCGATGCCGTATTTCCTGCGCTTCACGGGTGCCTACGGACTTCATGCGGGGAACGTCCCTGGTTATCCCGCATCCAGCGGCTGTGTCCGCCTCCCCAAGCGCCATGCCAAACGTTTCTACGATGCCGTCAGAATCGGAACCCCTGTGGTCGTCCAACGGTGATCCGACCGGGTGCCGAAGAGCGGGATTTTGACAACAGGCGTCCCCGTGCCTCGGCATGGTGGATACAGGTATCCGCATGATCTCCGGTTGATAACCCGCCGTTCCGGACCGTGTTTTTCGGGACGCAAGGGTTTCACAAAGATTCTTGGCAAAGCATCTGACGGGCTTACGTTGGCCTTGGATGAGTGCCTCTTGGAAAAAGTTCCCGACCCCGACACAATCCCGTGTCGTCCGAAAATCCGTTCCGATGCCCATCGTTGCCGACCGGTACGCATCCCCCCGCCTCGGATCGCTTCCGGGATGTTCTTCATGTGGCACCCCGGACCGGTGGAGCGATCGCGTTCCGCATCAATAAATTTCCCCAGTATCCAATACGAAACGTCCGACGCATGCCGAAGTCATCGAATGTTCCCCGACTTATTGTCGAAATCCTTGTAATCGTTGGTCTTTGCGAGCTGCTGATCGTCCTCTTTCTCCCTGTGATCGCGCCGGGCGTTGGAATGGCACAGGAGGTGATCCTGCATGCGGCGATTCTGATACTGTTGGCCGCACCGCTGATATTCTGGCGAAGCCTGGTGGCCTACAAGGCAAGTCGCGAAACGGCGGACCCGGCCCTGCCGGATCCGCTGACCATCAGTTGGCTGCCTCCGGCGATCATCCTGCTTGCTGGATTCGGCTTTTCCCTCTGGGCGGGTTATGGAGTGAGAAAGATCGGGCTGGACCAGGCGCGCGTCCGCTTTGACCGGGTCGCCGAGAGACTCTCCCGCGAGGTGGAGCGGCGTGCGAATCTGAGCGTTTATGGACTCAATGGAGCCCGCGGCATGTTCGTGGCCAGCAAATCCGTCGAACGGGACGAGTTCAGCCGCTATGTGGCGTCCCGCGATCTGAAGAAGGAATTCCCGGGGGCGCTGGGCTTCGGTTTCATCAAACGCGTGCCCCGTGCCGAACTGGACGCGTTCATCGCGGCGGAACGTGCGGACAACGCGCCGGATTTTTCGGTCAGGACCACCGGAAACGCGCCGGATCTCTACGTGGTCAAGTTCATGGATCCGATCGAGACCAACCGTTCGGCCTGGGGCTATGACTCGGGCAGCGAGCCGGTCCGCCGGGAAGCCATCGAACGCGCTGTCCGGACCGGCCTGCCTTCCCTGACCGGACGTATCACCCTTGTCCAGGATACCGAGAACCATCCGGGCTTTCTCTATCTGGTCCCGATCTATAAAAACGGCACCCACCCGGTCACACCGGAAGAGCGCGAGGCGTCCCTTGACGGTCTGGTCTGTGCGCCACTGATCATCAACGAACTGTTCCGGGGGCTCCTGAATTTTACGGAAAACCAGGTTGATGTGGAAGTCTTCGACGGTATCTCGCTGACCCGGGAGCACCTCCTTCTCGATGCCGACGACACGCTTGTAGGAGCGACCGACGTGCCGACTGCCAAGCCGTTTGGCGGACGTTTGTTTCACCGCACCCTCCCGGTCATGATCGGCGGGCGGCCATGGAGCCTTGTCGTCACCACGAGCGGGAAGTTCGAGGCCGGCCTGGACCGCACCAGTCCGGTGCTGGTCGTTTGTGGCGGCATGATGATCACCCTGCTGCTGGCGGGGGTGGTGTTGTCGCTTTCCCGGAGCCGCGGGCGGGCGGTGGCGCTCGCACATGAAATGACTCTCCATCTTCGAGCGACCGAGGCCGAGGCTCGCAAGCTCGCCCGCGTTGCCAGTGCCACGAACAACGGGGTGGTCATCAGCGACACCGAGGGCCGCATCGATTGGATCAACGACGGTTTCACGCGCATCACCGGTTATACATTGGACGAGGTGAAAGATCAGCGTCTGGAGGATTTGTTCCAAGGGCCGCTTACCGACCCCGACACCCTCTCGACCATGCGCGGAGGGGTGTCCTCCCACGAGGGATACAAGGTCGAGCTCATCAACTATGACAAGGACGGCAGTGCCTACTGGGTGGAGATCGAAGCCCAGTCCCTGCGGGACCAGTCCGGCGTCCTGACCGGTTTCATGGCCATTGAGAGCGACATCAGCGAACGCAAGTTCGCCGAGCGGAAACTCCTGGCCAGCGAGCAACAGATGGTCGCTCTCACCGCGAACGCGCCAGGCGTGTTTTTCCAGTTCGAGGTGACTCCCGAAGGCCATCGTGCGTTCACCTTCATCAGTGCTGGCTTCCGCGACGTGTTCTGTCGCGATCCCGAAGGCGTGCTTGCGAATTCCTCGCTGCTCTATGTTGCTGTGGAGGAGGGCCACCGCGAGCGCATCCACGAGGGGTTGGAGAAAGCCATTGCCGCCGTTCAGCCTTGGTCCGACACCTTCCCGATCCTGCGCCCGGATGGAACGCGCCGCTGGATCAACGCCCGCTCCTCGGCCTCGACACGGGCCAGCGGCACGAAGGTGTGGTTCGGCATTCTGGCCGACATCACCGAGCTCCAGGAGGCCCGGCAATCCGCCGAACAGGCCAACATCGCGAAGAGCCAGTTCCTCGCGACCATGAGCCACGAGATCCGCACCCCGATGAACGGGGTCATCGGAATGACCTCGCTGCTCCTGGACACCCAGCTCACCTCCGAGCAGAGGGAATTCACCGAAATCATCCGCGTGAGCGGCGAGAACCTCCTGTCGCTCATCAGCGACATTCTGGATTTCTCCAAGATCGAATCCGGGGCGATGGATCTCGAACGCGAGGTGTTCAGCGTGCACGAGTGCATCGAGACCACCTTGGACCTGCTCTCCGCCACCGCCGGCAAGAAGGGCCTCGATCTCCTCTACGAAATCGGTGACGGCGTGCCTGCCGAGGTCCGGGGCGATGTCACCCGCGTACGGCAGATCCTTGTCAACCTGGTCGGAAACGCCCTCAAGTTCACCGAAGAGGGGGACGTGGAAGTCAGCGTCCGTGTCGGCGAGACTTTGGAGAATGGCAGGACCGAACTCGTCTTCTCGGTGGCCGACACCGGCATCGGCATCCCTGGGGATGCGATCGGAAAACTCTTCCAGTCGTTCAGCCAGGTGGATGCGTCCACCACGCGCAAATACGGTGGCACGGGCCTCGGCCTCGCCATCAGCAGACGCCTTACCGAGCTCATGGGAGGAAGGATGTGGGTGGAGAGCGAGCCGGGTGTCGGTTCCACCTTCTATTTCACGGTGGTTGCCGAATGGATCGCCGCCGGCCCGCGCCCATACATCGGTGCCAATTCCACCAGCCTCCGCTGCAAGCGTCTGCTCGTGGTGGACGACAACGAACACAGCCGGCGCATCCTTTTCACCCTCGCAGGAAAGTGGGGGATGTCCTGCACCGTTGTTCCCGATGCGTTGGAGGCATTGGAAATATTGCGGGACAACCAGCGTTTCGACCTCGCGATCCTCGACATGCAGATGCCCGTGATGGACGGCCTCATGCTCGCCACCGAACTTCGGAAGCTTCCTGCCGGGGCCTCGCTTCCGCTCGTGCTGCTTTCATCGATCGGCCGTCCCGCCGCTGCCTATGAACCGGAGATGTTTTCATCCGTGCTGACCAAACCGGTCAAGCCCTCGCAACTGTTCGACGTGATCGCACGACTGCTCGGCGAGAGCGGTATCACCTCGGTTCCCGCCAGGGAAAATTTCATCCCGGCGGTTGCCGAATCGCGCTCCGAACGCATCCTCCTTGCCGAGGACAACTCGGTGAACCAGAAGGTCGCCCTCCACATGCTGTCACGTCTCGGCTACCGGGCGGACGTCGCCGGTCACGGAATCGAGGTGCTCGCCGCGTGCGAACGCCGCGCCTATGACATCATCCTGATGGACGTGCAGATGCCCGAGATGGACGGCTTGGAAGCAACCCGGCGGATCAAGGCTGCTCCTGGAAAACCCCATCACCCCTGGATCATTGCCCTGACCGCCAATGCCATGGATGGTGACCGCGAGGTATGCGTGCAGGCCGGGATGGACGACTACCTGAGCAAGCCCATCAAAAAGGATGAACTGGAGGTCACCCTCGCGCGCGCCATCGCCGTCATCCAGTCACGGCAGAATCCTTCCAGTTGACGGTCGTCCGAGGATGGGTGCTGGCAGTTGCGACAACCGAAGCAGGAAAAGCGCGCACGCGGCGTGCGTTCCTGCAAGAGATGTGGGATTTTCTCTCCGCCTGTGCTTTACCTGTTCCCCCAGACGGATAATTTCCCAGCGACACCGACCATGCCGGAGCCAGAAAAACTAGACACCTTGCAGGCGGTGGAACTCGCCGAGGGCATTGAGATCCGCCTGCGGATGGCGGGACCGATGTTGCGTGCGAGTGCCTATCTCGTCGATTTCCTGATCCGGGGTGTGATTCTGATCGTTGGCGGGATCGCTGTTTCATTCGCAGGCATCGCCATGGGCGGCCAGGTGGCGCAAGGGGTGATATTGTTATCCTGGTTCCTCATGGACTGGCTTTACCCCGTTGTTTTTGAAGCCGGAAAACGCGGAGCCACTCCCGGCAAGCGCGCGATGGGGCTGCGTGTGGTGCAAGCCACCGGTTCACCGATCACGCTCGGCCAGGCCGTGATCCGGAATTTCCTGCGTTTCATCGACGGCATGCCGATGTTCACCTACTGCTTCGGACTGACGAGCTGCATGGCGACGAAGCGTTTCCAGCGTCTCGGAGATCTTGCCGCTGGCACGGTGGTGATCTATGACCGCATCCCTCCGCAGCCGATGTTGCCCTCGCCGCCCCCGGTTGTCGCGGTGCCGCTGCCGGTCGGACTGACGGCGGATGAAATGAGGGCGTTGGCGTTGTTCCGTGATCGTGCGGGGTTGTGGTCGGAGGGGCGGCGCGAGGAGATCGCGGACCAGGTTTCCGTGCTCAGCGGCTCGAGCGGCGTGGCGGGCGTGGACCGCCTGCTGGCGATGGCGCACTGGGCGCAGATGGGAAGGGGGGATAAATGACGTCGGGTGAATTCGAGAGCCGCAACGCCGCCCGCTGGGCGGAGTATGAATCCCTGGTGTCGATGCTGGAAAAAGGAAAACGCGGACCCGAGGCGGAGAAACTGCCACGGCTTTTCCGCGAACTCAGCCTGGATCTGTCGCTCGCGGAAGAACGCATGTATGGTCCCCGCATCACGCAGCGTCTGAATGAACTCGTCATTCGGGGTTACGAACTCATTTACCAGAGACGGCGCGGGAGCTGGGAGAATGTGGTGCGTTTCATCGCCGTGGGGTTTCCGCGTGCCGTGCGGGCCGACTGGCGCCTGTTCTGGATGTGCAACCTGGTTTTCTGGCTGCCGTTTTTCGCGATGATGCTCTCCGCACACCACGACATCCGCTGGGTGCAGGCTGTCCTGGGAGCCAATGGCATGGCGGGCATGGAGCAGATGTACGGTGGAAAGGAAGAACAGCTCAGCCACCTGCGGAGCGAGTATGGTTCGAATTTCATGATGTTCTGCTTCTACATCTATAACAATGTGGCCATCGATTTCCGCATCTTCGCCGGTGGCATGGCGGCGGGGGTGGGCACCTTGTTTTTCCTGCTGTTCAACGGCCTCCACCTCGGTGCCGCGGCAGGCTACGTGAACCACGCGTGCAATCCCGAGTCATTCTGGACGTTTGTCTCCGGCCATTCCTCGTTTGAACTTCTCGGCATGATCGTTTCCGGCATGGCGGGCATGCGCCTCGGTCTGGCGATCCTGCGGCCGGGAAGGCTGCCACGTGTGAGGGCGCTGGTCGAGGCGGCCCGGCAGGCGCTGCCGCTGATCTATGGCGCCGCCGTCATGACCACTCTCGCCGCGGTGGTGGAGGGGTTCTGGTCGGCGCAGGACATGCCTTCGAATCTGAAATACACCGTGGGCATCGTCGGCTGGTTGCTGCACATCGCCTATTTCACCCTTGCGGGAAGGAGGTTCGGGCATGCGCCTTGATACGGTGACCGCGGAGATCCGTCCCCGCAGCGACTGGGAGGCGGTGGATCTCGGATTCGCCATGGTCCGTCGGAGTTTCTGGCGGTGCCTCACGGTGTGGTGGCTCGCCATCGGCATTCCCACCGCCATCGCGGCGGTGTTTTTGTGGGACCATCCCATCGTTCTGCTCATCCTTTTCTGGTGGTGGAAACCCGCCGGGTCCCGGCTGGTGTTGTTCGAACTGAGCAGGCGGTTGTTCGGCGAGGAGCCGACGTGGAAATCCGTTTGGCGGGAAATCCCGCGCGCATGGTGGCGGCGGTTTTTCTATCGCTACATCTGGGCGCGTTTCTCGCCATGGATGCCGGTGACGCTGGCAGTGGAAGACCTGGAAGGATTGCGCGGGAAGCCCTACCGTCTGCGTTGTGGCCAGTTGGTAAGGCGTGGAGAAGGGGCTGTCATGTGGCTGTCGGGCATCGGTCATCTGACGGTGGAATGGTTGGGGTTCGGAATCCTCGTCCTGATCCACATGATGCTGCCGGAGGGGCAGGATGGGATCTGGCAGCAGACGAAGGAGGCATGGGATCCCAATTTTCCGCTGGAGATCCCCCTCGCCGCGTTGCGGGTCGTGGTCGGAAGCATGATGTTCGCCTTGTCCCTGACCGACATCTTCGTGATCGGCGCAGGGTTCGGCATCTACATCAACAACCGCACATGGATCGAGGGCTGGGATGTGGAGCTGGCCTTCAAACGGCTCGCCCAGCGATTGGGGAAGGTGGCGCTGTTGTTGCTTTCATTTTCCCTCATCAGCCTGTCCGCCAGGGCAGGGGAAACCGGATCTCCTGCCGAGGTCATCCAAGAAGTGAAATCCGACAAGGCTTTCGAAGTGCACAGCGTGATGGATCGGGTGCAGAAGTCGAAGACGTCATCCTCCAGGACCCTTCCTGTGGAGTTGATCCAGGCGATCATGGTGGTTTCCGCTGTCTGCACGGTGGTGCTGCTCGTGGGTCTTGTGGGCTGGATGGTATGGAAAAACCGTCATGCGTTCCAGCTCCGGGGTGGTGCCGGGAAGGAAAAAGGGCCGCCACCGGCAGCCCGGGTGGTGATGGGCATGGAGGTTTCTCCCGATTCCCTTCCCACGGACATTCCCACCGCCGCGTGGGTTCTCTGGCAGCAGGGACGGCAGCAGGATGCCTTGGGGCTGCTTTACCGGGGTTCCATTTCCCGGGTGATCGAGACGGGTCGCGTGGAGATCCATGAGTCGGATACCGAGGGCGACTGCATGCGCCGCGTGGAGCAAACGGGCGTGGCCGCGCATCCGGGATATTTCCGTGGCATCACCGGCATGTGGATCCGTCTTGCCTACGCGGGCGTCACGCCGCCGGACGCTGAGGTGCGGGCGGCGTGCGAGCAGTGGCCTTTTGAAGAAGGGAGGCGGCGATGAAATTTCTTCTCATGCTGTTGGCGGTTCTGGTCATCACGGGATGTGATTATACCGAGGTGAAGCGTGAGATCGGCTACAAGGGAAAGGCACGTATCAATCCCTGGCTCGCCGCCGAGCGGTTTTGCGAACAATACGATGGTGAGGTCCGTTCGCTCGCGGTATGGACGGCTCCGCAATACGACGATGCGATATGGTTCGTGCCGGCGTCCGTTCCCAGCAATACGAGCTACATCCGCCAGTTGGAAAGCTGGGTGGAAGAAGGGGGGCATCTGGTTCTGCTGGTGGAACATGCGGACGCGGAATCCAGCGACTGGTCCCGCCATGCGATGCCTCCGGATCTCGAACCGGTCCTCCTGGAGATGTTGGATCGCGCGGGGATCGAATTGAAGCCGGACGCCGCGGGTCGTGGGGAGGTGACCGCGGAAAGGATCCGCTTCCGGAAGGAATCCTACGAGGTTGATGCGAAGTCGGATGCCGGTGTGGCCCGCAAGGGCGGGAAACAGGGCGTGTTCGCATCTGTCAGAAGCGGGGACGGCCGCATCACGGTTCTGACGGACGCCAGGATTTTCCGCAACCGCTGGATCGGCGACAAGGATCATGCGGCATTGCTTGACGCCCTCGTCGCAGCCACCGAATACGAGGGCAACATCGGTTTCCTGCGGGGATCAGGCTTGTCGCTCTGGGGCTTGCTGAAAGACCATCTGTGGCCCGTGCTGGTGGGGCTGGCCCTTCTCATGGCGTTGTGGCTTTGGAGGAGTTTCAGCCGTTTCGGCCCCATCGAGTCGGCGGACGCCGGTTCCCCCTTGCGTGGTTATGACCATCATCTGGAAGCCCTCGGTGATTTCCAATGGCGGCTCGATCGGGCCGCCGCCCTTCTGGTTCCGTTGCGGGAGCAGATCATCGAACGCGGTCAGCGGATACGTGCCCGGGCCGGACGGCGGGATGACGACTTCATCCAATTCCTGGCCGAGCGTGCGGAGATACCCCGTGAACGCGTCCACCGCGCCCTGGTGGAAGCGGCACCGGCGGATTCGGCAATCCTCACCCGCACCACCGCGGACCTGCAACGCCTTCTCCAAGTTTTACATTAACTCCTTATGAATTCCGAACCCGACTCCCCGACACCTCAAGAGGCGCCGATCATCCAGAATACCCCGGTGCCACAGGACGCTCCGACCGCCCATGGACCCGCCGCGCTGATCCGGCAGATGCGCGAACAGATCCGCCACGTCATTCTCGGACAGGATGCCGTTGTGGAGCAGGTTCTCGCCGCATTGCTGGCGGGAGGCCATGTGCTGTTGGAAGGCAAGCCGGGGTTGGGGAAAACCCACCTGGTCACCACATTGGCGAAGACCTTCGGCGGCAGCTCCGCGCGGATCCAGTTCACACCGGACCTCATGCCTTCCGATGTGACAGGCTTCCGGCTTTTCGACATGAAGAGCCAGACATTCCAACTGCGGCATGGTCCCGTTTTCACCAACCTCCTCCTGGCTGACGAAATCAACCGTGCTCCTGCCAAGACACAGTCCGCACTGCTGGAAGTGATGCAGGAGCAACAGGTCACCATCGATGGCGAAACACTGAAGCTGGCACCGCCATTCATGACGCTCGCGACGCAGAATCCGGTGGAGCACGAGGGCACTTACCCGCTTCCGGAAGCACAACTGGACCGCTTCATCATGAAGGTGCTCATCGACTACCCCGTGCGGGAGGCCGAGTGCGAGATCGTCACACGGGCCGCCGCCGAGACGCCCGGTGCCGCCCGTGACGAGGTTTCGATCATCTGTGGCCCTGAGGAAATCGTGTCCGCACAGCGGGCTACCGCGGCGGTCCAGGTGGTCCCGGAAGTGGTGGCTTACGCGGTGTCGCTGGCGCAGGCGACCCGCGAATCCAGATCCGTTTCCCTCGGAGCGGGCACTCGTGGAGCGATCAGTCTGGTGAAAATCGGCAAGGCCTTCGCCGCGCTGGATGGCAGGGGCTTCGTCACCCCCGACGATATCAAACGCGCCGCCCTGCCGGTCCTGCGCCACCGTGTCCAGCTCACGCCGGAAGTGGCGATCAGCGGCCAGGAGGTGGACGAGGTTCTCCAGGCGATCGTGGAAAGCGTCCCGGCCCCGAGGCAGTGAGCCTGCCTGTGATTCGTTGCAGGGTGGGGTGGTCCCACCCTCCGGTGGATCAGCGCTCCGGGTTGATTTCGATGCTCTTGCCGTCAAGGCCTTCCGAACCGGCGGCCACCGTGATCTTGCCGGTGCCTGTCGCACGCACGATCGCTAGCGCGCGGCCTTGGTAAGCCTTTCGCCGGTTCGCTTGGAACGGCTCGGTGCTGACGACATTTCCGCTGTCCACGCCGATGATCCTACCGGGACCCGTGAGGTTGAATGTCACGAGATTCTCCGCGTTCGGGACGACAATGCCGTTTTCGTCCAGCAGACGGACCTCGATGTTGGAGACATCGTCAAAGCTGGTTCCAAGGGTGTTCCTGTCCGGCAGTAGTTCGATTTTCACTACTTTTCCAGCGGTGCGGAGCTGGTCGGTGGCGGCTTCCCTGCCGTTTTTGGAAGCGATGGCTTTGAGGGTTCCGGGTTGGTAGGAGACTTTCCAGTTCAGCGGACCTCCATCCTTGCGGGTGGACTTTTTCCCTAGCGATTTGTCGTTGAGAAAAACCTCCACCTCGTCCGCGTTGCTGTAGATTTCCACCTCCTCATCGTGTGGCTCGCGGTTGGAGGGTGTCCAGTCGGGGAACAACACCTGGCGGCGCTGCCATTCCAGCGCTTCATATCCGGGGTCCGCCGGGGTGGCGGCGGTGACCCCGATGCGGCGGAAAATGCGGACCATCGGTTCGTCGCTCCACCAGCTCCTCCGTTCCTCGCCCCGCGGCTGGATGAAACCCGCCCGGTCAAGCAGGCCGGCGTTGAACACGGTGAGCGGCCAGCTCCGGGATTCTCCCAGGTAGTCGATGCCCACCCACAGGAACTGTCCGGAATGTTGGGGATTGTCCCGGCAGGCCAGCCAGGTGGCCCGTTCATGACCCTGTTCGGTGCCGACGATCTTCCGCCCCGCCTTGTCCTTCCATGCCTCCAACAGTTCCTTGTCGCGATAGTTTGTCCCGATGACATCCAGCATGTCCGCCAGACCATTCTTGTAATCGCCGGAGACGTTGGAGCGGAACAACGCCTGGGTCACCGCGCGCGACGGATCCAGCTCATGGCAGATATCGACAAGGCCGCGGAGGATGGGCTTGGCAAGGTCCGGCTTCGGTGTGTCGTGGATCTCGTTTCCCACACTGTAGAGGATGATGCTCGGGTGGTTCCGGTCACGGAGAATTCCGTCGCGGAGATCCCGGTGGGACCATTCCTTGAAATGGAGGTGGTAGTCCTGTTTGTTTTTCCCCTTCGTCCAGCAGTCGAAAAACTCATCCATCACGAGAAATCCCATCTGATCGCAAAGATCGAGGAATTCCGGCGCCACCGGATTGTGCGCCGTGCGGATGGAATTCACGCCAAGTCCGCGCAGGGTTTCCAGGCGCCTGCGCCAGACGCCCAACGGAACAGCCGCACCCACGGCTCCTCCGTCGTGATGGAGCGCCACTCCCTTGAGTTTGAGATTCCTGCCGTTCAACCAGAAGCCGGTGTCCGAACGGAACTCCGCCTTGCGGATGCCGAAGGGAGTGCGCACCTCATCCAGATCGACTCCTCCGGCCGTGACGCGGGTGACGAGCGTGTGGAGATGCGGGGAATCGAGGTTCCAGAGCTTGGGGGAAGAGACCTGAAGCTTCTGCGTGAGAGCGATCTCCTTGCCCGGGCCGAGTGTGGTGTGGGATTCGGTATTGCCGAGGGTTTTGCCGTCCGGTCCGACAAGGGAGGATTGAAGGATGATTTCCCCTGATTTTTCCGAGGTGTTCGCGAGGGATGTTCGGATCTCCACCGTCGCGGATTCTTTGGAAACCTCGGGCGTGGTCACATACACCCCCCACGGGGCCACATGCACCGGGTGCGCGGCGACGAGTCTCACATGGCGGTAAATGCCGCCACCGGCATACCAGCGCGAGGCGGGTTGGGCCGAGGTGTCCGCCCTGACGACGAGCACGTTGGCCCCGTCCTGCCTGAGATGTTCCGTCACGTCGTAGCGGAAGCTGACATAGCCGCTGGGCCGGTGCCCGAGCAGCTTGTCGTTCAGCCAGACATCGCTGTTCGCCATCACCCCGTCGAACTCGATCCACATGCGCTGTCCCCCGCTCCCGGCAGGTGGTTTGATCTCCTTGCGATACCACGCCACTCCGGTCGGCAGCCAACCACCGGATCCTGTGGCCGGGGCGGATTGCGAGAAATTTCCAGCGATGCTCCAGTCGTGCGGGACATCGGTTTTCTGCCATGAGGAAGCATCGAAATCCGGCTTCTCTGCCCCCGGAGCGTCACCTTGGAAGAATGCCCATTCCGCATCCAGGGGGGTGATCGTGCGGGCGGCAAGCGATGTGATGCACGACAAAAGGGCGGCGAAAAGGGCGGACAACGTGGGTTTCACCCGGTGATTCAACCCGCCTCCGCCGGAAAATCCAATTACCGGAACGGGTTAATTTCTTCTCAGCCCAGTGTCCCGGGGCGGCTGAGCCTGGGCTTGCCCCGCGTGATTTTCACCGGCGTTCCGACCTTGGTCACTTCATACAATTTCGGAACGAAGTCCCGTGGCAGACGGATGCAGCCATGGGATGCAGCCTCGCCGGGGCGGGGGATTTCCCCCGCATGCAGGCCGATGCCGTAATTCGTGATCCGCATCCAATAATGCATGGGGGACGGGTGATAAAATTCGCCGGGCGGGACCGGTGTCGTTGGCTTCGCATCGCCGTTGGTGACGGTACCTTTGGCATCGGCGATCCAGCCGTAACGATTGGACAGCTTCAGCGGCAGCCTTTCCGTGATGGTGTAGTCGCCGGTTGCCGTCGAGTGGCCTTCCTTTCCGGTCGAGACGAACGACCATCCGATGACGCGGTCGCCACGCTTGTAGGTCGCGATTTGTTCGGAGAGATCGATTTCCACCGAGATCTCGCCGGGGCCGCCATCGTCGGCCCACTCGTAAAGCACCGCCTTCGCCTTCGCCGGCTCTTCGGGTTTGAAAAGTCCGCAGGAGGTGGTGAGCACGGACAGGCAGACGAGGGAAAAACTGATGAACAGGCGGGGGATCATGTGGCTGTGCCTGAGATAGGTAGACGGCACGCTCCTGCCAAGCCCGTTCATTTCGCACGATGCGGTTATCGAAATTTTCTCCCAAATGGCTTGCCGGATGGGGCGGGCCTGCCTATCGCACCGCCAGCTTGTCATGAAAAGGGTCGAAACTATCGCGGAACCGGACGTCATTCTCATCGGCGGAGGCATCATGAGCGCCACACTCGGCGTGCTGCTCTATCATCTGGATCCCACGCTGAAGATCCAGATCGTCGAGGCCCTCGCCGAGGTCGCGAAGGAAAGCACCAATCCTTGGAACAACGCCGGGACCGGCCACGCCGCACTTTGCGAGCTGAATTACACGAAGGAGAACGCTGACAAGACGGTCGATATTTCCAAGGCCATCGAGATCAACGAGGCCTTCGAGGTTTCCAAACAATTCTGGGCCTATCTTGTGGGCGAGGGCGTGCTGCCCGATCCCGCCGAGTTCATCACCAAGGTCCCGCACATGAGTTTCGTGCGTGGAAAACAGGATCAGGCCTATCTCAAGCGCCGTCACAAGACGATGTCCAAGCATCACTTCTTCGCGGAGATGAAATACAGCGAGGACTCCAAGACCATCGGGAAATGGGCGCAACTGTTGTTGGATGGACGAAACGCGCAGGAACCCATCGCCGCGACCCGCGCGGAGGGCGGCACCGATGTGAACTTCGGCGCGCTCACCCGCAGCCTTGTGGATTTCCTCTCTTCCAAGGAAACCATCAAGGTCGCGACCCGTCACCAGGTCCACGACATCAAGCGCAAGCGGGACGGACGGTGGGAGCTGGTCATCCGCAATTTGGAAAAAGGCATCAACCGCAAGGTGACCGCGCCCTTCGTCTTCGTGGGGGCCGGCGGCGCGTCGCTGCCGTTGTTGCAGAAATCGAAAATTCCCGAAGGCAAAGGCTTTGGCGGATTCCCGGTCAGCGGCCAGTTCCTCGTTTGTGACAATCCGGCGATCGTCGAGCGCCACCACGCGAAGGTGTATGGAAAAGCCGCTGTCGGCGCGCCACCGATGTCCGTGCCGCACCTGGATACCCGGGTTATCGACGGCAAGCTTTCACTGCTCTTCGGCCCGTTCGCCGGATTCTCTCCGAAATTCCTGAAGTCCGGTTCGTTTTTCGACCTTCCCGGCTCGGTGAAAATCTCCAACCTCATCCCGATGCTCGCGGTCGGAAAAGACAATATCGACCTCACCCGCTACCTGATCGAACAGGTGATGCAAAGCCCCGAGGACCGTCTTGACGCCCTGCGCGAGTTTTTCCCCGACGCGAAGCTCAAGGATTGGAAGCTCCTCACCGCCGGCCAACGGGTGCAGATCATCAAGCAGGATGCGAAAAAAGGCGGAGTGCTCCAGTTCGGCACGGAAGTCGTCGCGGCGGGGGATGGATCGATCGCCGCATTGCTGGGTGCGTCTCCCGGTGCGTCCACCGCGGTGGATGTGATGCTGGACATTCTTGAAAAATGCTTCGCCAAGCGGCTTCCCGAATGGCGATCCAAGCTGGAAACCATGATTCCATCCTACGGCAGGAGCCTGGCGGGAGATCCGGAATTGTACCAGAAATTGCGTGTGGACGCGGATCGTGCTTTGGGACTTGAGTGAGTCTGCCACTCCCTCCACGGATCCAGTGATTCGAATTTTCCCCTTTTGGGTTGAATCAGCCGCATCGCCGCACATGTTTGGGGTTCGATGCTTGAACCCGAGAAGCTGAAACAAACCCCTCCCAAGACGTGGGCCGCCGGGATGCCGGCTGTCAGTTCGTCGATGCAACATATCCTGCGGGAAGCCGGCGCGCTGCGGGGCACCCGCGGGCTTCTCGACATGAACCAGATCGGTGGTTTCGATTGTCCGAGCTGCGCGTGGCCGGATCCGGACGGGCATCGCTCGCTTGCCGAGTTTTGTGAAAACGGGGCGAAAGCCCTCGCGTCCGAGGCCACCCTCACGCTCGCCGATCCCGCGTTTTTCGAAACCCACAGTATCGAAGAGCTCGAAGCCGAGAGCGATCTCTGGCATGACCGGCAGGGCCGCATCGCGTATCCGATGGTCCTGCGGCAGGGCTCCGACCATTACCAGCCGGTGACTTGGAGCGACGCTTTCGGCATCATCGCCAAACACCTCAACAGGCTCGCATCACCGGATGAAGCGATCTTCTACACCTCCGGCCGCGCCAGCAACGAGGCCGCTTTTCTTTACCAGCTCTTCGCCCGCAGTTATGGAACGAACAACCTGCCGGATTGTTCGAACATGTGCCATGAGTCCAGCGGTCTCGCCATGAAGGACGCCATCGGTATCGGAAAAGGGACCGTGACGCTCGATGACTTCCTTGAGGCTGATACCATCCTCTGCGTCGGGCAGAACCCCGGCACCAATCATCCCCGGATGCTCGGCACGCTGGAAGCCGCCGTGAAAAACGGGGCGAGACTCGTCGCCATCAACCCGTTGAAAGAAGCGGGACTGGTGGGCTTCGTCCACCCGCAGCATCCCGTCGCCACCGTGTTCGGCCGGGCGACCGCGCTCGCTTCGCAATTCATCCGGGTGCGGGTCAATGGTGATCTGGCCCTGTTCCGGGGCGTCGCCAAGGCGCTGCTTGAGGACGAGTCCCGCGAGCCCGGCACGGTGCTGGACTCCTCTTTCATCCGGGAACATACCGGGGATTTCGCAGCCTACCGCGATCTCGTGCTCGCCACTCCGTGGGAAGAGATCATCGAAATGAGCGGAGTGGGGGAAAGCGAGATCCGTGCCCTGGCCGAAACGCTTGCCGGTGGCAGCCGCCGCGTCATCACCTGTTGGGCGATGGGACTCACCCAGCATCGGAATGCCGTGGCCACCATCCGTGAGGTGGTGAATGTCCACCTCCTGCTCGGTGCCATCGGCCGGCCCGGAGCGGGCCTCTGCCCCGTGCGCGGCCACAGCAATGTCCAAGGGGACCGCACCATGGGTATCTTCGAAAAGATGCCGGAATCCTTTCTCGCCGCGCTGGATCGGGAATGCGGGATCACCTCACCCCGCCGCCACGGTTACGATACCGTCGCCGCCATCCATGCCATGCACTCCGGCCGGGCCAAGGTGTTCTTCGCCCTCGGCGGAAATTTTCTCCAGGCCTCGCCCGACACCGATTACACCGCCGCCGCCCTGCGGAACTGCGAACTCACCGTCCACGTCTCCACCAAGCTGAACCGCAGCCACCTCGTCACCGGTCGCACCGCTCTGATCCTGCCCTGCCTTGGTCGCAGCGAGCGCGATGGAGAGGGCAGGTTCATCACGACAGAGAACTCGATGGGAGTCGTCCAGATGTCCCAAGGCGCGCTCCCCCCGGCTTCTCCCTACCTGCTTTCGGAAGTGGAAATCGTCGCCCGCCTCGCCGAGGCCGTGCATGGTGTCAAAAGCCCCGTGCTCTGGCGCTGGCTCGCCGAGGACTACGACCGCATCCGCAGCATCATCGAGCGGGTCATTCCGGGTTTCGAGAACTTCAATGAACGTGTGCTCGAAGAGGGCGGTTTCTATCTTCCGAACGCAGCCAAGGAGCGGATCTGGAACACTCCCACCGGCAAGGCGAATTTCAGCCTCGCCCTGATGGACGTCTTCCAACCCTCGCCCGGCCGCCTGGTGCTGCAAACCCTCCGCAGCCACGACCAGTTCAACACCACCATCTATGGTCTGGACGACCGCTACCGGGGGATCTCAAACGCCCGCCGCATCCTCCTGGTTCATCCGGAGGATCTCGCGCTGCGGAAGATCCCGCCTTGTTCTCAAGTGACGATCACCAGCTTCTGGGGCGACGAACGACGCGTTGCCCGTGGCTTCACCGCGGTTCCCTATGAAATGCCCCGGGGCAGTGCCGCCGCCTATTTCCCCGAAGCCAACGTGCTGGTCCCCGCCACCAGCCAGGCTGAAGGCAGCGGCACGCCGACGAGCAAGGCGGTGGAGATCGAGATAAGCGGATGAGGATAGGCGATCCATGCCCGATCATTATCCTTGGCAGTCGCACGGGGGTGGCTTGAATGGCGGGACTTTGGACGCAGTGATTTCCCAACTTCCTTTCGCGCCGTGGAGCTGGCTGGTACCGGCGTTTGTCCTCGGTGCGTGCATCGGCTCGTTTTTGAACGTGGTGATCTACCGGGTGCCGTTGGGAATGTCGGTGAACGAGCCGAAACGGTCGTTTTGTCCGATCTGCAAGGCCGCCATCCCGATGTGGCTGAACCTGCCGCTGGTGAGCTGGTTATGGCTGCGGGGAAAATGCAGACAGTGTCACGCGCCGATCGCTTTCCGCTACTTCGGTGTCGAGTTGCTGACCGCGTTGCTTTTTGTGGCGGTGGCATGGATCTTCCTGCCCCAGTCGGCCGCGGTGGTGATCCCGCTGTGGATTCTGATGGCACTTCTGGTGAGCATCACTTTCATCGATGCCGAGCATCTCATCATCCCCACCTCGCTGACCTGGGGGGGATCGGTGGTAGGACTGGCGGGTTGTGCCCTGTGGCCGCAGCTTCCGGTCCTGGCAGGCTATGGTTATGAGTGGTTGAGCGGTATGAAACAGGGAGGCATCGGTTGGGCGGTGGGTTTTTTCGGGCTTTGGGGTGTGGTGGAGCTGGGCAAACTGGCTTTTGGCAAGAAGGCGCTGAAGTTCGACAAACCGGTGGCCTGGTCGCTGCGTGAACCGGAGAACGACACGGATCCGATTTATTTTGTCATTGGTGAGGATGAGATCCCGTGGTGGGACATCTTTTCGCGGAAGGAGGACAAGCTGATCGTGGACACCACGGAGGTGCGTGTGAACGGCGTGGCGGTGGTGGCGGGAAAATTGGTGATCCGGGAGACCGGTATCGAACTGGCGGATGGAACGACGCACGCGCTGGAGGACATCAAGGCGCTGGACGGGGTTGCGACGAACGCGGTGATCCCACGTGAGGCGATGGGCATGGGGGACGTCCATCTGTTGGGGATGATCGGCGCGTTCTTCGGCTGGTCGGGCGTGCTGTTCTCCTTGTTCGCCGCGTCCCTGTTCGCGATTTTCGCGGCGATCATCGGGCGGATCGGTTTTGGCAGGCAGTTGCCGTTCGGGCCGTTCCTCGCGATGGGCGCGGTGGCGTGGATGTTCGGCGGGTGGAGACTGTGGGCGTGGTATCTGGATTTCCTTGGACCAATCGGAATCGGGAGTAATTTCTGAGGTATGAAAAACAAGGAGCCTGGAAGTTGGGATGCGAGTACCGGTCTCGCGCGGGCGATCCTGCATGACCGCACGGAACGCCGGAAGTGGATGGGCCGGATGGTGCTCGTGCCGCTCGGCATGCTGGCCGTGGGACTGTGGGTGATTGACGCATGGATCTGGGAAAGCCCGTGGCGCGTGCTCTTCTGGTGGGGGGGATGCGCGGTGGCGACGGTGATGGTGATGCTCTTCGCGATGTATGACGCGCTGGCGGTCATCCGGGAAGAACGTGAAAAGCATAAGGACTCGTGAGAGACGTTCGTGGGGTCGAGGCCCCGCAGTCTCCAACCATTCTCTTGGCAGTCGCCCGCTTCTGGTGTAGTCGTGGCCATAATGACATCAAGTGCCCTGTCCGCCGTGGCGACGCGTCCGGTAATCTATCAGCTTCTGGTCCGGACCTTCGGAAATACGAACGAAACCCGCAGAATCAATGGCACGCTCGCTGAGAACGGCTGCGGGAAATTCAACGATATCAATGATGCCGCGCTGGGTTCGCTGAAGGACATGGGTTTCACCCACCTCTGGCTCACCGGGGTCTTGGAACAAGCCAGCGGCACCGCCTATCCGGGCCGCCCTGCGGATGCGCCGGACATCCTGAAAGGCATCGCCGGAAGTCCCTATGCCATCAAGGATTACTTCGACGTCTGTCCGGATTACGCGATCGACCCGTTGAAACGACTCGAAGAGTTCAAGGCCCTGCTGGACCGCTGCGACACGCATGGGTTGAAGGTCGTCATCGACTTCGTGCCGAATCACGTGGCGCGTTCCTATCAATCCGACGTCAAGCCAGAGCTCTCTTTTGGCGCGGGTGACAGGCACGACGTGTTCTTCGACCGGGACAACCATTTCTATTACCTCGGCCCGGAAGATCCCGGCGAAGGACCGCCGCTCAAGCTGCCCACGGCAGGGATGCCGGGATGCAGCGGACTCTTCGAGATGGAGACGATATGTGGAAGGGTCACGGGAAACAATGTGATCTCATGGGCTCCATCCATCCATGATTGGTATGAGACGGTGAAGCTGAACTATGGTCATGATTTCACCCGGGGCCGTGCGACAGGGGACCTGCCCGGCGCCGGTGCCGACGTGTCCGAGGTGCCGAAAACGTGGCGCACGATGGATGAGATCCTCGCCTACTGGCAGGGAATGGGCGTAGGAGGATTCCGCTGCGACATGGCCCACATGATACCGATGGAGTTCTGGCGTTGGGCGGTGAAGCGGGCGCGTGCGCGCCATGAGGATGTGTTTTTCTCCGCCGAAGCCTACGACAGCGACCCGGCGAAGCTCACGGACAAGGATGTGCTCGACGAGTTGTTGGATTCCGGGTTCGACGCCGTTTACGATCATCCCGCCTACCGCCTGCTGGAGGCGGTCTATGACGGCGGAAAGTGGGCGAACGACCTCGATCCGCTGACATTCACCGGGAAAAAATTCCACCAGTCCGTACGTTACGCCGAGAATCACGACGAGGTGAGGATTGCAAATCCGAAGGTATGGGGGGGGCTCGGGATGAAAACCGGCAAGCCGGTCTCCGCGGTCTTGTTCGGCATGGGTCGTGGCGCGGTGATGCTCTACAGCGGCCAGGAAATCGGCGAACCCGCCGTCGGATCGGAAGGTTTCAGCGGCGACAACGCGCGCACGACGATTTTTGATTACTGGTCCATGCCCGAGTTTGTGAAATGGGTGAACGGAGGGAAATACGATGGCGGGAGACTCGGCGACGAACAAAAATCACTGCGTGGGTGGTATGGGAAACTCCTCGGAGCGATCGGCTCTCCCGCATTCACCCAAGGAGAATTCTATGGCTTGAACCATGCGAACCACGGCAATCCGAAATTCGGAAGGATAGGAGACGAAACAGCGTCCGGGCACTGGCTCTACGCCTTCATCCGTCACGACCCGGGAAGCGGTGAATCCGCCCTGGTCGTGGCGAACTTCCACGGCAGCGAAACCCTGCGGGGAGTGAAGGTGGACATCCCCCGGAACGCATGGGAATTCATGAACCGGACGGAAAAGCCTTCGTGGAGATTCACCGACACTCTCGACAGCGGTTGGGCGGGTGAATCGGATGCGGAAGGCCTGGCTCTCCCCGACCTGCCGCCGTGTGGCGCGATGATTCTGAAAATCGGGTAGGGACATTTCTTTCCCCACCCGAATCGCGATGTGACGGGCAGCTCAGAGCGGCAGCGTGATCTGCAGGACCGTGGAGTCCGCCACCGCCTTCAACGGGGCACCGCCACGAGGCACCAACAGGAACTGTCCTTTCTCAAACCGTGTTCCTTCGGCGCTTTCCAACTGGCCGTTCGCGACCGAGAGGATCGAGAAGCGGTCTTCGCGGGGATTGACGATGCTTTCGCCCGCGTTGAGCAACTTGCGATCCGTCTTGAAGTAATCACAGCTCGCCAGGTTGTCACCCAGCGGGGTGTCCATGGTGGGCTCGAAGTCGTGGAAATCGATGCTCGCCAGCGACTCGGCGACATGGAGTTCGCGGGGTTTCCCATCCAGGCCGAGGCGGTTCCAGTCGAACACCCGGTAGGTCGTATCCGAATTCTGCTGGATCTCATGGATCAGGAATCCCGCGCCGATGGCGTGCAGGCGTCCGGAGGCGATGAAAATGGAGTCACCGGCCTTGGGTTCGACGGCGTGCACGCAATCCGCGACCGTTCCGTCCGCGATGGACTTCTCGAAATCATCGCGGGTGATGCCGTTCTTCAAGCCGACGTAGAGTTTCGCGTCCGGCTCGCAATCCGCGATGTACCACATTTCGGTTTTCGGCTCGCCACCGAGGGAATCAGCAAGGTGGACGGGCGGATGGACCTGGATGGAGAGGTCGTCCCGGGCGTCAAGCACCTTGATGAGGATGGGGAAGCGAGGGTGGTTCTGGTAGCCAAGGCCGAAGATTTCCTCGCGGTGGTTGGTCCACAGGTCATGCAGCGCGGCACCGGCATAGGTGCCGCCCGTGACGACGGACTGCTCGTTTTCCCGGTCCACGATCTCCCATGCCTCGCCGAAGGGCAGGGACGGATCCGGCAGTGAGCGTCCATAAACGTGTTCCAGTTCGCGGCCGCCCCAGACGCGTTCCATGTAAAGCGGGGTGAAGATGATCGGTTCCATGCGCGGGGTTGATAGATGGAGGTTTGGCAATTGGCAATTCTTGAGAATCGAGCTGTTGACCGGAGCGGAAGTTCCGTCAAGGTTACTGACGCTTTGGCAGAATCAGAACCCATTACCAATGCCCCCGCAGCGCCGCGTAAACGGCGTTTGAAATACCGACTGCTGATTTTGCTCGGCCTTCTGTTGCTGGGGCTTGTGTGGCTGAACGGACCGGGGTTGCGCCTCATCACCCCGAGGGTGGCGGTGCATTTCCTCGAAAAAGCCGGACTGCGGGGAAATTTTACTGTCGGAGGGAATTTGACCGGCGGACTCTCGTTTTCGGATCTCCACATCGAGGGGGACAAGGAACTCGCCAGTCTTTCCATCGACAAGGTGACACCCGAATACGAGTGGAGGGGACTCATCAGGGGGGAATTGAAAGGCCTGACCATCGATGGTGTTCATGCGGATCTCCGGCTCGGGCTGGAAAAGCCTGAGGAGCCGGAAAAACCGCCGCTCGACTTGAAAAAACTCGTCACCACCGTGCGCTCCATCCGCGGTCGGGTCATTCCGTTGAACTTGGAACTCAGGAATCTTACCCTGGCTGCGACCCGGGAGGGTAAACCGGTGATCGGTCTTGCGAAAAGCGGTCTCTCCCACGCTGCGGGAAGCGATGACATCCGGCTGGAGTTGGGAGCCATCACCGATGCGTCCGGTCGCGAATGGCCGGCCCAGCAGTCCGCCATTGTCTGGTCGCAGGACGCGCTGGACATCCGGCGGATCGATCCGCTGCCCGGGGTAAGCTTGCGGGACCTCGTCGTGCAGCTCCCTGCCGGTGGCGAACCTTCGCTTGATGGCGAACTGCATCTGGATGAGGCCGTTTTCCTGCTTTACGCGGCACCGGGTTTTTCTTCGGCCAAGATCGACCTGAAGGAGGGGAAACTCCAGGTGGACGAGACCGCCAGACGTTTCGGCGTGGAGTTGCCCGCAGCCGCGACCCTCACCTCCCTCTCTGTGGAGCTGGACCAACTGCTGCCAGACCCGAAGTCCGCCACAGGCACGGTGCGGACGCTGTTGGAGAATGTCGCCTGGCAGGATTGGCTTTCATCGGAGTTGAGCCTGGACGCCACGCTCACCGACGCGCAGGCCACCGTGAACGGCCGTAGCAAGTTGCTTGGCACGGAGATCGCGGTGGAGGCCACCGCTCCTGTCGCCCGCTCGGAGAAGAGTTTCACCCTCGGTGAAACGACTGGAAAATTCAATGTCGCGGACGTCCCGGCATTGCTGCGGGAATTGTCCGCGAGGGTTCCAGCCATCGATCCGGAAGCGGTGGCTCCGGCGTCCTCGATTGACGGCAGTTTCAGCGTCGCCTTCGCATCCAACAAGCCTCAGTCGGCCGACGTGGATCTGTCGCTCAAGCCCCAGGATGTGACGATTGCCACTCCCATGAACATCAAGGCACGCTGGGCTCCTGATCAACCGCTTGCCGCGGACCTCGTGTTGGATGGTGCCAAAGTGAATACCACTTACCAAATCCAAACCGCCGGTTACAAGGCTTCGGCGGAGTTCGAGGAATTCACCACCGCCCGGATCGAGCGCTGGCTTTCCATCGCCAAGGTAAAGTTGGGAGGAACCGCAAGTCTGACAGGCCGGTGGGATGGCGGAGGCGAAATAAAGGCCAACAAGCACCGGGGAGAACTGTCCTTCACCCAAGCCACCTGGTCGAGGGAGATGGCCGAGCCGATCACCGCCATCGGCGGGATGGCCTATGATTGGCCCTCCGGGTTTGAGACCAAGGGGCTGAGAGTGCGCATGGGGGAGCAAGGTGTGGCATTGGAAGCGGCGCTTTCCCATGGGTTGCTGGACCTCCGTAATTTCACGTGGACCCGTGGCATCGAGGAACTCGCCCATGGCACGGCCAGTCTTCCCATACCGGAAGACTTTTCAAAATGGCGCGACACACTGGCGAGGGACGCACGTCCGTTGGATGTGTCCATCGACTCGAAGGTGCTTTCATTGGGACTCCTGAAGGAGTGGGTTCCCGCTCTGGAACAACTGGATCCACGCTCCACCGGGCAGCTCGGCATCCATGTCTCCGGGACCTATTCCGATCCGCTGATCGACGCGAAATTCGTCGCCCGCGACCTGCGTTCGCCCGCCCGGCCGCAACTTCCGCCCGCGGATTTGAAGATCTCGCTCGTCGGGGGCGAAGGACGTCTCAGGTTGGAAGGTGAGGCGACCTCACCCGATTTCCCCGCCGCCGTGATGAAGGCGGACATGGCGTTCCGTCCGGCGGAATGGGCGCAGAACCCGGCGTCCATCAAGGACGAGGATTTGGTGGCACGATTGGACCTTCCCCGCCTCGACCTCTCCCGTTTCAACACCCTGGTCCCCTCAGCGGAGCAACTCTCCGGTGCCTTGACCGGGAATGTCGGCGTCAGCGGAAAAGTCGGCAAGCCTGAGATCAAGGGGCTGCTGGAACTGACAGGTGGCGCGCTCCGACTGAAAGACCAGCGCATCCCGCCGCTGGAAGGGGTGGCGGCAGCCGTGGAATTCGCGCTGGACCGGGCGGTGGTGAAAAATCTTCGCGCGACCGTCGCCGGTGGCAGCTTGCAGGGGGAGGGAACCCTCTCGCTGAGCGAGGGCAAGCCGGGTCCTCTGGATGTTCGCCTGCGTGGCAACCATCTGCCATTGCTGCGGAACGACTACCTGATCGTCCGTGCCAATGGTGATCTACGGTTGCAAGGCGCTTGGGAAAATGCGGTCGTTTCGGGCAGCGTGGGCCTGGTGGACAGTATTTTCTACCGGGACATCGAGCTGTTGCCGATCGGCACGCCCTTCACCGGTCCCTCCGCCGCCGCGATTCCCAAGTTCGACAAATCACAGACGCAGGTCGGCGGCATGCCCGAGCCGTTCCGGAACTGGGGACTGAATGTGACGGTGCGCACCGATGCCCCGCTCATCATCCGGGGGAATCTTGCGAATGGTGATATCTCGGGCAGCATGAAAATCGGCGGGAATCTGGGCAACCCCGCCCCGGACGGTGACTTCAAGGTCCGCAATTTCAAGGCGAGCCTGCCTTTCAGCACCTTGTCTGTCAGATCGGGACTGATCAGTTTCAAACCGGACTCCGGTTTCGATCCCATCCTTGAGATAAGGGGGACCGCCGAGCCCCGCCCCTATACGGTGAATGTCTATGCCTATGGGAACGCCTCCAATCCACAACTTCTCCTGACTTCGAATCCTCCTCTGCCGGACAACGAGATCATGACCCTTCTCGCCACCGGCACGACAACTTCCGGATTGGAGGACCCGTCTGTGGCCTCATCGCGGGCGATGCACCTGCTCGCCGAGGAAATCCGTCACGGGCGTGTCAGCTACACCCGCAGGCTGCGACCGTTGCTGGGTTTGTTGGACAAGGTGAACTTCAGTGTGGCGGAGAGCGATCCGTATTCGAACGACAAGTTTTCCACAGCCACCATTTCACTTACTGACAAGTGGTTCCTCTCCACCGGCATGGGAGAGACCGGCGATTCACGAATCCTCGCCATCTGGCGGCTTACCTTCCACTGATGATGCGCCGCACTTTTCCCATCCTCATGCTCACCGCGCTCGCCGCGACGGCCGAGACGCGCATCCACATCACCGGCCTGACCCGCAAGAGCGAGGGGAACGTGCTGGATCTGATGGGCGGGCGGCTGGAATATGTGAGGAACAACCAGGCATCCGCATCAAGTGCGGACGATGCCGCCTTCCTTCTGACCCAGGTGTTGCGGAAGGACGGATACGCCGATGTGCGGGTGAGTTCGAAAATCGTCAGCCGCGACGAAATCCTGCTGACCGTATACGAAGGCCGGAGATTCTCCCTCGGGACCGTGACGGTCCGCGGTGTCGATTCGGATCAGGCGCCCAAACTGGCCAAGATCTATGCCGCACCCGCCGAGAAGGCTCGTCCGTTGGGAGCCGGGTCCGCCCCCTTCAGGGAGGAAGACGTCGAGAAGGGGGTATCCAACATCCGGCAACAACTCAACTCGCAAGGCTATTGGTCAGCCGAGGTGACGATCGCCTCCCGCAATACCGATCCGGTTGAGGAGCGGGTGGATCTCGCCATCGACGTGGTCACCGGACCGCTTTTCCGAATTTCTCCCGCGAAAATCTTCAGCCCGGACAACCGCGGGGTGATCCGCACGAAGACGACCGTTGACCCATTCATCGGCAAGGAAGCCACCACCGCGAACCTGAATGCCATGCGCCTCGCGGTGGAGGAGGCTTTCAACAGCCGTGGTTATCCCGACTCCAGAATCACCATGGGCCGCATTCTGGAGGCTCCGAAATTCATCCCGGATTTCTACATTGATCTCGGCAACCGCGTCCGGCTGAACAACGTCCGTATCGAGGGGCTCGAGCGGACGAATCCGAAACGAATCGCCCAACGAATGAAGGTTTTGGAGGGGGAGTGGTATGACGAGGCGGCGATGAACAAGCGCATCCGTGGATTCCTGGCGACCGGAGCATTTTCTTCAGCGACCGTGGAGAGGGTTCCGGTGAGCGAGAAACGGATCGATGCCTTGCTGCATTTCGACGAAACACGCGCGCGAGAGATTTCAGGTGCGGCGGGGGTGGATTCCTATCACGGACCTCTCTTCCGGGTATCCTATGCGGACAGGAACCTGTTCGGGCAGTTGCTGGGCTTCAGCTCCGGTTTCGAATTCAGCGCGCGTGGCATTCTGGGAGAAACGAAACTGACGGATCCCTGGATGTGGGGTTCCGATGTTTCGGGAACAGTCCGCGCTTACGCGCTGTTTTACGGACGGGAAGGCTATACCGCCCTGGAAACCGGTCTGGAGGGCAAGGTGAATTGGAAGCTGGGCGACCACTATTCGTTGGAAGTTCTCGCGGGCACCTCCATCGTGAACCTCGAACCTGACGGCCTGCCGCCTGCGGAATTGGGCGAAACGGTATATGGAAACCCGCGGCTTCGCTTCACCCAGACATTGGATTATCGCGACAGCACCGTCCTGCCGAAGAAGGGATGGCACCTGGACAGCCCGTTGGAAATCGGTGCCGCGGTGGGGGATCTCACCACCTCCTACGTGAAGGGAGGCGTCAACGGGGGATGGTATCACCCGATCAATGCGAACTACAGCGTTGGTTTGGGAGGTGAGTTCGGCATGCTGGTCCCGACGGGCGACGGTGAGAACCTGCCCATCGACCTGCGGATGTTCAATGGTGGCGCACGGAGCGTTCGCAGCTTCCCCGAGCGGGAACTGGGGCCGACGGTGAACGGCCATCCAACAGGCGGCGAAGCCGCTTGGAATGCGAATGCCGAGCTGATCCGCAGTATCACGGGAAGTGTCAGCGCGGTGGTGTTCCTGGACGCGGGTGCGCTGTCCCGCGAGTATTATGAACTGTCCCAGAGCGAACTGGAGATGGCGGTCGGTCTCGGCGTCAGGCTGAATCTGCCGATTGGCCCTGTGCGGTTGGAGTATGGTTACAATCTGACCCAGGATCCCGGCGAACCTGTTGGCACGCTGCATTTCGCAATCGGAACGGCGTATTGAACGCGGGCAACGAGGGAATTTATTGCCCCTCTTTCCATCATGCTGGTCCGAATGGAACAGTGGCGGGGGCGATTCTCCCAAGGCTTCGGCTTGGAAAAGTCCGAGCCCGAAAGCGAGCTACCTTGGATCTGGATCCTGCGGAGTGTTGAGCACGGTATCGACCTTTTCCCGCGATGCCGGACCGAGGTCGAGCTGATCCATGGTTTTCCCGAAATAAGTATGGATATCCCTGGCTGAAGGATCGTCAGGATCGGAGGCGACCCGGCTGAAGGTTTTCGCGGATCTCACGAGCGCCTGCACCTGCAGCGACTCGGAACCGAGCGATTTCAGCACATTCGAGCCTGCCGTGGGATTGGCGAACGGATTGACGATGCTGGCCGCCAACGCGACGCGGTCGGCATCATGCGGAAATTCCGCCATCAGGGTTTCGTAGGTGGCGTTCTGGGTCAGCTCATTGGTGAGGAGCGAGGAAACCGCGCGTTCCCGGAGATCCGGCGGGAGTTCGTCCAGTTTGCCGGAAATCCAGCGCGCCGCCTGCCGCTCTCCTTCGATCGAGGCGATGCCGGTGAAAGCCGAACCGAAGAAATTGACGCCCTTGTTGGCATCTTTGACCATGATTTCCCGGACTGCGGCCCAGGCGTTCTCGCGATCTTTGGCAGTCCAGTATTCCATGGCCTGTCCCAGTGATGCGAGGTTCGGGGATTCCGTGATGAGCAGGTGGAAATCAAAGTCGTTGGGTATCGGTCCCATGGGAGCGGTTGAGCCGGTTCCCATGATTATCCGCAGTTGAAGAAGGTCCGCCGCGCCGCGCCGGGTGGCACCGGTTGCAGCGGCGGAGGGAAACGGACTGAATCTGTCTTTCCCGAATTCCTTCTCATACCGGTCGATCCATTGTTTTCCCATTTCAGGCGAGGCGGAAACCGCAGCCACAACGACATGCTCGAGAATGGCACGACGTCCGGACGCGGGATCGAGAGAGTCCGCCCATTCGAGTGCCTTTTCTCCTTCACGGTGGAAGAGCTCCTTTGCCGCGGCATCCAGGATCAGGCGGACCTCCATCGGGCCATCCTGTTGTGCCGCCAGCACACCGGTCATCATCTCGCGTATGGTCGAACTATCCATGCGTCCGATTTCGTTCCGGATCCCGGGGTCTCCATCGGCCCGTTGCGAACGCCAGCGGAGGAGGGCGGCGAGATTGTGTTTTTCCTGTGGCGGTTCCGTGAGATGATGAGGTGTTTGTTCGTTTGGACGGGCAGAAGCGGAGGGGAGGAGGGCCGGTTTGGATGCGATCCCGGAAAGCGTCGTCAGATGATCTCCCGACCAATATCCGGTGATGAAGCCGGCACACGCGAGCACGGGGAGTGAAATGGATTTCCTCATGGCTTGTAGCGGGAAACAATGGATTCGATTTGTTCGGGCGATGCTTTCCAGTCGATGAGCTTCTGTCGCAGAAGGGGCTCGCCCGCGCCGTCCGTCTCCGCCGGTGGCACATTTTTCAACAGGGAGATCCTGATCGCGGTGTCCCCGATTTCTTCCAACACCCTCATCTGGTCTTCTACATTTCCGCGTAGGATGTTCTGCGCCAGCATTTCGTAGGCTCCCTGAAGAGCGATTGGATCACCGATACCTTCGATGAATCCTGCGACGAGGGCTGGTGGGATCGTATTTGAAGACTTCAGGTCGTCCATGAATTCGGCGCGTTGCCCGGCATCGAGTGTTTCAAATTTGCTGCCGAGCCACTTGCAATCCTGCGAGCACTTGAAAAGGAGGGGCAACGAATCCGCACCCGGGTATCCCAGAATCCAGTCGAAGGCCTGATCCGAATTCTGGGCAACCCATTGTTCCAAAAATGCCTTCGAGTCACTGTTGCCCCAGATCGCCTTGATTTCCGTGCTCCGGCTCAAGGTGGCGAAGTCGAAGTCTGGGGGGAAACGCCAAGACCCACCCGGTGTGTCGATTTCATTTTCCCGCAGGATTTTCAGCATCTTCTCCATCGCCGCGGGGCCTCTCCGTGCGGCGGCTTCAAATGCCTTGTTCAGAATGGAGTCGCCGAGACTTAAGGGGAAAAGTTCGCGATTCGCTTGAAGAAAGGCGAGACCTTGATCCGCTTTGTCCGCAGGCCAGCGGTTGCCGAGTGTCACCGCCAGCCTGCTTTTCGCGGAGCGGGATTCGAGTTTTTCAAACCATGCGAGCGCGGAATCGAAATCACGCCGCATCCATTCATCCAACAGATTTCCATCCAGGAATTCCGCGGAGCCGGCCCCCAGAACCACATCAGGATCGGTGAGACAGGCATCAAGGGCGGCGATGATTTCCGAGTCGGTCCAGTCGGCAAGGGTTTCGGCGAGGGGATTGTAGCCGGGCTGGCCCATGATGCGGGCGCGGTCGCGGGCAAGCTTGATGAAATCATCGGTCGTCCAAACGGGACGTGGTGGACTGGCGCGTGGAGAGGTCTTCCTTGTGGTTTCGAGAGGTGCCGGGGTGGGTGACTCCATATGATTCCAACCTGCCGCCAGCCCCGCAATGAGCGCGCAGGAAAAAAGGATCAGGGACCGCTTCAGCACAGATCGACCTAACGGATTGAAAGGGAATGCGTCAACGGATTTCGGCAACGGAGCGGACAGGAAAAGGAGCGGAGATCTCCGAATCGCCAACATCATGCATGGCGGACGATGAAAGGGCTGAGACAACTGGCATTGATTTCTTCCGTGCCGGACGAGCTGGCCTCTCCCTAGGTGGCGGTTATGAATGCTTCTGTTGTGTTCGTCGGGGTGAGGAAGAGAGGAAAAAAGGTTGAAAAGCCAAGGACTCCGGAACCCGTCGAATTCCTGTTAAATTCGTCATCGACCGAGCGGTCTGAAGGTTGTTCACGATGTCCTGATGCCGTGCCGGCCTCTTCAGGCCGAAAGGTGGTTTTTACGGAAAATTCTTCAGACTTCCGGCAAGAGTTACCGGGTATTTCACCTCCTACCTCGTGATAATCAGATGAGAGGATGCTCTTTTGAGTTGATGATGAGAGAGTTGATCTGTGTGCGAAGTCACGTGGCACGAAACGTGCGTGCATCAATGGTTTTGCTACCTACGTCCAGCGATCGTGCCCCCTCCCCACATCATGGATCGAACTGTTTGCCCCCGATGAATATTTGTATCAATTCCAGAGGTTTATCCGAATGCCAACGCGGTCGGATCCAGCAATATTTTGTGGATCATTTTACCTTTGGCGGGAAGGGCCCCAGATTGATTTGGAAAGACGATGAGTCGGATTACATCCTCTTGGGATTCCCTCAGGGACAGGGGGCGGAGAGTGGGTTGAAGCCCTTGGGGAGGGACGCACACGAGGCTCCGATTGTGATGTTCCGCGTGCACGAGGACGAACTGCTGCGCATCGCGGGGAGGAAATTGGAAAATGTCGGAAAATGCGGGCTTTCTTGTTCCACAGAGCCTCTGCCGAATCTCTGAAAAGGGAGGGGAGGGATGGGAAGTTACCCTGGAACTGGGGCGGTGGTGATCAGGCAAACCGCCCGACATGTATCAAAAAAAACGGCGGTCGATCGACCGCCGTCTATGGATGGATTACCGAAGCAAAACGGATTATGGTTTTCCGGCCTTCTGCTTCGCGTCGTTGACCGCCTGGATCACCCGGCGGTCCTCCAGAATCATCTTCGTGGCCACAGGGCCGAGCCGTTCATCCTCGCTAGGCAGGAGGAAAACCAGCTTCCTGACGTTGCTGTTGATTTCCCAAACCGCGGAGTAGATGGGGCGCTCGGGTTGGTCACGGAAGAACATCTTCACTCCCACATTGCGATCTTCACCACCCGGCGACAGTTGGATAGGGGTCCATGAGGGTGGCAAAGAGGTGCCTTTCTTCTCTTGCACGAAAATCACTTCCTTGCCCATCGCATTGATGAAGCGGGTTGTCCCCCATGAGAAACCGCTGGTGTCGTCCTCGAGAACAAATATGCGGATTCCGGTGGTGGCCTTTTCATCCGGAAGAATGACAAGAAGCGGATTCTTGACGCCTGCGGGAATCTTGATCGGGCTGACCGCCGGCTTGCCGTCCGGCCCCTTTTTGTCCAAGGCGACAATTCCGGAAGGTGCGTCTCCAGTGTTGACCTCGTAAGGCTCGGTGCGCTGCGTGGGGTGCATCGCGACGATTTTCGAATTCTTGTTCGCGTCACCGATGGCCAGGGATCTCCCCGCGATGTCGGTGTCCCACGCGAGTACGCGGGCCGGTATGGCGAGGAGCGGGCCGCAGAGCAGCGGGGTAGCAAGGGCGAGGACGAGCGGGCGAACGAGACGCAGGGCTGTGTGATTCATGGATGAAAATTACGTGGTTGGACCGGGAACGACCTCATTATCGGAAAGATACCGGAACGACACAATCTTGAATTTACGTCCGAAATTCTGGTTCGTGGTGTTCAGGTCGGCGATCTGCGTTTCCGGTGGGTTGATTTCATCCACGAATTCGGCGACGCGCTGGACCACCGCTTCGCAGCGTGCCGTAGCGATGACTTTTCCTGTCCCGTCCTTGGCTTCGCCGTAGGCACGGATGGTGAAGGTGTCCGAGCGCGGGGTGATGACTGGAGCAAGGGATTGCAAAAGATCCGCCTGGGTCAGGTAGCCGGGGATGCCGACGCCGATGTTCGGGGTATTGTTGGGATTGGAGACGTTTGGACGGAACGGATAGATGTTGGGATCAAACGGATCGCATGAGTCTGTGACAGCCTTGTTGATCGTGGTGCTGTCGATGGCCGCTTGGAGGGCACCCTTGTATGAGAGGTTCGAGCTGTCGACCCGGCGGTTGACAAACTCACCGAGGGAAAGAAACGGTCCGCGCAGGCGGACCTGGGCGATGATCTTGTCGGCGAGGAGGTCGATGTCGGAGTCCGTCAGCGAACGGTAGCCCTGCCACAGGTTCGAATCGGTACCCATGGGGTAGCGCATGCGCGGGAAACCTGTTTTCTTGAGGCCGGAGGCGGAGCTGGTGCTGCCATTGTCGTTCTTCAGGGTGAAGGCTGCTTCCCGCAGACCGCTGAGAACCGCGATCCATGCCTTGCGGCTGGTGGAATTGATGTTGAAGGCTCCGTCGACCTGGAGGTGGGCTGCGATCTTGAGGCAGCCTTCGGGTCTCATCAGGTCCGTCTTCAGGTCCGCAATCTCGGACTTGCCTGGGAAGAACTTCATTCTGGGATTCCGGAGCGGATTCTTTTCAGGATCGTCGAGGAAGTTGGCGAGCACAGTCTCGGCCTTGACCTTTTTCGTGGCGATACCGTTCCCCTGCCAGGCTGCCTCGGTGCCTGCGGTGCTGCCAAGCTGGAAGGTGTCGGTGATGCTGCTGCAGAAGAAGGAATCCCAAAGGGCCTCGTTCGCGAGGTAGGAATAATCATAAACCCCCATCATCTGACGGGTATAGTTCGCTTCGGTGCCGGTATTGGCACCGCCGCTCTGGATGGCATTCATCGCACGGCTCTTGTCGAGATAGGGGCTGGCCCAGCTGTTGCCGATCTGATAGGAGGTGGAGAAGGCGGTTCCGCCGAGATCCGCGTGCTGGAACGCGGCAAGGGAGATGATCGGCTGCTGGGGAGCTTCGAAGAAGGCCAATTGCGATTGTCCGTCGGGCAGCGCATTGGATCTGCCATAGAAGGCGTTGCGGCCCGTCTCGTCGGTTCTGATCACTTCCTCGAAGCTGGAAACGGTGCGCACCACGGTTTCATAGTGCGGGGCTGTGAGGAAGGAACCGTCGCTGAGCGCACGATTGACGAAGGGCTGGCGCGGATTGACGGTATAAACGATGTCGGAGCGGCGGGCGGTCCTGCTTTCCTTGGCGACGCGGTGGTAGGTCTCGATGACGCCGAACGGCTGACGGGTCACACTCAACTGGGCGAATGGCACTGTGGGTGAATTTAGATTTGCGATGGTGGCCGACTGGGCGAAAGCGGTCATCTGGACATCGGTGATGGCCTGGCCCCGGGGGAATGGAGGATTGGTTTTAGCCCGTGTGGCATCCTCCAGCGTTACCGAGAACGGGTAGTCCTGAGCCCTGTTGCTGTAGAAGTTGACATTGACAGTGTCGCCAGGACTGAAGGACCGGGTGAAACCATCACCGGATTTCGCGTTTTTCATCGGAACCGCCAGTCCTCCCTTGAGGTTTTTCATGTCGTTCGCGTTGGTGACCGGTTTCATGTAAACGGTTTGGCCCACAGGCAGGGCTCCATTTCCAGGAATGGTTGCCGCGGTATTGTATTGCACGTCGATCTGACTCGCAGGTGCGAATACACGAACCTCACCGGGTTTGAAGCGGATGGTTTGACCGGGGCTTATAGGACCGCCGTTGGGTGTGATGGCAGCATAAAAATAGGGTCTGATCTGCCGGCCCTCCACCCTGGGGTCGACATTGCCCATCATTTTCGACATGGCCAGAGGGTCTTTCGGATCACCTTCCTTTGCGGGGGTGAAGGTCCATTTGGCGCTGTATGGCATATCCATCCAAGGGCAGGCGACGGCGCCCTCGATCTCAAGCGCCACATTGTAAGGATTCCACAGGGTGATGACAGGGGTGAAGACGAGACGGACTTCGCTTCCGAAAGAACCAAGGCTCAAAACGAACAGGACGCGGTCCAGCACGGGACGGAAACTGGTCTGGCTGTATTGCCCGCGAGGAGGAGCACCGGGATAGGGGAAAGCGGCGTCGACTCCGTTTGCGGCGGTGGAAAGGGTGGTGCTGTCCATGGCACGTTCGAAAACCGTGGGACCGTCCGATGTGTTATACAGGAAGTTGGGAGTCCTGTAGTAGGAGCGCAGGGTGGTGAAGGTTGGAATGATCGAAGCGGGGAAATGGAAGAAGCCGTCCGCCGACCTGAAGTTCAGTTTCGTCACGGTGGTGCCGGAGCTTACGTTGGTCGGATTCTTGAAAAGCGGTCTCTGGGTTCCGCGGAACATCGCTTGGGTGAAAGTCTGCACCCCCCGGAGGCCTGCACCCATGAAGGGATTCCTATAGGACGGAGATGTTCCCCAGGTGGTTTGGGTGAAGTTGCCGTTCGGCATGTCAAAGCCGAGGTTGATATCGGTCTTGAGGCCGCCGTAGACGGTGTCGGTCAGAAGGCCCATGCTGGAAGCGGTGTAGTCGCCCGATTCCACCGTGTTGGTTACTTCACCTTCCCATAGAGCCGTGTCGAGTTTCGCCTGGGCGGTGGTGAGGATCTTGCCCGCACGGATGTTCCATTCCGATGACGGCTGTTTGAAGTTGTTGGAGCCGATGAGGTATGGCCGGGGTTGCGCCTGGAGCCGGTCGTTCTGATCCTGCAGGTTGTTGTTCTCCGGGCCTCCGACATTGATTTTCGCCTTGGTGCCTTCCTGAACCACGGTCCAGGCGATGCTGCCGCTGAATTCCTTGCCCGGCGTGCTGTTCTCACCCTGCTTGACCAGATTCACGTTCACCTTCGAAGCCGATTGGGCATGTCCATCGGACTTCATGGTGAAGAGTTCGACAGGGTCGGCGTGCGAAGGATTC
The DNA here is from genome assembly GCF_016595465.1 of Luteolibacter yonseiensis. Taxonomy (NCBI): domain Bacteria; kingdom Pseudomonadati; phylum Verrucomicrobiota; class Verrucomicrobiia; order Verrucomicrobiales; family Verrucomicrobiaceae; genus Luteolibacter; species Luteolibacter yonseiensis. The sequence goes on along the minus strand of NZ_JAENIK010000012.1, from coordinate 838,505 downwards.
GTAGCCCAGGTCGTGGCCTTCAACTCATCCGGGGAGGGGCTGGATGAGAGCCAGCCCTTGAAATTCGAGGTTTTCTTGGCCGCATAGGTCCCGCTGGCGGAGGTCAGCACGCCGTTGCCTTCCGTTGCAAGCTTTGGAGACCAGCTTTCCCAAACTCCCACGGTGTTCTTGTCCGGAGTGTCGTCCGGGATGTTGGGGTTCGAAGCTGCGGGCTGGTAGATCGACGCGTCCGCCGTGACCCGTTGGTCAGGACCGGCATTTCTCTGCAACTCGCCCAACGCAAGCATGAGCGCCATCTTGGCGTTCGCCCGGGCGACGGTCGTGGCGTTTTCGTTGCCGGATTTCCGCAATGAAATCGAACTGAGGGACAAGAGACCGACAGCGATGACAGTCAGGAGGATCATCATGCTGAGCGTGACGACGAGGGCAAAGCCTCGATCCTTGTCTCTGGGGAGCTGGTGGTTTGATTTCATGGGTGAATATGGTTTTTTGAGAATGAATTTACCACTTTTGTGTGAAAAAGCGGTGAGGGGATGGCGGTAATGTGGGTGACGGTGTTCGCGGGGGCGGGCTGACTGCTTGGCACGTGATGGCCTGAATTGGCACTGAAATGGGATTTTCGAGGGTGTTCGTGCGGATCGGTATTCCTTATGGCAATACAAAGTAAATTTAATTTTCCCCTAGTCGAATAAAAAATTAACCCATTTGGGAAAAATTTCACAACCCCAAAAAGCGGATAATGTCTGAAAAATAAGGAACAATGACGAAAAAACAGCCGCCCCGGCTTGATGACCGGAGCGGCTGGATTCTTAGCAAGGATTATTTCACCACTTTCAAACGCCCGAAGAGTTTTCCGCCGCCCGCGTTGGTGGTGGGGATGCGGACCACCACGGTGTCGGGCGCGGTGCCGTTGTCAGTGATGTTGACGAGGACGCCGTTGGCATCAGGTCCCGAATTCGCGTCTCCGAGGATCACATCCGTCCAGCCGGTCAGGCCCGGGCCGTATTGGGCGAACTGGGAGGTGACGTCGTCGTTCGCATCATCCCGGCGGTGGAAGGTGAGCGTCAGGTAGTTGGCATCCGTGGTTTGCGTGACCAGGGAGGCTCCGTCGGAGGCAAGCGGATTTCCATCGAGGTAGAATTCGAGGAGATTGGCGAGTCCGTCGTTATCGGGATCCTGTGTGGGACCGTTGTTGGTGGCGTCCAACCCCTTCTCAGCCGCCCATGAGGAATAGCCGCCGGCGATGACAACACTGCCCGTGCCGGTGAAATAGCTGCCGTAGGTGGGGTGGCTGGAATTGTAGGTGCCGGGTGGCACGCTGACGCCGCCGAGGATGAGCACGCCAATGGTGTCGGCCGCTCCGGTGGAGAGATCCAGGTGGGCTCCGCTGGAGATGCTGACCGTGGCGGTATCACCAAGGGAGGGGGTGGTGAATGACAGCGTGCCTTGGCTGACGGTGGTCACGCCGGTGTAGGCATTCGCACCGCTGAGGGTGAGAGTTCCACTTCCGGTTTTGGTGAGACCCAGCGGGGCCGTGGCCCCGTCGAGGATGACACCGGTATAGGTGGAGCTGGTGTTGTCTCCACCCACGGTGAGCACGGATGGTGTCGTGGCGTGGTAGTTGCCGATTTTTCCGCCTGTTCCGCTGAGATTGGCGAAGGTGAAATCGAATCCGTTGAGTTTCAACATGGACTCCGCGACGACGAGCGGTCCGGTGCTGAAGGCGTTGGCATTCCCAGCGACCGTCGAACCTCCGACGCGACCGTTGATTTTCGTGATGGTGTAGGAGTTCCTGCCGCCGGCCGGGTTGATCACAAGCGTGCCATTTTCCCCGGCGTTGTCACCCGTGTAGAATTCACACTGGTAGTTGCCGGAGATGGGACCGGTGATCTCAAATGTGGCCCCGCGTTGGGAGGTGATGCCGGAGTCGGCGGTGAGTGTCACAGCGCCGGCCCAGGTTGCCGTGGCGGTGGCGGCCAGCCGCAGGCCGTTGGGGTAGCCGGTTTCTCCCCAGCCTCCACCGGCGATCTCGATGGGAACCGTATAAGGATCAACATTGCTGAAGGCGAGCAACTGGGCACCGGAGAGAATCTGGATTTTCGTTGTCCCGCCGAGGGCGGCGGAACCGCCGTTCAGACCGATCCGGCCTTTCTCCACCACCAGGGTGCCGCCGAAATTCTGCGAAAGGGCGATGGCTCCCCAGTCGAACGAGGTGGGGGCGGTGAGACCGATCACACCAGTTCCTGTGATGCTTCCCCAGTTCTTGGCGACGGCGGAAACCTGGTTGAACCTGAGCCTGGCGTTCGGAGCGATTTCATAAATCGCGGACGAGCCGAAGGCTCCGTTCACAAGCCCGTCGCCTATCTGGTAGGTTCCCTCGTTGATCTGGATCCGGCCGGAGTAATCGTTGACCGTGCCGGTGAAGATCTGAGTTCCGGGACCCACCTTGGTCAGGCTGGCCGGGCCGCCCAAGTCATTGTAACCGGCGAGCGATCCGGACTGCGTGGCGCTGGCGGTCGTGTTGTAGATCACATTGGTGTCGTTGACAAGCAGCGGACCGGCGATGGAGCCGTCATTGACACCGTCTCCAAAGCGGAGCGTGCCTGCGATAACGTTGGTCAGGCCGGTGTAGGTATTGACGGTGGCGAGGGTGAGCATGCCGCTTCCCGTCTTGTTCAGCGTGGTGCCGCCGGTGATGGACCCGGTTCCCGATATCGTGTAGGTCTTGTTGGTGTTTTCCACGTTGATCGTGGCCGGAGCCACGACAGCCGCCAGGGAAATGCTGGTGATCCCCGAGGCCGTGTCGTCGAAGCGGACATTGTCATTCTCCAAATACTTGGCCGCCGGGATTCCGAGCGTCCAGTTGGAGGTGGAGTTGACATCCCATGTGGAATTCACGTTTCCTTTCCATTTCAGGACGTTCAAGGCCTTGACGTTCAGAGCAATCGAGCTGTCATACACGATCAGCTCCGCATCGACGCCGCGGGGCAGGGGGGCGAGCTTGAAAGAGCTCAAGCCGTTCGGAGCCAGGGAGCCGAACCGGATGAGAGGGAATTTGTTGACAGCCGGCATCCCGGTGATCTTGAGGGTCACATCGCCATGAGGAGTTAGGGTGCCCGTGGCATCGATGGCGGCTCCTCCCGCAACCGGGTCGAAATTCCGGATCTCCACGGTCATTCCGGTGGAGGAGCCGAGGGTGAGATTGGTGGTTCTCCACGGCAGGCTGGGTTCGCCCGTCACGATGAGTCCGGTCCCATCAGCGAACGTCGCCGGAGCGCCTTCGTTGTTTCCGGTGGCGACCTGCAGCGCGCCGGCGCTGACGGTGGTGAGTCCGGTGTAATCGTTGAAATTGGACAGCGAGAGAGTGCCCTGGCCCAGCTTGGTCAGGCCGCCGGTGCCGTGGAGGCCCGTTTGGATTCCCACATCGAATCCGTTGGTGTCGAATTTCAATCCTCCCGCCTGCAGGTTCAAATAGACCCGGCCTGGGGAGAGGGTGCCGTTCTTGAGGAAATCCGGCTCGGTCGCGAGCGCCTTGATGGTGCCGCCGTCGGCGTTGACAAGGTTCCGGGTGGCGTCCGAAAAGTCGCCACCCTTGATGATGTAGCCGGTGGAAAGTGTCCCGCCGTTGAGATTCAGCGAGGCGATGATGCTGGAATTTTCAGCTCTGTCATCGCGACCCATGGTGATGAAATTGGTGACCGTGAGGTTCGAGGAGCCCGTGAGAGTCACCGTTTCCGTCGCTGTCGGACCGCCGATGTGGCCGATGGTGAATTCCTTGAGCGTGAGAGCCGCGCTGTCCGCCAATGAAATGGTGGTGCTGCCCGCGTTGCCGTTGCCGCCGAAGTCACCGGTCTTCCATTTCGTCGTCGCGGCGTTCAGTACGCTGGTTCCCGATAGGCTGACCGTGGCGTTTCCATTGTTTCCTCCGCCGATGATGTCCACGCCTGTGTTGGTGACGGTGAGCGTGCCTCCGCTCATCGAGAGGGTGCCCTTGCTGGTGCCGGTGCCGACCGCGAGATTCCCCGTGATGTTCATCACGGCGGCGCCGCTCATGAGGCAGGTTCCCGCTCCGTCGTCCACAACGGCGTTGCCCGTGGTGCCGATGCCAAGCAGTCCCTTGATGTTGACCTCGCCGCCATCGATCTTCAGCAGGCCCTTGTCGTTGTAGCCCACCCTGACATTCGTGTTGCCCGCTGCGTTCGTGAAGTTCAGCGTGCCGCCGCTGACGTTGATCTTGGCCTGCTGGTCGCCGTTGGCAGCCAGATAGCCGACCCTGGCTTCGGTGTATTTGTCGAAGGTGACCGTTCCGTTCGTGACATTCAGCTCGGCGCTGCCGGAGAGCTGCACGTTCGCGGTGGATCCGCCGGTTTTTTCAAAAGTCGCGGTGCTTCCGGTGATGTTGAATTTGTCGGTTCCGACGCCGTTCCTGCCTTTGCCGAACCATACGCTGCGAAGCTCCTCACCGACCCCGGAGTCGGTCGCGGACTTCACGCTCAGTGTTCCGCCGGAGAGATTGTAAACGGAGCCGGAATCGCCGTCACCATCCGAGAGGAAGAATCCGCGTCTCAGGGTTGTATCCACCGAACCGCCGCTCTGGGTGAAGGTGCCGACTCCGCCGTTCCCCACGATGAAATACTCGCCGCTTTGCACGAACTGTCCGCCCAGCATGTTGAAGGCTCCGTTGTTGAGAAAGCGTGCCCCGCCCAGCGCGAGGTTCACGATCCCGGTGCCGTCGATGGTGGTGGTGCCCGCGCCCTTGCGTTCCCAGTTCCCGGAAGGAATGTTGGTGGGGTTGGGGGTGCTGGTGTTGATCAGGACGTTGTCGGCGCCACCGGGGGTTCCGTTGGGATTCCAGTTGCCGGCCACATTGGAGACGTTGCTGGTCGTCCCTGTCCAGGTGTAGTCCAGCGCGAGGAGCCGGGTGGCCGGAGTGAACGAGGCGATCACGGTCGTGAGGCCGAGAAGGTTGCGGAATTTGGATTTCATGAGGTGGGGTTCAGGTGGGTGAATGTTTGTTTTCGAATTCGGCGGGATCGTTCCTCCGGAGATGTATGTGGGCAACGGATTCCATGTATCGAAAATGACACAAAAATATAATATATTATCACGAGATACTATAATCGATCAAAAGATGCGATATCGATCGATGAAAAGATGATCGAGGAAGCTCCGGGATATGAGGACTTCCGATGGTGGCTCGCCCGTTGGGTGGGGGCTGGCGCTTTTTTTACCTTATTTCAGGCTGTTTTGAGAATGGCACGCCGATCATGTGGAGATCGTCCCCGGGTTGTGGGCCGATCAGGTTCCATTGCCGCCGATGGTGTCGGATCAGTTATGGATCGGGTTTTCCTATGGTTCGTTTCTGGGTGTGGCAAGCAAGGTGGTTTCTATAGATGAAAATGCAAGATCTCCGCCATTGCGGTTCGCTATGGAAATGCCGGAAACCGGGTCGGGTTTGTCCAGTCTCATCTCCGCGACGACGGGGGCCTGGGCGGTCGCTCCGTCATGCAGTGTCGCGCGTCCGTCCAGTCCGTAGCAGAGGGTGAGGGAGTGGGTCCACAGCGCGCAGACGGGGGTCAGCGCGGTGACCGCCTTCGACCTTTCATCCCGGAGCTGCCAGCGGTGGCTGTTGGCGGCCTCCGCGAAAATGCTGATGATGGGCTGCCCGGCGGAGTCGGTGAGAGAGATGAGTTCGACGCCTTCCCTGCGGCTCACCTTGTCGTGGATCCACTGCGGCGGCACGAGGTGGAAGGTGAGGATGTAGACCGAGCGCGCGCCACCGGCATCGTGCGGGGCGAATGTTCCGAACAGATTCCGGGCTCCGCTGGAGGTGTCGAGGGTCTGGTTTCTCAGGTAGGTGGGATTGGTCTCGTTGGTCGCTTTCCATGCCTGCCCGATCTCCGGTCGGTGGGACGTCAGGAGCTGATCGCCCGTGGTTTGGAAATCGTCGCGGAAGATGGTGACCTGCTCGGGCAGGCCGGAGAGGAAATGTTGGTTCGGCAGGCGGATGGGGTGGCTCGCGCCATTGGACTCCAGGCGGATGGCGTCCCCCGCTTTCAGGTAAAGCGCTTCCCGTCCTCCGCGCGGACGGATCTCCAGCATGCCGGACTCGATGCGGACATTCGCTCCGCCATCCGCGAGCACCTCGGTCGTGAAGCGCGAACTCATGTCCCGCAGGATGCCGCCCGGGACCCGCACATCGAAACGGTTCGCGCTGGTGCTGACCTGGAAGGACGCCATGCCTTCCAACAGGCGGATGTTTCCGGACGAATCCGCGAGTTCGATCGCGGCGGGGCCTTCGAAGTTTCCGGAGACCGACGGATTGAGCTGGATGGCGGCGGTTCCGCGTTCGAGCCGCAGGAGTTCGCCGACTTCCCAACGGGAGCTGTCCTGCCGTTGGGCGATGGTGATGCGGCTGTCGATGCTGCCGGCGATTCTGGGACCGGATTTTTCAGATTCCGGGAGCTGGCGGGTGAGGAAAAACGCGGCGAAGAGCGACAGGGCGACGAGCGCCGCGATGGCGACGATTCTCGCGGGGAAAAGGCGGATTTTCGGAGAGGAGGTGGCGAGGTTGTCCGCCAGCGAATTCATCATCCCGAGGCTGGAGGAAACCGTTTCCTGGGTTTCGTTCAGCATTTTATCCACCATCAGAAGCTCATAATAAACGCGGCGTGCTTCGGGATCCTCAACCAGCAGGCGTTGCACCGCAGCCTCTTCAGGAGGCGTGAGATCGCCCTCGAGCCAACGGTTCAGCAGTCGTTCGAGTTTGGGATTCATGCGGACACCTCCGACAGTCGTTCGCTGATACAGAGCCGCAGGGCGGCACGGAGTTGGAAAAGCCGGGCTTTGAGAGTGCCGATGCTGCGGTCGCTGGAACTCGCGAGGATCTCCAGCGAGCTTTCCGACCAATAGCGGTGCCGGATCAGTTCGTGATCCTTCGGAGTCAGGCGCTCCATGCAGCCTTGCAGGGCCCGCCGGCGCTCGGGAAGCTCGTCGGTGGAGGCGGGAAGTTCCGCGGCGAAGTAGTCCAGCAGTTCCGGATCAAGGGAGGTGACCGAACGGCGCTTGGTCTGACGGAAATGGTTTTTCACTTCCAGGTGTGCGATCCGGTAGGCCCAGCTTCGGAAACTCGTGCCCGGGGCGAATTTTCCCCGCTTGCGCCAGAGCACCATGTTCACCTCCTGACGGATGTCCGCAGCGAGATGAAAATCACCGCAAATCGTCCGGATGAACAGGATGAGATCATCCTGACAACCGGTCAGCTCCTGTACGAAGCTGTCTACGTCGTCGATTTCTGGTGAGGATTCCACTCCACCTAGACGGTCCATTTCGGCAAAGGGTTTAGTCGGGGATGATAAAAAGTGAAAAAAAGGCTCACTTTTTTATCAAATCGGCCGACTGAGGACGATCAGATAATTGTTGAACGGTGTTTTTCCCCACAGGGACGTGACCTCCACGCTGCCGAAGGGGGATAAAACACGTTCGAAATCCTCCCGCGTCGGATAGTGGGTGGGGGCGGCTTTCATCCAGAATGTCGCCTTCGCCAGCAGGTCGCCGAGAACGGTGACCTTGAAACGCAGCGATCCATCCCGCAGCCCGGAACGGATGACGAGCTTGCCCCCCGGTAAGACCCTTGAGGCGGCGAGCTGCAACAGATTCTCCTGTTCGGAGGGGGTGAAGAACTGGAGAATGTCCAGGATGCTCACATTACCGTGATGTTCGGGCAGGCCGGTACGGGCGTCGTGATGAGCGAAAGAGAGATCACGCCGGCCGGATTTTTCCGCAGCCTGCCGTGCCGAATCGATTTTTCCCGCATCGTAGTCCAGACCGAGAATCGGGACCTCGATACCTCTCGATCTCAGGAAAAACGCCAGCAGGCCGAGACCGCAGCCGAGATCGAGCAGGGGAAACGGCGAATGCCCGAGGGTGTCCGCGAGCGCGGTGTAGAGCGGATCCGTCCGAAGCTTGGTGGCGACGTAGTTCCGGTTCCAGCGGCCGGGAAAAAGCGCTGCGATTTGATGTTCCGCAGGATCGCTCATCGGGCGGGTGGGCTCAGGCTCTCGAGCGGGTTCGATCCGCGGGCGATGAGCAGTGGAAGGCGGGCGAAAAATCCGAACAGCAGCCGCAGGTGCATCCAGGTCAGCAACGTGTTGTCCCGGAGATAGCGGAATTGTGAAACGCCGCCGTCCTCCTTGCTCGGGTAGCGCACCGGCGTCGGAAGGTTGATGACAGGTACGCCACGCCAGCACAGGCGCACGGCCACCTCCGGGTCGAAATCAAAGCGTCTGGCAAATGCCGTGGATTCGAAAACCTCCAGCAGGTCCTGTGCGGGGTAAAGCCGCATTCCGAAGAGGGAATCATCCATCCCCCAGCCGAGAGTTTCCAGATTCGCCCAGAAATTGGATACCTTACGCCCGTTCACGCGCAGCGCGGGGGCGGATGAGTCGAAGATCGGCCGGCCGAAGACCGCAGCCTCGGGGTGAGATGCGGAAAGCCGGAAAAATTCCGGCACCGCCGTCGCCGGATGCTGGCCATCAGCGTCCATTGTCAGGACGTGGGTGAAGCCGTCACGGATCGCCTCGCGAAGACCGTACAATACCGCCGCACCTTTGCCGGAATTCTCCGGCAGCTCGATAACACGGAAATTTTCCCCTTTCAGGTTATGGATCAGTGCGGGAGAGCCGTCCGTAGAGCCATCGAAAACCACCCAGACCGGTGTTCCCAGCGAGAGGGCGGACTTCACCGTTTCCAAAAGAATCGGTCCGGTGTTGTAGCTCGGAATGAGGATAAGCGGTCGCGCATCTGGCATGTACCCCTTGCTTTAAACGCCAAATCCCGTTGGGGCAAGAGCTGTGATGAAAGTTGGGTCTGGAGATGTCGACGGGCGGCACGGCTTCAGTCCGGCGTGGATCAGCCATGGGTTCTGCGCAGCGGATCCGGCTTGGAGAGCTCCCGCTCGTACACCGCCGCGAGGCGGGCGGTGAATTCCTGGGAGCTTTCGCCCGGTTCCGGCACCATGGGTTCGCCCACGTCAAACCGCATGTGGATCGGAAAAACGGGCCTCCGCCATAGCGGCCAGCCTTTTTGCAGGAAACGGGTGTCGCTGCGGATGAAAATGGGATAGACCGGCACACCCGTCCGTTTGGAGATGATCGCGCAACCACCCTTGAGCGGGTTGATCCAGCGGGCGTCCGGCCGTGTCCGCGTGCCCTCGGGGAACATCAGCAGCTGGCCGCCGTCCGCGAGCGACTTTGAGGCGTCGCGCATGACGCGCTTCATCCCGTCGTTCGCGATGTAGCCCGCCAGCCTAGCCCCCCCACCGAGCACGGGATTGGTGAGGATCTGTTTTTTCATCACGCACACGGCGCAAGGCAGGCGGGCGATGATGAACACGACATCCCATAACGAAGTGTGGTTGGGTGCCACGATGAACGAATGGGTGAGGCCTCCCAGCGCGTCCAGGCCTGTCAGGTCCGCCCGTACCAGATCAGACAAGCGCAAGTAGACGACGAATTTGCTGAACAACTGTTGCAGGAGTCTCCTGCCGATTTTCTGGCCGATCCTCTGTGGCAGGACCAGATGCAATGGCCCTCCGACCAGTGTCAGCAACCCTCCGAAAACGCCCCAGTAAAGCAATCCCAGAGCCATCATCACATAGTCCCACGGCGCGCGCAGCCACCGCCGGAGCGGTGAGCGGAGGGGGGAGGCGATGGGGTCGCTGATGGCCACGGGGGTTGAGGCTACAGACGAAATTCCAGCGGGTCAACACGGCGATGATTCACAGGTTGGCTTGGGGGGCGGGACGTGCCAGGGTTCTTTCACATGACATCAGAAATGCAGGTCGCACTCCAGTCCCTTCCTCACGGGCCGTCTTTCCGCTTTCTCGATGAACTCGTTACCTTGGAACCTGGAAAAGAAGCGTCGGCGAGGTATCTCGTGCGGGGCGATGAGGGATTTCTCGCCGCTCATTTTCCCGGAAACCCGATGATGCCGGGCGTGCTGCTCATCGAAGCCATCGCACAGCTCGGCGGCATCGTCGTCCAGCCCGCGCTGACGGAACTGCGCCTGACCGGAGTGCGTGCGGCGAAAGTCCTGGGAGCGGCGGTTCCGGGGGACGTGCTGGAGATCCGGGCGAAAATCGAGGGATCTCTCGGAGGGCTCGTGCAGATCGAGGGGGATGTGAGCGGACCGCACGGACTGCTTGCGAGCGCAAAAGTCACGCTGAGCGGAGCGGTGCCAGGCAATGGCTAGAAATCGGAGCGGCGGGCGCGGGAGGGCGGCATTTTCGTGAACCGGGATCCGGGATCGCACGTTCCAGCAAGGTGGAGACCGAAAAAACACACCCGCACCCGTGTGAACGGATGCGGGTGTGAACCCTTTGCCATAAAAAACTCGTTCGATTATTCCTCCGGAGGGACGGGATGGGAGTTCATGCGGAGCCGCAGGCCGCCACCCTTGAAGCTGGAGTCGAGGTTGAGCCGGGCCACCCGGGTCTGGACATCGCCGGGAGCGGCCTGTTTGTCCGCCGCGGTGTCCCAAGGACCGCTCCAGACCACGTTGTCCTGATGGTCGCGGACGGTGACCTGCTTGGCACCGTTCTTGGACTTCACCTCCACGCTGCCATCATTGTCAGACATCCTGACCGTGGCCTCGCTGTTTGTCGTCCGCGTCTCCTCCTTGCTCTCCTGTTCATCCGCCATGGCTTCCGCAAAGGCGCCTTGCATGCGCTTCTGCATCTGCTCGACGGCGTTTTTCATCTCCAGCGAGAGTGTTTCGGCATCCATGTCCTGCTGGAGGTCGAGGGCACCGACGTTGCCGGCGATGGCACCGCGCACCCGGTCGGCCAGTTCCTTCGGCAGGTTCTCCAGGTCGAGCTGCTCTGGTGGGAGCTGGTCCATCATCGTGAGCTCGGCAGGCTTGCTCTCCAACTTCACCTCCAGTTTGGATGGCTGGCCCTTGTGGATGATCTGGAGGACGACGCTTTCGCCCGGTTTGAACGAGGTGATCTGCTGGGTGATGTCGGCAGGACTGCCCACGGAGATCTCGCCCACCTTGGTGATCACGTCATTCACCGCCAGTCCGGCTTTCTCGGCAGGGCTGTCCGACACGACCGAGCGGACTACCACTCCCTGGCCCTTGTCGAGGACGAGGTGGTCGGCCAGGAGTTTCGGGAGCTCGCCGGTGACGACGCCGAGGAACGCCGCGGCCGGCTTCGGTGCCACCAGTCCCTTGACCTGCGGGATCTGGATTTTGGGCACCGCCGCCCGGTCCTCCTTCACCGCGGGTGGTGGCGGGGCGTTGTCCGCCGGGGCCTCCAACGCGAGGGCGGGGGAGATCATGGCGGCCAGGCCCGCCGTAACAAGATGGAATGATTTTGTTTTCATTGTTTACATACTATAAGCGTAGTAGTTTGATGTCTTTGTCTTTTTTTGAATCGTGTTTTCAGTCCGTTTTCGCGGGAACCAGCATGTATTTGACCTTCGGCTGCTCGACCTGATAGGTCCGGCCGTCCCCATCCTTCAGGGTGATGCGGTCCTGATAGACGACACGGACGACGCTGTGCGGCTGGTTGTTGGACTTCCAGACGATGCCCTCGTCGCTCACCTCGCTCACGCCGCGGTTGAAGCTGGCGGGAATGAGGTTTGCCGGACCGTCTTGAGAGAGAGGGGCGGGGTCTGCCTGGCGGGCGGTCCTCTCCGGAGTCTTCCCGGTGGGAATCATCAGGGCGGAGATGGCGCCGACCAGCGCGACGGCCGCCGCAGCGCTCCACATCGGACGGTTGGTGCGGGCGGCGGGTGTTTGTTTGCCCTGCTGGGCCTTGGGAAACATCACGATCTTCTCATTCACCGGGAATGGAACCTCATGCACCACGGCTTCGAGACGTGTGAGGAAATCGAGAGAAAGCCGGGCGGGTGAATGCCTGCGGAGGGAGTCCTCGAACCGGAGTTCCTCACGGGTGAGCTGCGTCTGGGTCCCCTCCGCGGCGGCTTCGAGCCGCCGGAGCAGTTCGTCATCGAGCATCGCGGCCTGCAGCGACCGGAGTTCCGCTTCGATGGATGAATGATCTTGCTTCATGTGGTTTGGTGGAAGGTGTCAGATGGAAAGGTCGCCACGGTTGCGGGCGTTGCTGAGAAGTTTCTTGAGCGCTTCAAGGCCGTAACGGTAGCGCGAGGCGGCGGTGTTCTGTGAGATGCCGAGCGTTTCGCCGATTTCCGCGAACGTGCGTTCGCCCCATATTTTCATGGTGATGACCTCGGCGAACTTTTCGGGCAGTTCCTTGAGACCCCGTTCGAGCTGGGAACGTGTCTCGTCGTCGGATGACTCGGTTTCAAACCATGGCTGGAGATCGTTGGAAAATGCTTCCGCATCGGCGGACACATTGTCCTCGCGGCGCTTGCGGCGGTCGTCCCGGCGGCTCAGATCGATGGCGAGGCGGCGGATGGCGGTATAGAGGTAGGGAAGCCATGCTTCCTGCCCGCCGACGAATTCGCCGCTGCGGACCTTTTCGACGAGTTTGACGAGAGCATCCTGGAAGATGTCCTTGGCATCCTCATGAGATCTGGACTGCTGGCGGGCAAAGAGCAGTAGCTTGGGGCCGTGCTCTTCCAGCCACTCGCGCCATGCGGAGGCTGCGGGAGATGCTTCGGTGGCCGCGGTTGAATTTGCCATGGGATTGTCGCTGGTTTCATCCATAGAGCGTTGCGGTCGGGAGGATTTGTTTTTTGTGATGATAAAATATCGAATCCGGCACCCATCGTCGCGTGTTTCTCCGCGTCCGGCCCGCCGGTTCCCAAAGGTGGGGGGGAGAAGCCGGATCCCGGTTGCCTGTGCCACTAGTCCTGACGCCACGGCTGTCGTCCGAAGATCGGCAAGGGCACGCTGAAGAGAATGGAAAGCAGTATCACCACGGGCCACGCGCGGACAGGTTGCAAAGGATAGGGGCCTTTTCTCAGGGTGTCCATGTAGGCCTGATGGATGTCCGCCGCATGCTCCAGATCCTCGTCCTGCACCGCCAGTCTCACTCCGCCGAGGGTGTTGCTGTAATACCAGAAACTCTGGATGAAATGCTCATCCAACAAAAATGCCTCGATCCCGTGGGACCCGAGAAAGGTGCGGAAGAGATGTGCGTCTTCCGGGGTCGTGAAGGTGGCCACGGTTTGCATGGTCGGACGCTAGCCTGGATTTCCCCGCGTGGCGATCTGCTATTTTCCCCCCACAGCCCCGCGCGCCCTCAACGAAGGGAGGCATGGACGCGCATGAATCTGCGGATGGGGGCGGGGGAGTCGTTTGCGACGAAGTCGCTGACGGATACGTCGCGAGTTGCTCCGCCTGGGGATTCCGTAACCACCACCCCCGGGATCAGGGCTGAAAACGCTCCTCCATCGGTGCTGACGGCGAGGTCGCTCCATTGCCCGGTAACTTCGTCACTTGCCTGCACCTTCAAGACCACATCACTGGCGGAAGTGTTGCGGGAGAATGAAAGAGTAAGCCGGTTTTCGAATATCGCTCCTCGCACAGGGGGAGAAGAAAAAGGGGAGTTTGGTTCCGTGCCGAGAGCATACTCCAGAAGGTTCACGAGGCCGTTGTGATTGGGGTCCGCGTGAGGACCCGAGACTGACGGGTCGCCCGCCGCCGCACCAAATTTGGCATTTTGCCAGGACGTCATGGGTGTTTGCGGAGCCACGGTGACGGTGATGGCGATGGAATCGAGCGTGCCGACGGTATGGAAAACACGCGCGCTCAGGGAATGGGGGCCGACCTCCGGATTGATCCAGTTGATGCTGTAAGGCGGGGTGTCGTCCTCGCCGATCAGCGTCTCACCATCAAAAAACGCCACTCTGAAAATGGTGAGCGTGTTGTCACCGGGTGTGGCGGATACCGGGAATGTGCCGGGGGTGAACAGTCGTTCACCCGAGTCAGGGGTTGTCAGCGAGACCGTCGGCACGGATGGGCGGGGAGGGAATGCGGCTGTCGCATTCCGCGGGATGAGCACCGCGTTCGGGATGACCTGCCGCGCGATGCCGGGGCCCTCCCATGCCACGGAGACATGGTCGCCGCCGGAGCCTTCCGTCTGGATCGCCTCGATGTAGTAGGCCCGACCCATCTCCAGAAAAACGGGTTGGGATTTCTGCGACGAGGATGCCGTCCATTGCTGGAAATTCGTGTAGCCGCTGACGGTGGCGATGGCTCGTTTGTTGGCTTCAGTCCCGTCGGTGCTGAGTGAGAGCGTGCTGCCGTCGTCCGAAGAGATCCAGAAGGTGTGAATCCCTGTTTTCATCGGGATCAGCCAGCCGGATACGCGGCGGATGTAATTGTTCGACACGTTCTGAGCGGAGGTGAAGGTGGTGTAAGTGCTGGTTGACGAGGGGTTTCCGCCGATGGCGGAGCCGGCCCAGCGCTCTTCGAGGATGCCTTTCGTGCGGTTGCAGAGGATCGTCGCGGTGCCGAAGCCGCTGGCTCCGCTGCTGTCCGTGACCTTGACGGTAAGAACGATCACACCCGGATCGGGAAGGGTGCTGGCGTTGGTGACGGTGATGGCTCCGGTGCTGGAGTTGATGGCGAAATGGCCGTCGTTACCCGCCACGATGGAGCGGCTGACGACCGTGCGACCTTGTTCGACAGTGGCGGCCGGCGTGCCGAGCGACGTACCGTCGGCCATCGTCTTCGTCGCCGTCAGGAGCTTGCCTTCGACCTGCGGCGGTTCGCCGGTGTTGAGGATATTGATGGTGAAAGTCTGGGTCGCGGCGTAGCGCGGTACTCCGCAATCCTGCACCTGGACGGTGAGCGTGTGGCTTGCCAATGTTTCCGCATCCACCTTCTGAACCCGGAGCCTGCCGGTTCGTTTGTCGATACTGAAGGCGTTGTCGGGATTTCCGCCGGTAATGGAGTATTCGTAGATCTGGCCCGGCTCTTCCGCATCCGTGGCTGAGAATTGGTAAATCTCGGTGCCCGGCACGGAGTCCTCCCTCAAGCTGAGAGCCGGAGGGGTGGAAAGCGAGTCGATCGGTGTGTTGCCGGTCCAGGTGGGATAGCCCTTTGCGGCGATCTGGTCCTTCACCGATTGGGTGATTTCAAAACCCGCACCTGCTTTTCCCAAGCCGTAGCGTTGGAAATAAGCGTCGAGATTCCGCCCCGTGGCATCGCAAAACAACAGGTAGAAGCGGTTGCGCTTGAAGTTCGGATCGGCGGTATTCAAAGCCTTCAACGGAGCATCCGTCGCGGAGGTGGGATCCTGCAGGTAGCGCATCAGGCGGGAAAGGGCCGTTTTATAGCATTGCCAGCCGAACGCCTCGGCCAGGTTGAAATAGAAGTCGTAGGCGACAGGGTAGGAATCGTTCGCCTTCTGCCAGGTCTGCTGATCCACCGGCAGTGCAAGATACGTGTTTCTTGCCGCAATACGGTCGACCGCATCGTAGCTGGAATGTGCGCCGTCCCATGCCGTGCGGTCATGGAGGATCGTGTAAATCATTCCGGGAAACAGATTCACATCCACCTCGGCGCTGGTCGCGATCACGAAGGAGCTGTCGAAATCATCCTGAAACCCATGGCCGAGCTCGTGATAGGTGCCCCAGTCTCCGTTCACCCGTGCGGAATTCAGCAGCGATTCCGCATCGGTTCCCCAACCCGCTTCGATCGGGTAGCCCGCATAGGCGGCACCATAGGCCACGTAGCGTGACGTGCTCACGACTTCCGCGCGTTTCCGATAGTTGGAATAGCCGTAGCAGTCGTCCGCGATGTCCATCACCTGTTTCCAATAGGCGGTCACCTCCGTCGGGTTGCTCATCTTCGAGAGTTGGGCGCTGGGCAGATACAGCGTCAGCTTTTCATTCCGGATGTAGCCATAGGGGGCGGGATTGTTCTTGATGCCGTCATTCCATTCGGCGTCGGTGGTCTGGCCGAGTACGAATGCCGGAGCCTTGATCCCGCCGTGCACGGTCACCTCGAAATTTCCCAGCGATTTGCCTGCGGGAACAAGGATCGTCACCAGCCCGCCCAATACGCTGCCGGTCTGGGTGGCGGCTTGGGTGAGTGGCACACGCCGCCAGAGTTTCGGGAAAAACGTCCAGGTGGTGGTGTCGAAGGTTGAGTCCTCGCTACCGTTTGGTGAGATGAGGACTTGCAGGCCTTGGGCGATCTTATCCACCGGAATGGCAACCGTCACTGTGGCACCGGGGGCGGCGTAAACGCCCGTTTCGACACGGGTCGGTTTGCCGCCTTGGTTCATGTAGAAGTCCGTGGCGGTGTTGCCATTCACCGTCACCGTTCTGCTCACAGGGATGGCACCCGCGGCGGCGGAACCCGGGAAATCCGCAGCACACGGATGGGCGAACAACTGCCCCGGAGCCATCGCGTCGTAAGTCTGCGATTGGTAGCGCGCGAGCATCTTTTCGACCGGTTTGGCCGTGGTATTGATCGGTGAGGCGAGTGTCGGCGCGATAATGCCGTAATGGGTGGCGTCACCCAAAATGTCCAATTTCGCGGCCAGGGTCGGGATGTCGATACGGACCTGTGTGACTTGGAAAATCGCGTTCGCCGCGATGCCGCGGTTCGCTGCAGTCATGACCGCCGTGCCCTCTTTGTCAGCGATCAACGCGTCTGCGGCCACCAGAGCCGAGTTGATCGCCGGGTGCGCGGCCGGCGCAACCGTGTATGAAGGATCGGCCGAATAGTCTCCGGTAAAAACGAGTCCGAAGGGTTTTAAAATTTCATTGCTGTCCGCATAAGCGCCCGCGGATGCCGCCCAAGGGGTGGCGCTCATCACGATGCCGCCGCCCGCCGTCGCGAAACCGGCGATGCGTGTCATTACGGTGTTCGAATAGTCCGTATTTCCACCCAGAATAAGCACATGCGCGCCATTGAGGTTCGCATCCGTGATACCCGATGAAACATTGCGCACCGTGTAGCCTGCGGTGGTGAGGAATGTTCCGACCGCCGTGTTTCCGACAACGACCGCGATCGTTCCGACCGGAACCGGCTGACGGCTCGCCCATAGCACCGAGTTCGCAAACAAGGTCCCGCGCGGACCCGCCACTGTATCAAAAAATCCCGTGTGTGAAAAGCCCACCGCCCGGGCTGCTGTTCCGGCGTAGCTGTCACCGTAACGCCCCGCGCCCATCACCGACTGGGGTGGACCGGCCGTTCCCAGGAGAACGGGAAACGCTGCCGTGCCAAACATGGCCACCGTCCCCGGAGTGCCCGGTGCGGTGATGACCTGCGATTCCGCTCCGCTGACGAGACTCGCGTAATCCCCGGATAAATCCGCACGGGATGATGCTGTGAACACGAACGAGAGCGCCAGAAAGACGGCCCGAGAGATCAAAGGGAAACGATGCATGGCAACAAGGGATGGGGAATCGTCCGGACGGGTAAGCTCCAATTGATTTGGTCATATCATTCCGAATTATCTCGTGCTAGTAAAAATTTCAGCCGGTGGGCCGCACGTGGCGGAGGCGGGCTTCAACGGGAAATTTCGGGAGCGAGCCAGAGCCCCCAGTCACCCCGGGTTTCGTCCCCGCCGTCTTCCGTACGCAGGGTGAGTTTTCTGATTCCGCTGAGGTCGGCTTGGAATGGCAGGCTCTTGCCGGCCTTGACCACGTCCGATTGCCACAGCAGCTTGCCATCGCCCTCGATGACGAACCGGACGGTGCCGTCATGACCGTCCGCGATACCGGCTCTTCCTTGAAGGGACTTCCATGAGCCGTCCAGTTCCCACACATGGCGGGCGGGTGCGTGGGCGTAGAGTCCGCGTGCATATGCCCGGCCGCCACAGATGAGAATCCCGTCTCGTCCCGGCAGTCCGTCGCGGGTCGGTGGACCATAGCCGGTAAGCGCCTCGGCGGTGGCCATTTCGGAGAGAAGCACCCGGTTGGTTCCGGGGCCGATTCCTGATTTCAAGCGGGGTGAGATGGAATTCGCATAGCATCGGGCGATTTCCGAAAGGGAATCGTCTTTGAATGAGGCAAGTTCTTTCAACCGCAGTTCCACAGCAGCCGGGGCACGGGCGGCGACCGCGGCGACGAGTGGTTCCAGAAGCAGCCGGGTTCTCGATGCGGAAATATCAACCTTGCCCGAAGAATCCACCAGATAGGGATAGCTGTAGGGGGTGGCGCTCAAGAATCCGGAGGCTACGCCGTTTGACTGGAGATAGACCACCCGCAGCTCACCCGCCTTGCCTTTGGCGAAGGTCTGGCAGTGCAGGACGAATTTGCCGTTCTTGTCCGGCACCGCCGTGGTGGTCGTGGCGTCGTAATCGCCTCCACCCTCGGGATCCATGTAGGCGACCACCCCATATACCGGCGGGTCCGCCTTCACCGTGGCGGAGAAATCGCAGCCATTCCCGGCTTGCTGGATCGAGGCATCCGTCACCAATACGTTTGCGGGAATGTCCACGCCCTTGATGGAGCCGCAGAAAATCGGGTGGGACGCTAGCCGCAGCGCGTGGGCGAGGGTGAGGAACGTGCCCTTGCCTTCGCCCCGCAGATTCTCACCGTAAGAGCGGTTTCCGGATCCCATGAGCGCGGTTCCGAATGATTCTTTCTCGTCCTCCCGTTCGCACGCATGGGGGAGACCCAGGGCGTGCCCCAACTCGTGGGCCACGCCACCGATGAAGATCGAATTATAACGGCCGACCGAGATGTTTCCATACTGGCCGTCATGGAAAACCGGCTCCTTTTTCGCCAGGAAGTCCAGGTTCAACAACGGGGAATCCACCTGCCATGCGGTGCCCTTCATATGGGTTCCGCCGGCATAGTAAGGGCTGTTCTGGGTCATTGTTCCCTTGTCGGCATCCCAGTTCGCCATGTTGCAGAAGATCACGATCGTTTCCTTGTCCGCGTCCACACCGGCCTGCTTCAGCGGCTTGAGGCATTCCTCGCGGATTTCGCTTCCGCTTTTCGTGGCGTAGTGAGCGTAGGGGTGCCTGCCCCGCACCTGATGAATGCGGATCATGCCGCCAGATTCTTCATCAAATCTCAAGGTGCGGGGACCGAATCCGACGCGTGTCATTTCCTTCGCATAGAATTTCTGGATGTCGTGCAACACGGCGGAAAGCCGCTCGCGATATCCCGGTGCGGGTTCCCGGTCGGAGGGGGTCCACAAGATCACGTGCAGTTTTCTCTGGGCCCGCTCCGGTTTTTCCGCCTGCCATTCATCCAGGATGGCCCTCGCCGCGGGTACCTGCGAGGCGATGTCATTTTCGGGAGTTGCAAGACCTGTCATCAGGGATGCCAACAGGAGGCAGCATGAGTTGATTCGGATTTTCATCGGATAATGGGTTGGACCGCGTGGGTGGCAGGGGTTGTCGCCGGCGTTGTAAAATCCACTACGTCTATTATCTCGCGATAATTCGCAAATGAACCAGGATTTTCAAAAAAGGTATCCGAGGGTTTTCGGCCGATGACGAAGCGACTGTCTGCCACCCGCCGCAGAAGTCCTGGCACCCCGTTGCGATCACCGGAAGGGCGGCACCGGAGGCCATGCAACAGGCCGTTGTCGGTTTCCCTATCTCAAAAAACAAGCCGCCTTCCCGTGAAGGAAGGCGGCTTGAGGAAAACTCACTCTAAAGGGTCAACTCAAGGAGTCGGCACGAGGGAGATCGTCTTGAGGATCCGCGAGGCGATCTGGTACGGGTCGCCTTGGGAGTTCGGACGGCGGTCTTCGAGATAGCCTTGATATTTGTCGCCCTTGACGAAGCTGTGCGGGATGCGGATGGACGCACCGCGGTCAGCGACACCGTAGGAGAACTTGTCGATGGCCTGGGTCTCGTGGAGACCGGTGAGGCGCATGTGGTTGTCAGGACCGTAGACGGCGATGTGCTCTTCCACGTGGTCGGCGAAGGCACCCATGAGTGCTTCGAAGTACTCCTTGCCGCCCTTGGTGCGGAGGTACTCGGTGGAGAAGTTCGCGTGCATGCCGGAGCCGTTCCAGTCGGTGTCACCGAGTGGTTTGCAATGGTATTCCACGTCGATGCCGTATTTTTCGCAGACGCGGTTGAGGAGGTAGCGGGCGACCCACATTTCGTCGGCGGCTTTCTTGGAGCCCTTGCCGAAGATCTGGAATTCCCACTGGCCTTTCGCCACCTCGGCGTTGATGCCTTCGTGGTTGATGCCTGCGTCGAGGCAGAGGTCGAGGTGCTCCTCGACGATCTGGCGGGCGATGTCGCCCATGAACTTGTAGCCGACACCGCAGTAATACGGGCCTTGGCCGATTTTCGGGAAGCCATCGACAGGGAAGCCGAGAGGACGTCCGTCCTGGTAGAGGAAATATTCCTGCTCGAAGCCGAACCATGCGCCGGGATCGTCAAGGATGGTGGCACGCGCGTTGGTCGGGTGCGGGGTGGTGCCGTCCGGCATCATGACTTCGCACATCACGATCGCACCGTTCTTGCGGGTGGTGTCCGGGTAGATGGCGACCGGTTTCAGGACGCAATCGGAGCTGCGGCCTTCAGCTTGCTGGGTGGAACTACCGTCGAAGCCCCAGAGTGGGAGCTCTTCCAGGGTTGGAAAACTGGCGTATTCTTTGATTTGCGTTTTTCCGCGGAGATTTGGCACGGGGGTGTAGCCGTCGAGCCAGATGTATTCCAATTTGTATTTGGCCATATGTGGTTGTTTTCAGTGATTAACGGTAATTTTGTCTCAGAAATCCTTGTGAATCCGGGTGCTCCCGTGGCCGCCAAGGATGACTGACATTCATGAAAAAGCATCATGCATGCCAAGCCAAATTGTTTTTGGCATTCACGTTGGGGGGTATTTAAGGGTTTGCCATGAGCCAGATGTGGGCTCTTTCGAGGGCGTTCGCGAGTGATTCCGGGCGCAGCGGTTTGCTGAGGTAATCCTGGAATCCGACCTCCCGTGCTTCAATCTGCTGCTCGGACTGGACGTTCGCGGTCAAGGCGATGATGTAGGGGCGCGAGGCGCCGTTGGGGTTGGTGCGGAGCATGCGGGTGGCGGCGACACCGTCCATTTCCGGCATCTGGAGGTCCATCAGGATGATGTCATGGTTTCCCGCGGCGTGGGCGGCAAGCACCTCCAATCCGTCGGCGACGATGTCCGCCCGATAGCCGAGCCGGGTGAGGAACAGGCTGATGACCTTCTGGTTTACGGCGATGTCTTCGGCGACGAGTATTTTCAACGGATACTTGTTGGCGAAGGAGGTGTCGTATTCCGGCGCCGCACGGGTCGGCACCCGGATGTGGCTGGTGGGCAGCAGCGTTTCGGAAATCAGTGAGAGCAGCTCGCTGGGTTTGACGGGCTTGGCGAGCCTGCGGCTGATCAGGGGGCCTGCCTCATCGGTCAGGTGTCCCCGCGAACTCAGGAGAATGAAGGGCGGCAGGCTGCGGGGATGTCTGCGGTCGAGCTCCAGGGCGAGTTCCGCACCGTTCATGACCGGCATGTTGTAGTCCAGCAGGACGAGGTCGCAGGAATTCCCGAGCAGGAAAAACTCGATGGCGGCTTGGGGACTCGGGGCGAGGGTGACGACAAATCCCGCGCCACGGAGTTGCTGTTCGAGGATCCGGCGGTTGATCGCGATGTCGTCCACAATCAGGATATGCCGTCCGGCGAGAGGACGGATGTCGAGTTGTTGTGGCGGACGCAGCTCATTGAGACCGACCGCCTCCGCGCGGATGTCGAAGTGGAAGGTGGTTCCTTCGCCGGGCTCGCTGGTCACGGAAATTTCTCCTCCCAGCATGGACACCAGCCGCTGGGAGATGGCCAGTCCGAGCCCGGTTCCGCCAAATCTCCGCGTGGTGGAACTGTCCACCTGGGTGAATGCCTTGAACAGGCGGTCGAGCCTCTCGGCTGGAATGCCGATTCCCGTGTCCTCGACATGAAACCTGATGTTCCATTTGTCTTCTTCCCGCATCGCGCTGACGAAGATGCCGATGCCTCCCTGAGGAGTGAACCGGATGGCGTTTCCCACGAGGTTCACCAGAATCTGGCGCAGCCGGGTGGGATCCGAGTTGACCCATCGCGGCACCTCCGGGGAAATGAAAGCTCCGAGATCCAACATCTGCGCGGAGGTCTGGGCGGAGAACATGTCGATCACCTGTTCCACCGTGGTGTGGATGTCGGTGGGAATGCACTCGACCTCCATTTTTCCGGCCTCGATCTTGGAAAAATCCAGGATATCGTTGATAATGCTGAGGAGCGCGTCGCTGCTGGCGCGGATGGTCTCGGTATAGTCGAGCTGGTCGGGAGACATCTCCGAATCGAGCAGAAGGCTGGTCATCCCTACCACGGCGTTGAGCGGCGTTCTGATTTCGTGACTCATGTTCGCCAGAAACTCGCTTTTCGCCCGGTTGGCGGAGTCCGCGGCGACTTTCGCGGATCTGAGGGCGTTTTCCGTATCGCGCCGCAGTTCCGCGAGTTGCTCGATGTCATGGGCGACCTGCAGAAGATCCAATCCGCCGCGGTGGCCGGATTCGTCGTCGTTCAGCAGGTTGATCGCCTTTTCCAACCGTTGGAGCACTTCGGCATTGCGGTTGTTCTGTTCGATCAGGGTGGCGTTGGATTCGGTCAGTTCGCGGGCGCTGACAGTCATCACGTGCTCCGTCAGCAGGCGGTCGCTGTCAAACTGGGCGTAAGCGCCATCCACCAGCTTGATGAATGGCAGCACTTCCGGTGGCACCGTGTCTGACGAGCCGAAAACTCTCCGCAATTGCCGGGCCAGTAGCGGGTGATAGGTCATATCAGACTTCCCGGAAACTGGTGATGGTCATGGTTTGATTGTGGAGCTGGCTTTCCAGTTGATGCCCGGAGGGGGCCAGTTCGCCGTAGGAATAGAATCCGCCGATCACCGGAGAGTCCCCGAAGGCCGCCCGCACGCTCTCGAGTTCCTCCTCGGTGCGCTGGCCCAGCACGATCCTCCGGCCGACGCAGCTGACGCAGAGCACCAGTTCCGCTCCGGGCAGTTCCGCTTGTTCCGCCGCCGATTGCGCGCCATCGATGAGATCCTCATAGGACGCCCGCATGAGCTGGACCTTGGCCCCTTCCGGGACGTCACCGGCGAAAGTCATGGTGTTCGCATCCTCATCGATCGAGAGGATGGTCCTGACGATGAAGGGGGTGTTTTCTCCCTGCGACACCCGGAGGGGGAACCTCAGGGCGGAGGCTGGCAGGCCGGCTGCCTGGCTGCCAAGGTAGGTTTTGTAAAGATGGAGTGCCGGCTGCCCGTCCAACTCGTGGAGGCAGTTGCCCTCGGACCGGGTGACCAGGCGTTCCGGGCCGAATCCGCTCCAGCCGCCCGCGCTGCCGAAGGCCAGTTCCACATTTCCGTAAAACCCGATGGCGACGATAGTTCCGGTCGTGGGGACGCTGTCCAGGCCCACGACGGTCTTGCTGAAGGCGGTGCCGTCTCCGGCCAGACCGCCGCTGAGTGTCACCTGAGGTGGAAGCTTGCTGTTGAATGTGTTGCTCAATTCCGTGCCGTTGACGGAACTGCCGTCCGAAAGCACGAATACGTGACGGAGATCGTCCGCCGCGAGCACGTCGGCGAGGTGGGCGCACAAGGTTTCGAGGTCCGGGTGGGATGATAGATTCGCAACCTCCGCACGGGTGCGGGACTTTTCCATGCGGAGAGCGGTGCAGAGCACTCCGCTGTCATCGATGATCTGGTCCGCCAGGTTGCCGGAGGTCGAGGCGAGGGCGATGTGGGCGGCAGGAAATCGTTTTTTCAGCTCCTGATAAATATCGGGAGACTCGATGATTTCGCGGATTCCAAAAGCAAACACCAGTTCGGCGTCAGCCGGAGCGAGCCGCCCGTGGTCGTTTTTCCATTCGAGGGAGGGCAGGAGGAGGGTTTGAAGTAATTTCATGGAAATTCTAGGGAGAAGGTGGGGCGGATCTGAAGAAAACCACGCATCAGTTTCTGTTAGAAATGTTTTGTCTGATCCTCCACCCAACCAAGGAATAGGAAAGCCAAAAAGTTGATTGCCGCAAAAAGTGCTGCGGGAGGCCGGGGGGAGGAGGGTGGGGGTGTTTCAGGCGATCACCGAGATCACGATCAGGCTCGTGTCGTCGATACCCGAGTTGTCCACGGCGCGTTTCAGGAGTTTTTCGGCGGTGGCCATCGGACAATCCGTGCAACCGGCGAGGGCTTCCGAAATGTGGCGTTCCCACAAACCGTCGATGAGGCCGTCCGAGCAGACGAGGAAACAGTCGCCCGGTTCGTAGGATACGGCGGCGAAGTGGGGATTCACCCGGGCATGGCCCCCGCCGACGACTTCATAGAGCGCGGCGCGGCGGGGGTGGTTCCGGTATTGGATCTCGCTGATCTCCCCCCGTTTCCACTGCCCCCAGGCGGCGGTGTGGTCTCGGCTGAGCTGCTCCAGCACGCCACCGCGCGAGCGGTAGATGCGCGAATCCCCTGCATTGGCGAGGTAGAGGTTTTCCGGAGTGAACCAGGTGAGCGCCAGCGTGGCGGCCATGCCACTCTTGTCCGGGCAACCATTGGCGGCGGCGTTGATCTGTTCGTGGATGCTGCGCAATGCGTCTCCAAGGTGGCTGATGGAATCGGGGAAAAAGCCCGCGGCAGCCGCCTTGAACGTTTCCGGGATGATCTCCGCCATCTGGGTGACGATGGTTGAGGACGCGATGTCACCGGCATTTCCTCCGCCCATGCCGTCGGAAACGGCGAAGACGAGATCATGCTGGGCAAGGGGCAGGCTGCCCTCGGCGGGTAATGTTTCCGCACCGAGCGCTCCGGAGGCGAAGGCGATGAGCGAATCGTCATTGCGGGGTTTCCGGGAGCCGCTGTGGGTCAGCGACGCCCAGTGAAAAATGGCGGATTCCGTCACGAATGATGGGTTGGGTTTATGGGTGTTCGGGATTTTTGGGTGAGGGAGTGCCGAGCTCCGGCGGTGGTGGAAGCACCTCCGCCAGCTCGAAGTCGATGATGCAGAAGCAACCGAGCTTGTCGGAGTAGGTGATGTTCCGGGGCTCCGCGTCGAGATGGCGCACGCCATACTCGCGCTCCAGTTTCGCGAAAAGCTGGTTGGCCTTCTCCTTGGTAATCATGGACGCGGGCTTCCCGCAGTTCGTGGAGACGAAATAAAGCTCCTCCGGATGTTCTTCCAGCAGGCGTGGGACATACGGGCAGCCGCGTTCTTCCAACACCTTCAGGACGGAGACCTCCATGGCGTAGCGCTTGTCCGCATCCGTGCCCCGCAGGCGCTTGTGGACGTGGCCGTAGAAATCGATCCGGACGTTGGAACGGATGCCGTCTTTGAGTGGGTCGATGGCCATGGGGAAGTGAGTTGCATTACGAAAACCGGGCTTCCGCCCGCTGTCACGCTTTTTGAGGAGCACCGTGTTTTGAAGGACGCCGGCGGATCGACCGGCCCCCGTTTTTATTTCCGTTGCCAGTCCGGTTTTACAGGCGTATTGAGCGGCATGTCCATTGTTGCCGAAGACTCACAAGTCATCTCCAAAACCAAGGAACTGTGCGCGCAAATCGTCAGTGATCCTACCTTTCTCAAGCTTCAGGCCCAGGTCGAGCGCTTCCTGGGCGACGACGCGGCCCGCCTCCAATACCAGAGCGTGCATGAGCGCGGCGAGGAACTCCACCACAAGCAACACGCCGGCATCGAGCTGGGCGCTGTTGAAATCCGCGAGTTCGAGGCGGCCCGTGACGCTTTGTTCGCCAATGAAATCGCCCGTGATTTCCTTACCGCCCAGCGCGAACTGGAAGGCCTCCAGAAGGAAATCGGCAAGTACGTGAGCAGCACCATCGAAAACGGCCGCGTGCCAACGGCTGACGACCTCGTGGAATCCGGCGGCGGTTGCTGCGGTGGCCACGGTGGCGGCGGCTGCGGTTGCTAAAACGCACCGGTGAATCTCCAAAGCCCGTCATCCCTGCGGATGGCGGGCTTTTTCGTTTCCTCCTCCATGCTTGTGGCTGTCACTGGATCGGGGGCGCGATCACAAGGCAAAACCGCACCCGTTCAAGAACCCGTCAGCAGAAACGCCCCGCATATTCCCGCTTCCTGGCCGAGGGCGGGCGGGACGACGTAGTCACCATCGGTCAACAGAACGGGGAAATACCCCGCGCCGATTTCCACAAGCAGCCTGTTGATCTTTTCATGCAATCCCGCCACCTGGGAGACCCCTCCGCCGACGATGACCTTCTCCGGAGAAACGATGGCAAGCAAGGAAAGGATCCCATGCGCGAGGTACCACGCCTGCATGTCCCAGGCGGGATGGCCGACCGGCAGTTCATCAGCCGGTTTCCCCCACCGGGCCGCGATGGCCGGGCCGCTTGCCAAGCCCTCCAGACAGTCCGCATGAAACGGGCATACGCCTTTGAACGTGTCCTCGGGATGACGCGGCACCTTCAGGTGACCCGTCTCAGGATGAAGTGAACCGTGGATCAGATGTCCTCCGGACAGGATCCCCGCTCCGATGCCGGTGCCGATGGTGATGTAGGCGACGTCATCCAGCCCGGCCGCCGCGCCGATCCGTGCTTCCGCCAGGGCGGCCGCGTTCACGTCGGTGTCGATGGAGTAGCGGGCCTCGGGAAATACTTCCGCCAGCGCGCCTGTCAGCGAGAAGTCCGACCAACCGGCCTTCGGTGTCGCGAGGATTTTTCCATAATTCTCCCGCCCTTTCACCACCCCCACCGGACCGAATGCGGCGATGCAGATGTCCCCCGGAGTGCCTCTCGCGCGCAGCCATTCCGCCGCAACGGCAAGCGTCTCTTCCGGGTGGGTTGTGGGGAAGCGGAACTCTTCCACGACCTTCCCTTCAGGCGTGCCAATGGCGACGACGGTCTTCGTCCCGCCCAGTTCGATTCCTGCGATCATGGGAACGGTGTTAGCGGGCTTCCGCGGCGGCGGCAAGAGCCTCGCGTGTGATGCGAGTGATTTCCGCCCACTTCCCATCGTTCACCAACTGCTTGTCCACCATCCACGAACCGCCGATGGCGGCGACGACAGGCAGCTTGAGATAGGCCGACAGATTGCCGGAAGACACGCCACCGGTCGGGATGAACCGGACACCTGTATGACCGTATGGACCGGCGAGGGCCTTGAGCATGTCCACACCGCCCGCGACCTCCGCCGGGAAAAATTTCAACAGTTCGCAACCGAGCGACAGCGCCTGTTCCACATCGCTGGGAGTCATGACCCCGGGGGAGAATTGCAGGCCGATCTCCTTCGCCGAGGCGATGATGGCCGGGTTCAGGCCCGGTGCCAGGCCGAACACGGCACCCGCGTCGCGGGCACGCCGGACCTGTTCCTTTTCAAGCAATGTTCCGGCCCCTAACAGGATCTCCGGAAACCGCGCGGCGATGCGCCGGATGGACTCCTCCGCCGCCGCCGTCCTGAACGTGATTTCCATGATGTCGAGCCCCCCCTCCAACAGCGCCTCCGCAAGCGGCTCGGCGGATTCGACACGGTCGAGAACAACGACGGGAACAATGCGTTTGGCGAGGATGCGGTCAATCATGGGATGGGTTTCGAAGTTGAAGGAAATTCTCGGGATGACAATGGAAATGGCGGTGTCCTTTGGAAAGTGCAGGATTTAAAGACCATAGATCCGCGCGGCATTGTCATGCCCGACGGCGGCTTTTTCATCACTGCTCAAGGAGGCGGTGAAACGGCGGAACATTTCCGTCCACGTTTGGCAGGAATCCACACGAAGCAGGCACACCGGCCAGTCCGTGCCGAACATCAGGCGGTCCACGCCGAAGATCCGGAGGGTTTCCTCGAAGTAGGCGCGCAGCGTGTCTTCATCGATCTCCGGGTCCGACACTTCCGTCACCATGCCCGAGATTTTAACGCCAAGGATGTTCTCGCGTTTGGCAAGCTCCGTCATGCCTGCTTTCCAAGCGGGATCGATCCTGCCTTTGAGGATCCGGGGTTTGGCGATGTGATCGATGATGATGCCCAGGTCCGGCTGGCGATCCACCAGCCGGATGGAGGCCGGGAGCTGGTTTTGGTAAACCAGCAGGTCGTAGCGCAGGTCCAGATCGGGAAGCAGCGACAGGCCGCGATGAAAATCGTCCCGCAGGAAATAGTCATCCGGTTCATCCTGCAGAACATGTCGCACGCCCTTGAACTTGTCATGTGCCGCGAGGCGGGCGAGCGGCTCGGCGACATTTTCATCCACAAGAGGAACCCAGCCGACAACCCCGGCGATGAGTTCCGACCGGTCCGCCAGGGAAAGCAGCCGGTGCGACTCCTCCACCACCTGCCGCGCCTGCACCACCACGGTGGCATCCACCCCTGCGGAGGCCGTGGCTTGTTCCAACTCCGTGAGGAGATGGTCGTTCGCCAGAGGCGAGCCGGGAGGAATCCACGGGTATTCCCCGGCGGAGTAGCTCCAGAGGTGGTGGTGCGAGTCGATCATGCGGAAAACAAGGAGTGGACGTTCCTTCCGGACGGGCGAGGAATTGATGCGGGTGGATCCGGAAACGATCTTTCAACGGGCCTGCCCCGGTCGGATGGACCGGCCGCAGGCTCATTTGCCGGTTGTCAGGACCGTCTTGATGGTCTCAGCCAGGGTGTCATGATCGAAAGGCTTTTTCAAGGTGGCGGATGCTCCGAGATACTTGGTGACGGTGAGGCAGTCCCTGCCGATCCCGCCCACTCCTCCGGAGATCGCGATGATTTTCAGCTCAGGACGTTTGGCATGGATTTCGCGGATGGTCTCGATTCCATCCTTCTCCGGCATGAACAGATCCGTGATCACCAGGCCGAAGTCACGTGATTCGAGCCGCTTGAGCGCTTCGGCCCCATTCTCCGCCATTTCAACGGCGAAGCCCTGGGAGATGAGCATCAGGCGGAGGATATCACGCGTATGCTTGTCGTCATCGACGACAAGGACCTCGGTTTGAACGGGCGTGTGGTCCTGAGAAGAAGCGGTGTTGGTGGTCATTGTTAGGGCCGGGCTTTGGCTATGAGAAGCCATTACCCGCACTTGTCAAACAGAACCGGGAATAACAGGAATCCTTGGCGGTCTTCTTCCCGAACATTTGCGGCCCTTGTGGCTTCCTGTCACAGGAAAAGCGGCTTCATGTGACGTTCCAACAGGTTTCCCGTCACATTTTTCGCAACAACGGCCGAGTTGTCGTGCAAGGCCTGGATGTATTCCGGTCCGAGCTGGGCGGCGATCTTGAAACCGACGTGCAGAAGCTGCCGGAGGTCCGCGTTGTAACCGGGGTTCGAGGGATCATGACGCAGTGCGTCGGTGAAACGGGTGCTGCTCCAGCCTTCCACTTCCGTGGCGGACGGGAGGTTGGCGTCATTGATGTCGATGACGGTGGCGTAGGGTTCGCAAAGGGCGGCTTTTTTCTCCAACGCTTTCGCATAAATCGTCTTCGCCAGCGCGAGTCCGGCACCACCGGCCTCCGCCAGACCGATGATTTCCTCCAGCCAGTTCGTGCCCGCCGTCTTGATGTGCAGCCCGGCTCCGGTGCGCTGGATGGCTTTCCTGATGATCGGATAGATGGAAAACTTGTCCGACCCCGAGTGCACGGAGAGCTTCAGCCCGGCTGGCAGTCCATAGGTCCTGATGGCGTGGGCGATGACGGCGAGGTCGTCGTTGAACTCCTTTTCGAACTGTGCGGGATCGCCCACATAATCAACTCCCTTGTTGAAGCGTCCGGTGAACTTCGGAGCGATGGTCTGGATCGGCACACCCTGGTCGGCGATGGCGGCGAGGATGATCAACAGCTCGGGCGGAGTCTGCGGGCTGTCGGTCTCGTCCATGGAAACCTCGGTCACGAAGTTGTCCACCCCGCCTTTCGCCGCGACGATGTGCTGATAGATCGCAGCGGCCTTCTGGGTGGCCTTGAGGAACTGGTTGGCGGTCTTCTCCACGTCCGCACGGGTGATTTCAAACGGAGTGTCGATGCCCTCGATGGCGACGGTGCCGATGAGTTCCGGGTGCTTCGCGATGAAGGCCGCCACGTCCGAGGGATCGGCGGCTTCCCCGATGTCTTCCGCCACATCGAGCGTGAAGAAATCGCAGGGCGCGACGAAGCGGTCCACGGTGGTCAGGTTGATGTGGTCCGCATCCAGGAGGTATTCATCCGTCCATCCGAGATCCGCCACCGCCTTGTCCGCCGCCTCGCGCGTCTGGACCGGCTCGGAGCCGATGATGTTGTGCTCGCGGTTCGACTTGTTCCATACTGGGACGATGTCGATGCCGAGTTTCTTCGCCTCGATGAAGGCGGCGAGTTGGGCATGTGCGCCGTTGGCGAAGCGATCGCCGACGCCGAAGGTATATTTGGGGCAGGTTTTCATGAATGGTTCGGAAGGGTTTTATCCGGCGGTGCGGACAGGTGGAAGGGACCAAACGGGTTATCGGACTTCGATGACCGCCTTGATCGCGCCAAGCGACGGATCGGTGAAATCCGCGAACTTCGAAGGCACTTCATCGAAGGAAATCCGGTGGGTGATCCATGCGTCGGTATCGATCTTTCCCTCGCGGATGAGCCGGATGATATGGCGGAAATCCTCCGGCATGGCGTTCCGCGAGGCCATGAGGGTCAGCTCGCGGCGGTGGAAAACCGGCGCGTGCGGGAACGTGAGTTCCGAGGTGGTGATGCCGACGTAAACCACACGGCCGGTGAAGGCGGCATAGTTGAAGCAGGTGGACATGGACACCGGGTTTCCCGTGGCATCGATGATGACATCGGCGAGCCGGCCATCGGTCAGGTTTTCCAATTCCGCCAGATGCGAGCCATCCGCCTTGAATGGAATGGCGTGGCGGATGCCGAGATTTTCCCGACAGAAATCCAGCCGGCTTTCCACCATGTCCATGACGATGGTCGTCACCTCCATCAGTTTTAAAAACTCCAGGCAAGCGAGGCCGATGGGGCCCGCCCCGATGACGAGCACGGTTTCTCCCACCGCGGGGTTCCCGCGTTGCACCGCATGATAGCCGATGGCCAGTGTTTCCACGAGCGCGAGCTGGTCGTAGGTGAGATCGTTGCCCGGATGCAGCTTGCGGGCGGGCACAGCGAAGACTCCCTTGCGCAGGCCGCCATTGTTGTGGACGCCGATGACCTGAACGCCGGGGCAGCAATTCTGTGCTCCCTTGAGCGAGGTGGCGGAGTCCGGATCATTCACATAAGGTTCCAGCGAGCACTTGTCGCCGGGTTTCACATTCGTCACGTCCTCCGCCACCGCCACGACTTCCAGTCCGAGTTCATGGCCCGGTGTGCGGGGATAGGCGAAGAAGGGAAATTTTCCGAGGTAACATGCGAGGTCCGTGCCGCAGATGCCCATGCGGTGCGTGCGGACGAGAGCCTCGCCCGGTTTCGGGACGGCGGGTTCCTCCAGATCGACCAGATTGATCTCCCGAGGCGCGGTGAATTGGATGGCTTGCATCAGTTGTTTTCCGGAAGGCCCTCGGTGTGGCCGATGTTCCTGACCGGGGAGAAAATGGCGAGCACGTCGGCCAGCAGTTCGCGGTCGATGGGTTGTTCGAGCCATTCCGCCCACTTGCGGATGTTGGCCGGATTCGCGGAACCGGCGATGGTGGTCGCCAGACCAGGATGCTCGCAGGAAAACTGGAGCGCCAGTTGCGCGAGATCCACACCGCGGCCGGCGCAGAGCTTCGCGGCGGCCCGTGCGGCGGCCTTCACTTCCTCCGGCTCCTTCAGCCATGCGGGCAACTCGGCATTCGTCAGAAGCCTCGCCGAGAACGGACCGGCATTCATCGCGCCGATGGATTTCGCCTCCAGGCGCGGGAGCAGATCTTCCGCAAATGACGTGTTCTGCAAGGTGTGTCGATTATAGGAAAGCACGCAGTCGATCTCATCCTCCACGTGATCCAGCACCGAATGAAAGGTCTTGAGCGGATAACAGGAAAATCCCACCGCGCGGACCTTTCCCTGCCGCTTCAGTTTCAGGACGGCGGGCAGGGTTTCCTCCCAGATTTGTGCGAGGGGCACGAATTCCACATCATGCAGCAAAAGGATATCCAGATGATCCGTGCCGAGCCTTTGCAGCGAGACGTGTACGGATTCCTCCACACGCCTTGCCGAGAAATCAAAGTGGATGTCCGAGTAACGTCCCAGTTTGGTGCCTAACAGATAGCTCCCGCGTGGAATTCCCTTGAGGCCCAGGCCAAGCATGATTTCCGACATGCCGCGCCCGTAAAATGGCGAGGTGTCGATGAAGTTCATGCCGAGATCGATGGCTGTCTTCGTCGAAAGCATGGCTTCCTCCAGAGTGATGGAACGGAACTCCGCCCCGAGCGACGACGCTCCGAAGGAGAGGATCGGCAGCTCGATGCCCGTCTTGCCAAGCGTGCGGGTTTTCATGATGCCGACAGTTCGCGGATGATGGAGATCGTCTGGCGGGCGGCGGTTTCCGGATCGGGCAGGGGAAGGATCTCCGCGGACAGGTAGCCGGGGTAGCCGATCTCACGCAGCGCGGAGATCACCGCCGCCGCGTTCGTATGGCCGAAGCCCATCGCCTGCCTGTTGGAGTCCGCGAAATGAACGTGCCCGATGTGTCTGCCCGCATCCGACAATGCCGCCGCGATGTCTGATTCCTCGATGCTCATGTGGAATAGGTCGGCGAGCAGCAGCACGTTTTTCAGGTCGTTGGTTTCAATGAAAAGCGCGGCGTCCGAAAGGCGGTTGAAGAGATTCGTCTCATAGCGGTTCAGTGGTTCGTAGACGAACGGGACCACATGCGCGGCGGCGGCTTGCGAGCATGCGTGCAGACCGGACAGGAAATGGTCCATCGATTCATCATCCACCTTTTTTCCCTGCATGGACCCTAGGATGGCGGGCGCTCCGAGCTGCCCGCCGAAGTGGATCATGGAAAGGATGAACTCCAGCGCAGCTCCGCGTTTTTCGGCCGAGGGATCGGTGATGGAAAGTCCGTGTCGCAGCCAGCCGGCCCCCGTGCCGATGGCGGCGATCGAGAGGTCGTGTTTTTCCGCCAGGGATTTCACCTCATCCACCGAAACGAAATCGGGTCCGGGCAGAAACAGTTCCACCGCATCGAATCCGAGTGCGGCGGCGGTGGCGAATGCTTCCGGCAGGTGAGTGCGCAGGACGAAGGGACCGGAGGCCGCTTCCGGGACTTGGCAGAGGGTGATGGCGGTTTTCATGCGTGCCGTTTCCACGGCGGGTGGGTTTCAAGATGTCATACCATTACTCGTGTCCCTCGGTTTTTCATACGGAAAAAAGCTAGCTCATCGCGGCGCGGTGACATAAAATGCTATTACGTCCATGATGATTCCGAAAGGTACCCTCAGCCCGCCGCCGGGCCGCCCGAGCTGGGGTGGGGGAGAGGAACTGCCGCTCCTCTATCTCGGCTGGGGACAGCGCGATTTCGAGAAGGATCCGCTCGCGTTCCATTATGATCTCGGGACGAATTATTATCTGGTGCTGCGGGGGGAGGTAATTGTCACGACGGGGAACGAAAGCCATACGGTGAAGGGGCCGGTGGCGATGTTGTTCGATCCGGACTGCGCGTTCGGCATATCGCAGTTGAAGCGGACGGCGGTTGAGATCCTCGTTTGGATCTGGCAGGGTCGGCCGGTGCTCCCTGAATTGCGTCCGGAGGAGGGAGGCTATCTCGCGTTGGAACTACGGCCAGGCTCCGTGGCGGCGCTGACAGAGTTGCACAGCCGCTGCAGGAATGAGGTCGCCCTGGCCGATGGACAATTGCCGCGTGCCTTGGCCGCCTTGCGGGAGTTGTTGGAGATCGAGATTTCCAGATCCAGCCAGACCGCTCCGGCGGTGGACGAGATGCGCTGGAAGCTCGCCCATGCGTGGATGGCTGGAAACCTCGCCATCCACGCACCGGTGCCCGCGTTGTGCGATTACCTCCGGATGTCCCCCAGCACCCTGCACCGTTTCTTCCGGGCGCAGACGGGGTTGTCTCCCGGCGCTTATTTCCGCAGGATCAAATCCGAGGAGGCACGGCGGCTGATCCGTGAGGAAGGCTGGCAGGTGAAGGCGGTGGCCTACCATCTGGGTTATCGTCATCCGAATGATCTCAGTCGCGCGCTGGCTTCGCTCAAAGCGTAGGGATCGTTCCCCCGTCGATCACCAGTTCCGCGCCGTGGATGGATGCCGCGCGGTCGGAAGCGAGAAACGCGGCGAGTTCCGCAACCTCTTCGGGCCAGGCCGCACGACCGATCGGAATGCCTCCGAGAGAATCGACGATGCCCTGTCTGGCGGTTTCCTCATCCGTCCCGGCATGTTCCGCCATGCGCTTCACCAGCTTTTGGGCGGCGGTGGTATTGATCCACCCGGGAGCGATGGAATTCACCCGAACCCCTTGCGGACCGAGTTCTTTCGACAAAGCCTTGCTGTAAGCGGACAGCGCCGCCTTCGCCGCGGCATAGGCGGTGGTCGATTCGTGCAAGGGCAGCGTCCGCTGGATGGATGAAATATGGACCACCACACCCGCGCCCTGGCGGATCATCGTTGGCAACAACGCGCGGTCCAACCGCACCGCGGCCAGCAGGTTGAGGTTCAGTTCCTGCGACCACAGCTCATCCGTGATCGCGGCGAAACCGCCACCCGGGGTGCTCGAGCCACCGACATTGTGAACGATGATGTCGATTCCCCCATATGCCTCCAACAACGCGGTTGAGAGTTTTTCGGTTCCATCCGGAGAGCCGATGTCGGCTTGGATGAAGAGATCAGGAGACAGTCCTTCCGGCAGCGTGGACCGTGCCGCCGTCGCCACCCGCGCACCAGCGGCGATGAACCGCCGCACGATGGCCTCCCCGGCTCCTTTGGTCCCTCCCGTCACCAGAACGCGCTTGCCTGCGAATTCACGGGGATCACATGAAAATTGTGGGGCTGTTTTCATCCGATGGACAGGTTGGAAATGGTGTTGTTTTGAAGGGTGAATTGGTAATCAAGCTCTGCCGGACTGCCCGGAAAGTCGCCCGATACCAGCCCTGTCACACAGAGGATCGTGTCTTTTTTTCCGATGCGGAGCATCTCGACCTGCGGATGATACTTCTTCGTCGTCGAGTCGATCCATGTACGGATCGATTGGTTTCCCTCGTGGGTTTGTCCTTCGTCGCTGACGGCCGCATCGGAGGCGAAGCAGTCGCAGGCCTCGTCGATGTTGCCAGCGTTCGCGGCGTTGAAATAGCGGATGATGATGTCGGGCGGATTCATGGAATATTGCTTGTGGAATTTGGGATGGCGGCACGAGCCGATCCGGACGAGCATGCACGAACACCATGGAACCGACAAGAACCCACAAAAAAGTAAGTGACCCACCTGCGGGTGAGGAACCCGGGTGGACACCCGTCACTGCTGCTCTCGCGGTCGGGGAGGCGCTCCGTGTATTGGAAGGGCGCTGGAAGCTGTTGATCCTTTTCCAGCTTTTCGGCGGAAACGTCCGGCGCTTTTCGGAACTTGAACGGGCGATCCCGGAGGTGACCCAAAAGATGCTCGCACAGCAGCTCCGCCAGCTTGAGGCGGACGGTATCGTCCGACGGGTGGTCCATCCTGAGATTCCGCCCAAGGTGGAGTATAGCCTTACCGTATGGGGGCAATCCCTCTGTCCCGTTCTCGACGCACTCTTGAAATGGTCCGCAAGACGGGAAGAGACTCCGGAGGCGTGAACGTGGCGTGGTCGTCCGTCAGGCCAGCCGGTCCCGGAAATCCGCATAGCCGAACTCACGGATGACTTCCAGCGAGCCATCCTCGTGCTGCAGCGCGATGGCCGGGTGTTTCACTCCGTTGAATGTGGTTGTCTTCACCATCGTGTAGTGCGCCATGTCATCGAAGACCAGGGTGTCGCCGGTCTTGAGTTCGCGCGGGAAGGAAAAGTCACCCACGACATCGCCCGCGAGACAGGTCGGGCCACCCAGTCGATAGAGCCATTCTCCGGCCTCGCCCGCCGGATGGTAGTTCTCTCCTGCGAATGTCACCGCAGGCTTCGCATCCGATGGTGCGGGATCGACCAGGAAAACATCCGGACGATAGGGCATTTCCATCACGTCCGGCATGTGGGCGGTGGCGGAGATGGAGAGGATGGCCAACCGGTGTCCTGCGGATTCGAAGACGTCCATGACCGTGGCGCGCAGCACGCCCGTGTGGATGGCGACCGCCTCGCCCGGCTCAAGCCAGACCTCCACACCATACTTTTCCCGGGTCTCCCGCACGAGGCGGATGAGCCGCTCGCGATCATAGAACGGCTTGGTGATCCAGTGGCCGCCGCCCATGTTGAGATAGGTGAACTGGTCCGACCCCAGCAGGTGGCCGAATTTCTCCTCCACCGCGGCCAGGGTTTTTTCGAGATCGTCCGAATTCTGCTCACAGAGGGTGTGGAAGTGCAGGCCTGACAATCCGGAGAGATCCGCGCCTTCGAGTTGCTCCGCAGTGATGCCGAGTCGTGAGCCGGGTACGCAGGGATCGTAAATCGGAGTTTCGCCCGTCGAACATTCCGGGTTCACCCGCAATCCGCATTTCAAGTCGCCACTGGTGAAACGCGGATGCGCCATCACGGTTTCCCGGAAGCGGTACCATTGAGAGAGAGAGTTGAAGTCCAGATGGTCGGTGAATTCGCACAGCTCCGCGATGTCATTTTCGTCGTAGGCGGGCGAATAGGTGACGACGTGCTTCTTGAAATGATCCCGCGCAAGAAGCCCTTCCCACAAGCCGGAAGCGCAGCAGCCGTCGAGATCGTCACGCAGATGGGGAAACGCCTTCCAACAGGAAAATCCCTTCAGTGCGAGTACCAGATGACAGCCTGCGGCTTCCTTTACCTGGCGTAAGATGGCGGTGTTTCTCTTCAGTGCGGGGATGGAAATGACAAACATGGCGTATGCCCGCGACTGAGAGGCGAAATCGGGTGGGATGCCAGCAAGAATTTGAGGCGATGTTCTGGAACGGATTCCGGCTCTCTCCTCCAGAATCATGTGCTGGTCGGCGTGCTCTCCTGTAAACTTAAAAACCAGCGTGCCGGTGGAATGTTGTTCCGATCGACACACTGGTTTTAGCGGGACCGGAGTCCCTGTTTTCTCCCCCCGGAGAACATCAGGAATATCGCAAGGAGTGTGCCAAACAAATACATATCGCGTAACTTTATGGCTATGAGTTTGTTAAAATGATTATTTTGTTCTGCTACGAAGAATTGCTTAGGAATGCTGTAATATCTGCAATCAATGGCTGCAAATTTCGCTAAATTTGCAGGATCTCGCTGAAAGTGAGTAAAATGAAAACGCCGCCTGTGGGGAGGCGGCGTGAGATTTGATCAGGGCTTGTCAGGCGTTCGCAACGATCTCTTCCATGGCTGGCATGTTTTCCTCAAGCGTGCGGACGAAGGCGAACTGGTTCCGGCAACGATCAAGGTTGTGCCTCGGCCTTTTGATTTTGAAATAGGTGTCGCCGTTCAGGTAATCCGTCAGGAAACGGATGCCGCATTCCAAGGTGAGAAGTTTGCCCGAGAACGCCAGGTTGGCCCGTTCCGCCGGATTCAGGAATGTGGCGGTGGAAAGATAGCCCCGGACCAGCGCCTCGAAGCGGTCCAGCCGGAGGCCGATGTGGGTGACATCCGGATCGTCTTCCCGCGTGGTCGGGGCGGCGGTGCGCACCATATCGCCGAAATCATAAAGCGCGGAACCTGGCATCGTGGTGTCCAGATCGATGACGCAGATGCCTTCGGCGGTGGTTTCGTCCAGCAGGACATTGTTGAGCTTCGTGTCGTTGTGGGTGACACGCTCGGGGATCTCGCCGCTGGCGATGAGATCCGTGATACGCGAGCAATCCGCCGCACGGGCGCGGGCGAAGGCGATTTCCTCCGCCACTCCAGAAGCGCGGCCCGCGGCGTCATTCAGAACGGCCGCCTCCAGTGCTTCCAGACGCCTGGGGGTGTGGTGGAAATCCGGGATCGTCTCATGCAGACGCTCGCCCGCGAGACCGGCGGTCAGGTTTTGAAAGGCCCCGAACGCTCTCGCCGCCTCGTAGGCCTGCTCGTTGTTCTGGATTTCATCATATCCGATCGCCCGCTCGATGAACGGATAGGTGCGCCAGAGGCTTCCTTCCGCATCGAAGGCATACGGCTTGCCATCTTTCGCGGGAATGCAAGTGAGCGTCCGGCGGTGGGAGTCCGGATTGCCGCTCGCCAACAACTCGTCCAACGCATGCCGGGTCACACGCGCGACATTTTCCATGACCTTCACCGGCTCCTTGAAAACAAGGTGGTTCACCCGTTGGTGGATGTACCTGACACGCCTTCCGGCCTGGTCATACCAGGCGGAATACGTGTCGTTGATATGGCCCGAGCCGAATGCCTGCGCGTCGAGGAAATCGGCGCGCATGTCGAACAGTGCGGAAATCGCGCGGATGTCGTGCATGGCGATGCTTACGAGAGATTCGCAGGGTATTCTCCGGCCTCGATGAGGCGTGCGATGGATGCCACGACATGCTGCTTGTCATCCGGGTAGGTGACGCCGAACCAGTGGCTGCTCGTTTCAAGCACGGTGCAATCGGCCTTGCCAGCGCGGATCAGCGCGTCGACGACGGTGGGGATGTAGCACTCTGATTTCTCCAACTTGCCGTTGATCTTCAGGAATTCGGTGAACTCGTGTTCAAGGAAATCAAAGAAGCAATGGCTGAACGCCCAGAAGTTCATGGACACGGGGGAGGTCTCGCTGACCTCGCGGCGGGTGCCGTCCAGCGCGTTTCCACGGACCACGCCATCGGCCTCGCGCTCGATGTTCACGTATTCCTCCACCGTGGTGAGGAGAGCGTCTTCATTGGTGGCGCAGATGCCCCGGTTCACGTCGCCGTGGTCGGAAAGGGTGTTGATGAGCGGGTAGCCGACCATCGCGTAATGAGCGCGCGCGAGTTCGGCGCGCGGGTGGGTGAGGAAATTCGCGGCACAGACATAAGCGTCGGCTCCGTAGAAATCGTCCGCGTTGATGACGGCGAAGGATTCTTTCACGAGGTCGCGGGCCGCGCGGATGGCGTGCGACGTGCCCCATGGCTTGGTGCGTCCCTCAGGAACCTCGAAGCCCTCCGGCAGGTCCGTGAGTTTTTGAAACGCGTAGTCCACCTGGATGCGGTCGGCGAAACGGGAACCCACGCCCTCGCGGAACGCGTCCGCGAAATCCTCGCGGATGATGAAAACGACGCGGCCGAAACCGGCGCGGATGGCATCATAGACGGAGTAATCCAGCACGGTTTCACCATTCGGACCCATCGGATCCATCTGCTTGAGGCCGCCATATCGGCTGCCCATTCCGGCTGCGAGAACAAGGAGTGTAGGTTTCATGGGAGGCAAATCACCGCAGGGTAGGGAAAAAATCGCGCGGCGCGGCCTTGCAATGCCAACTGGCGGGCTTCCTTGCAATCCCTCATATCGGGGGAACGGGAAGTATTTGGGGAGAAAGCCGCTCCGTCCTTACCATTTCAAGCCACTGACAGGGAATCAGTGCCGCTTCGGAGCGAAGAGCCCGTA
The DNA here is from genome assembly GCF_016595465.1 of Luteolibacter yonseiensis. NCBI lineage: Bacteria > Pseudomonadati > Verrucomicrobiota > Verrucomicrobiia > Verrucomicrobiales > Verrucomicrobiaceae > Luteolibacter > Luteolibacter yonseiensis. The sequence continues at coordinate 799,108 of NZ_JAENIK010000012.1, read as the reverse complement.
CTTCGGACTGAACAAATAGGCCGCGACGAAAAGCAGTCCCAGCACGATCACGATCGCCGGTCCCGGGGCGATTCCGAAGTTGCCTGAAAATAACACCGCCGCCACCGAACCGAACCCGCCGATGAGTCCGCCACCCCAGAACAGCGAGGACGTGCGGTCGGTGAGCAGCGAAACCGTCGCGGCGGGGGTCACCAGAAGCCCGACGGAAAGCACACAGCCAACGGCCTGCAGGGAGGAGACCAGCGCCAGGACCAGCAGTCCGAAAACCAGATACTGGATGAACCGGACCGGCACGCCCTGTGCCGCCGCCACATTCGGCTCGAAGAGTGTCAGCAAGATGGGGCGCATCAGCAGATTCGTGATGAGCAGGGTGAAGGCTCCGATGCCGAATGCGATCCAGATGTCCGCATTTCCCACGGCGATGATGTCTCCGAAGAGCCAGTGTTCCAACTCCTGTCGGGTGTCGAGCTTGGGCAGAAGGGCGATGCCCGCCGCGAAGGCTGCGGTGTAGAGCACGGCGAGCGCGGTGCCCTGCTGGACACGTTTCCCACGCGCGACCGCCACCGAACCGAGGCCGACGAGCAGGGCCGCGAACATGGCTCCGAGAAACGCGTTCCATTGGCTGAGCGCTCCTGTGAGAAAAATCCCCAGCGCGATGCCCGGCAGCATGGTGTGCGAGAGAGCGGAGACGGAGAGAGCGTCCCGACGCAGCACCACAAAGCCGCTGAAGAAGCCGTTGGCGAAGCCGATGAACCCCGCCGTAGCGAGCGCGCGTTGATAGAATGGATTGGTCAGCAGTTCGAAATCCATGATTTCAGGCGCCGGGGGCGGGTTGATGGAACGTGTGCTCGATGAGTTCCGGTGTCAGGACTTCTCCAACCGGGCCGAATGCCAGCGGCCGGGTGGCGAGCACCAGGGCTTCGTCAAACAGGCGAGGTACCGTGTTCAGGTCGTGATGCGAGGCGATGACGAGACGGCCTTCGTGCGCGAGCTTGTTCAAGAGATCACCGAGAAGCTGCGAGGCATTTCGGTCGAGTCCGGTGAAAGGCTCGTCCAGCAAGAGCACGTGCGCTTCCTGCGCCAGCGCCCTCGCGAGGAACGCCCGCTGCTGCTGGCCACCGGAAAGCTCGCGGATCTGGCGGTGCTGGAGTCCTGTCAGGGCGAGGGATTCCAGGGCCCTGTCCACGGCTGCGGTATCTTCCGAGGAAAATTTTCTCCACCATCCGGTCTGGGGATAGCGGCCCATTTCCACCAGACCCCGGACGGTGATCGGGAACGACCAGTCAACCTCCTCACGCTGGGGCAGGTAGGCGAATTCCCGGGACCACTTTTTCACCGCCGTACCCCGCCAGCGGATCGTACCGCTCTCGCGCGGGACCAGCCCGGCGATGGCCTTGAGCAGCGTGCTCTTGCCGGCACCGTTTGGTCCGATCAGCGCCACGCGGTTTCCGCATGAGGTGGCAAGCGAGACTTTTTCCAAAGCCAGGACGCGGCGATAGCTCACCGTGAGCCGGTCGATGACCAACTCATGATGTTGGCCGTGGTGGGCGCAGCAATCGTGGTGGGTATCACTCATTTTGCGATCGGGAGTTCCAGGAAATCATCAATATCGCCACCGGCATCGAACACGTGGTTGAAGGTGTCCTGTCCTGCGGCTTCAAGCGTGAGTTTCGCAAAGCGGTGTTCACCCGGCGCGGGAGGATTTTTCCATCGGACGGAGAGGGAAACGGCTGGATTGGCTGGATCGATTTCCAGAGTCCCGGAAACGCCGCCGCCTGCCGCACCGGTGCGGATCTCGTTGGTAGCGCTCAACACCACCTCCGTCGCGGGAGCGGAAAGAACCAAGCGGAACGGAGCCGCATTTTTGGTCTTCTCCGGTTTAGCTACCGGAGCGGAGGATTCCGTCGGAACCGGACCACTTCGGGAAGAAGTCACCCGGGCAAGTCCCGCCGCTGTCGCCGCCAGGGCGAGAGCGAGAAGAAAAAAACGGATGAGTGGTGAGCCGCGCACGCCGCGAACTTGGAACTGCCATCATCAATTTGCAAGAAACTTGCATATGTCTTTCTGCGTCGATTTGAGGAAAGCGGTTTCCGTGATCACGTATACGCGATCACGCGCTGGTGGAATGGCCGGGAATCAGATAAATCTACTTCCGTCGCCGCGGGCAACCTTCCCCCCAAGCAAGCAAGTAACGATCCCCCCAACTCCCCCCGCTGAGAAAAACCGGCGTGAATCGCAAGCTCCCCCCGCTTCGATTCCGCCGGTTTCTTGTTGGAACGGTGATCCTCAGTTCCGGCACGGAAAAACCGGCCTGCCGGAGAGCGCGCACGCGCTGACCTGCAAGCCGGTTCCCATCAATTAACCACCCAGGAAAATCAGTTTACCGCGATCTGACGAGGCTTGGATTCCTCGCGCAGCGGGACTTGCAGCGTGAGGACTCCCGCATCGATGGTGGCCGTGGTCTTGGTCCCGTCGAGCCGGTTGGTCAGGCGGATGTCGAGGCCGTAGCGTTGGACGGCTCCGGTGTCGCGGTGTGTTTTCCAATCTTCCGGCACCGTGTCGCCACGGGTGGCGTCGATGCGGAGACTGGATTCATGTAAGGTGAGGTTGATGTCTTCCTTGCGCACGCCGGGAAGGGCGATTTGCAGGGTGGCTCCGTTCTCATCCTCGCGGGTGCGGAATTGCGGACGGACGGCGGCGGTTTCGGTGGGGCATTGGCAGTTGCTCATGATGATGGATTGGTTCAGTTGTTGGAAGATTGGATCTCGATGTTGGTGGGCTGGGGGACCGCCTTCGGCTTTTTCGGAAGTGTCAGTTCCAGCACGCCGTTATCGAGGCGGGCGTTGGTGTTGGCTCCGTCCACATCCCCGCCGAGTTTCCACCGGCGGACGAGTTTTCCACCGAAGGCCGTTTCGGGCGATGTCTCGGCGGTGAGTTCGAGGATGTCGTCGGTAAGCGAGAGTTGGATGTCTTCCTTGGCATAGCCCGGAAGATCGATGCGGAGCACCCAGGCATTCTCGGTTTCGTGAAAGGTTTCACGCGGCGCGTTGAAGGCGCTGCGGTCGAACAGACGGTCGAATTCGTTGAACCAGGTGCGGGTGGGCTGATAGCGTTGGGTGAAGTTCATGTGTTGAGTTCGTTGTTACGTCATCTCTTGTCGCAGGAAGCGTGCGAGATGGTTTTTGATGGATATAATTCGTTTGAAATGAATGAAAAATGACAGTTGGTGCCGGGTGAATCATTGTCTGCCAGGATCGAAAAAGCGCGCGAAGACGTCGCACTTGTGACTCCTTGACCCGGTCACTGTGGCGCGGGGGCCGCCTCTTGGAATGTGGACAGAAGCAACGGCAGCTGTTACGGGTGCCGCATGAATTTTTTCCGTGCTTTGATCTGTCTGCTGCTTTTCGCATCCGGTGTCCGGGCCGCGGAAGAACCCGTGCCGACGGTGCCGAAAGCCGAGCTCGTGCCGGGCGTGGCGCTCAGCCAGGGTATCACGGAAATCACGGGTGTGGCGATTTCCCCGTTGCTCGGCGTGAGTTCGGTGGGGGTGTGGCGTTACTGGCATACACCGGCGGAACACAGGGCGAAGCTGCCGTGGTATGCCCAACCCTGGGCTTGGGGAACCGGTTTCGCGCTGCTCTCCCTGTGTTTTCTCAAGGATTCGCTGGGCACCGCGGTTCCCGGATTGCTGAAGAAGCCGTTCGACATGGTGGAGCTTTTTGAAAACAAGCTGAGCGCCTTGGTCGCGAGCAGCGCCTTCGTGCCGCTGGTGGCCCACGAAATGGCGAAGCACATGGAGGCCGGACGGGTGGCTGTGCCGGCGGCATGGGTGGCTGGCCCGGGCTTTGCCATGCTGGATGTCTCCTGGCTGATGATTCCGGCGGCGGTGGTGGCCTTTCTCGTGGTGTGGGTGTGCAGCCACGCGATCAACGTGCTGATCATCCTGTCTCCCTTCTCGACGCTGGATGCGTTGCTGAAACTGGCGAGGACCGCCGTGCTGGCGTTGGTGGGCGTGATGTATTTCATCGCGCCCTGGCTCGCGGCGGCGCTGTGTGTCGGGATCATCCTGCTGGCGGCATGGCTGGCTCCGGCGGCGATGCGTTTCGCGATCTTCGGCGCGCGTTATGCGACGGACATTCTCCTGCCGTGGCGGGCGCGGAAATCCGCCACTCCCGAGCAGCCACACGCGTTCACGCTCGGCCGCGTGGCGGGTCTGCCACCGCGGACCGGAGGACGTGTGGTGCTGCTGGGTGATGGTTCGATGGTGTTCCGTTACCGCCGGTGGTGCGTGCTGGACGAGCGGACCGTGCCACTCCCGGACGGACGCCGCCATGTGGAGAAAGGCTTGTTTTCCCCATCACTGATCCATCGCACCGACGAGCCAGAGGAGCAGAAGCTGCTGCTTTTCCTGCCGCGTTATCGCGGACATGAGGAGCGTGTGGTGGAGCATTTGAAACTCCACGGAGTGCGCGATCACGCGGTCGCACGTGGATTCGCCGCGTTCAAGGGCTGGTTGAAATCACTTTTCCGCCAGAAGGAGGGCGGTGCTCCGGTCCATCCCGGTTGATCAGCGAATCAACCCTCCGCACGTTTCTGGTCCAGCACGAGGAAGGCATTTCCCGCACCGTCCGGATCGATCAACTGTGAATCGCCGCAGTCCGCGCTTTTCAAAAATTCATGGAATGTCAGGAGCTGGTGGTCATCGACCCATGGCCGCGACCACTCGATGAGATCGGTGAAATTCACGTCCGCAGTCAGATCCTGGTGTCCCGCGTTTTCATAGACTCCCGTGCCCTGGATGAGCTGGTGGTGCAGGTAGGCCCGGACGCTGCCACGCGGACGGCGGTGGTAAAGCGTGCGGGAAATATCTCCGTAGTCGATGGTCAGCAATCGCCCGGATTTCCACCCGGGCATCCACTCCGCGAGATGGCGGTGGTAGGAGTCATGAACCTCGATCTGCTGGCCGGGCGGGTGGTTTTCCCGGAAGCCCGAAGAATCCGGCAGCGGGGAAGGGGGAAGCAGGGATTCGACGGGACGCTTCCGCTCGTCGAACGCGACGGCCATTTCCTGCCAGTCTGGTCCGTTTTTCTGAAACCGGCGGACAGGAAACGCGTCCACTAGCTCGTTCGAGTAAATGACCGCGTTTCCTCCGCAAACGGCGAGCGCTTCTTGAATCGTCCGATGATGTCTGACCCGGCTTCCCAGCAATTCCTGCTGGCGGGCGGCGAGGGGGACTGACGTCTCCACGAGGTGGAAGCGGGTTTTCCAGCGCACCTGCCAAGGCAGATGCCGGAGAACGTCCGCCGCAAGCCTGCCTTCTCCCGGGCCGACCTCGATGAGATCACGGCAGCCGGTTTCCTTCATCGCCCGCACCGCCCACGTGGCGATGGCGCGGGCGGGGGCGTCCGAGAGCATCGGCGCGGTGGTGAAATCCCCGCGCCGTCCCACGCCGGAGATACGGCGTGCGTAGTAGCCGTGCTGTGGATCGTGCAGCGCACGCGCCATGAATTGTTCGAAGGAAACGGGCTGCATGTTCACTTTCAGCGGAATTCGCCGAAGTGAGCGTCTTCCGGCGCGCCGGGCTTGTCGAGCAGTTGGATCGTCGTGGAGGGGCCGAGGTTCTTGTCCCCGTTCCATGACTTCAACGTCCACACGATTTTCTTGTCCGGAGTGAGTTCGAACGCCTGCGCCGGAGCGGTGGCGAAGTCGATGGGGCCGTCCCACGAGTTCACCCAGTTGTTCACGAGGGTGTTGCCGTTCGGCAGGCGGTTGGCGATCTGGAAGCCCTTGATGTCGTGCCCCGGGAAGTCCTCGGCGGTGCATTCCCACACCGTCTCGCCCGTGGTGGTGATCTCGCGCACCAGCTTGGTGGAGGTGATGAGGGTGTTGCCGTTCGCCAGGCGTTTCGCCGCCCAGGGGCCGGTGGGGAACTTCGCCGTCCACACTTCCTTGCCGTGGTCATCATACTCGGACACCTTGCCATTGTCCATGTGGGCGACGAGCAACGTCCCCGCGGCCGTGAGGCTGGCGTGGCGGAACTGCCCGTGCGTGCCCTTCGGATTGCCGACAGGGAGTGGGAACTCGCGCTCGGTTTTTCCCGTCACGATGTTGACGACGACGCACTTGGGCTCCGGGCCGTTCTGGATGAATACGACACGCTCCTTGCCGATCGGCTGGGCGGTGTGGGTTTCGCATCCCTCCGGGGCCTCATATTTCCAGAGGACCTTTTTCTCCGAGTTGATGAGGGTGATGCCGTATTGGTGGGCGAAAAGCACGCTGCCGTTCGACATCAGCACCGCGTCGCTGATCTCGCCACGGCTGCCGGGGTTGTGGAAACTCCAGACGATCTCGCCTTTTTTGACGAGATACATGTCCTGGGTCTTCGCCTCACCGGCGTAGAAAAAGTCATGCCCGGCGAGCGGATTGGCATCGGCGGCGAAGCTGTGGGAAATCGCGGCGAAGAGGGAAACGAGAATGAGTCGGGTTTTCATGGATCGGGTGATGGTGTGCGCATGATGTCCTTATCAAACCCCATGCCAAGCTGACATACGGGTAGTTTGTGCCCGGTCATGCTTGGAATTTTCAACGTCCGTTCACGTTTTTTTCTGTTGCTTGCGGCCATCTGGCGGGGTGTCGGCAGCTTTCGTCACAAACCCGCCAACGGTCGATTTCGCCATCCGGTCCACTTGATCGTAGGCTTCCTGAGAGGTCCGTGACGACTTCGTGGCGCGGACGGCCGCGATGCGGGAGAGATAGTCGTTCTGGCTCATCAACGTCGGATGCTGGATCGTTTGCCAGAAGTTGATTCTGTTTTCAAGCGGTTCACCGGATTTCGGGGGAACAAGGAGTTGCGGACTCCGATCCGCCGCAGCCCATGGGGTGGCAATGGGAAGAGCTTCCGCACGGTTCATTGGCTTTTCCATGGACGGGGGCGATTCGGAGATCGCCACTACTTGAGGAGTCCGGATCCGGACACGAAAAAACAACCGCGTCTCTCCTGAGACGCGGTTGTTGGAAAAGTTCTGAAAGTCAGATCAAGCGGAAGCGGCAGCAGCGGTGCGAGCCTTGCGGATCATGCTGTTGACGGTTTCGGAAGGCTTGGCACCAACGGCGAGCCACTTGTCGGCGATCGCGAGGTCGATGGTGTAGTTGACACCTTCGAGAAGCGGATCGTAGGTGCCGATTTGCTCGATGAAGCGGCCATCGCGGCGCTTGCGGCTGTCAACGGCAACGATTTTATAGTAAGGGCGGTCTTTGGTGCCCTTGCGGTTGAGACGGAGAGATACGGCCATGATATTGAAGCTCTTTTACGTTGCCCGGAGACGGGCGGGCGCGGAAATTGCAAGAACCACGGCCACTTGCCAAGCAGAATCTTGCGGAATTTGGAAATTATTTCAGTTTTGTTAAGTTTTATTGCTTCAGCCCGATGTCTCAGGTCGGGAAACAAGTGCGGAAAACTCCGTCTCCAGTTGCTTCAACAGTTCCGGGTCCTCGATCTTCCGTCCATCGGCTGTCGTGATGTAGAGCGTGTCCATCGCCACGCCTTTTTCCGTGCAGATGCGGGCGTGCGCGGTGTTGAGACCGTGGTGGTTGATGGTGTGGAAGAGGTCGTGCAGCAGGCCGATGCGGTCGAGGCCCTGGATTTCCACGGCGGTACAGGTGGGGTGCAGCGAGTTCGTGACGTAGGCTCGGACGGGCACCTTGATGCCGTGGTCGGAGCGGGGCTTGAGGAAGTTCACCTTGCGCCGGAGGAATTTTTCCGGGTCGTAGCTGTCGGCGACGAGGATGGCCTCGAAGGTGTCGAGGAAGCGCTTGCGCGTGGAGTTCGCGGAGACCGGTTCGAAGTTCGTGGTGCAGACGCGGAAGATGTTCACGACGATGCCGTCCTCACGGGTGAAGAGATCGGCGGAGAGGATGTTGATCTGCTCGGAGGCCAGCGCGCAGCAGACTTTTTCCAGAAGCAGCGGCTTGTCACGGGTGGCGAGCACCAGTTCGGTGTAGCCCTTGTCCGTGTGGTCGATCCACTTGATGCAGGAGGCGAGGGGATCGGATTTTTCGGTCTCCCGGTGGAGGAAGTGACGGACGGTGCGGACCTGGGTGACGATGTGCGCCGCCTGGCGGTAGTGGAAGGCGGCGGGCGGCATTAGCTCGAAATGGCGTCTGACGTCCGGGTGATAGTCCTCCCGCATCATGGAAATGACCTCGTCCTGGAGTGCGGTGCGGTCGGCCAGCAGCTTGAGCGAGTAATTTTCGTGACCCGCCTTGAGGTAGTGATGGGTGGCGGTGTGGAGTTGGAGCATGAGGCTCTCTTTCCATCCGTTCCAGCCGTCGGGCGAGGTGCCGTTCGAGTCGGCGAAGGTGAAAAGGAACAACGCGTCGAGGTTGGCAGGGGTCTTGACGATTTTCGCGAACTCGCCGATGACTTCCGGGTCGTCGAGATTCCGGGTCGTCGCCGTGCGCCAGAAGGTGAGGTGGTTGTCCACCAGGAACATGATGAGGGTGCGGCGCTCCCCTTGGATCTGCAACCGGTTGCACAAGCGGGACGCCAGCATCGCGGAACCATCGATGTGTTCGCGGACGTTCTCCGCGCGGCCCGTGTCATGCAGGATGACAGCAAGGTAGAGCGCGTAGGGATCCTGGATTTCGTGGAAAAGCCGGCGGTAGATCTCCCGGCGTGGTTCCGTCTCGGCGACCAGTTGGTCGAGCTGGTCCACGCAGCGCAGCGTGTGTTCGTCCGCGGTGTAGCGGTGGAAGAATTCGTGCTGCACGAGGCAGTCCAGCGCTCCGAACTCCGGCAGATATCTCCCCAGAATGCCCACGCGGTGCATGAGCCGCAGGATGCGGGCGACCTCGCCCTTGCGTTCCAGGATTCCTTGGAAAATCTGGCGGTTCGTCTTCGAGTAGCGGAAGGGCCGGTCGATGTCGCTCCAGTGGTTCGCGATCAGCCGGCGGATCTGCGGGCTGAGTTCGAGATTCCGCAACTGGCAATGTTGGAAAAGCCGCATCAGGCGGTGCGGATCGTCGCTGAAAATGTCCTGGCTGGAGGGGAACAGGCGGCCGTCCCTTGCGATGAAGCCGTCGAATTCCTCGCGGTTTTTCTGCCGGAAGGTGAGGAACGACCGGAACCCGGACTCCGCGCGGGTTTCCTGTTCGATCTGGAAGGTCTCCATCAGCGAGTTCGTGTGCTGGTAGAGGTGGCGCGTGTGGCGGTAGTAGTCGCGCATGAAGGCCTCGACGCGCCGCAGGATGTCCTTCTGCGGGTATTGGAAGGCGGTGGCGACCACGCCCTGGAGCTGGAGGGTGAGCTGGTCCGTCGCTTTTTTGTTATGGTAATGCAGTTCGTTGCGGACGCGGTGGAGGAAATCGTGAGCGGCTTCCAGTTCGTTGCGCGTGTTCGCCGTGATGATGCGGTCCTCGACGAGCGTGGACAGGTCGGTGCTGCCACGTTTCACCCGGGCGACCCACAGGATGTTGTGGAAATCGCGCAGCCCGCCGCAGCTTTCCTTCACGTTCGGCTCCTGGAGGAAAACCGTGTGGGAGTATTTCTTGTGCCTTTCCCGGAGGTCCTGGCGGCGGATCTCGAAAAACTCCGCCTGACCCTTGCGGATGCATTCCTTCTCGAAGCGGCTCTGGAATTGCTCGAAAAGCTCGACATCACCCGCGATCAGCCGTGCGTCCATCAGGGCTGTTTTGTTTTCCTGGTCCGCCCGCGCCTGTTCGACGCACTCGGTGATGGACCGGCAGGCGTGGCCGACCTTGAAGCCCACATCCCAGAGCAGGTAGAGGATTTCCTGCACCAGTTCGCGTGGTGCCTCTGGCAGCTTGGTCGATGCGCGGGGCAGGAGAAACAGGATGTCGATGTCCGATCCGGGGTTCAGCGTGCCGCGGCCGTATCCACCGGTGGCGACGAGCGAGATCGGCAGCATGTCGCCGGATTGGCGGCTGTTGAGGGACGCCAGCATCGTCGAGCGGATGAAGGTGTCGATGAGTTCGGCCCGGGCCCGCGCGACTTCCAAACCACCCGCACCGGAACGGTGAAGCAACAGGATGCGGTGTTCCTCGGTCTTGATGAAGCGCTTGTAGAGAGCGATTTTCTCGGCAGGCGAGAGGTGGCCTTCCAGAGCGGGCTTGAGGGCTTCGCGGGCGTGCTCTTCGAGATTCTTCAAGTGGTGCTGCATTGGGGAGAACCGGATGGTGGGTGCTTTTCCCCGGAGGTCAAGCGAAGCGGCCCATCCGGGTGCCGATACGCGCGTAGAGTTCCGTCTGTTTTGCGGAATTCTCCACCAGATCCTCCTCCAGAACCACCGATCCGGGTTCGAAAAGCGTGATGGTGGATGATCCGCCGAAAGCGAAATAGCCTTTTTCCCCGCCCTTTCGGACAGGGCGTCCAGGGGTGTAGGTTTGATGGATGCTGCCCACGCAGGTCGCGCCGATCTCCATGCAGATGACGGTTCCAAACTTTTCCGTCCGCAGTTCCGTGACCGTGCGCTTGTTGGTCCAGAGATAGGAAAGTTTCTGTCTCAGTGCGATGGGGTTGACTGAAAAAAGAGGCCCTTCGATCAACCGTGTCTCGCCAGGAATTCCGGCCACAGGGAAGTGGAACCGGTGGTAGTCCACCGGACAGAGCCGCGAGAGCACCAGCGCGCCTTCCGCGTATTTCGCCGCCAGCTTCGCGTCGCCCAGCAACGACGGGAGGTCGAATTTCTGGCCCTTCACGAACACCCCCGAGATCCCGGATGCCTTCTGGAATCCCAGATGCCGCCCGTCCGCCGGAAAGACGACACTGTTCTCGTCGGCATCAATCGGGCGCGCCTCGGGCTTGAGCTTGCGGAAGAAAAATTCGTTGAAGCTGCGGTAGCTCTCCGGAGCGTCGGCGAAATCCGCCGGATCCAGTCCGTATTGTTTGATGAATGGCAGCACCCGGGCGGAGGACTCCGGAGCGCTCATCCGTTGTCCGTACCATTTCGAGAAGAAAGGACGTTTGACGAAAGCGTTCAGGGAGATGGCGCCCAGCGGGTTTCCATAAGACCAGCGCAGGAATCCCTCCCCGTAAACTTGTTCGGTCTCTATATTTCCTGAATGACGGTTATAATAGCGGATGGCTTCCACACAGCGCATGTAACCGCGATGTGGGTCCGCCGCAAGTGTGGCGGCTCGTGGAAATCCAAAACCGGGATGGAAATTGTGTGTTCGAGGAGGTGGATGATGGAATATTCCATATTTTTCATCCCGGCCACATACTTTGATTTTTAAGCGGAAACTTCCATTTCCATCGTCACTTCCGCCTTGCACGGGCCCGTGGGCGGCCTTACGCCCCTTCGGCATGAAACACCGTGTCGCCTGCCTGCTTGCCAGTGTCGTGATGTTCTCCGGATGCGAAAAGAAGACGGAAGTCACCGTCACGGAAACCCGCGAACCCGTGGCTCGCGACGCGAATCCGAAACTCTTCGCCACCAGTGACGAGCGTTTCCGCGATACCAAGCCCAGCCCGGTCAAGGCAGACACCCCTGCCGGTTGGCTCGCGCTGCCCGGCACCCAGTTCCGGATCCTGAACTATCGTTTCGGCGAGAGCGGCACGGGTGAGACCTGGGTGTCCCTGTCGTCCGGCAGCGTGCTGGACAATGCGAACCGCTGGCTCGCCCAGTTCGGCGAGAAGCCGCTGGACGAGGAGGGTGTGAAGCAACTGCCCGCAGTGACCCTCGCCGGCGGGACGGGAGTCTGGATCACCGCCTCGGGAGAATATGCGGGTGGCATGGGTGCTCCACCGAAAAGCGGGTATGGCCTCGCCGGAGCCATCGCGACGGTGAACGGCCAGATCCTCACGGTGAAGATGGTCGGGCCCAAGGCGGAGGTGGAGGCCGCCAAACCCGTGCTGGAAGCTTTCGCCAGGAGCCTGCGCATGGCTGAATGATCCGCCCTTGGAATTCCGTATTTCGATCCGCTTTTTATCATGGAAATCACCGAAACGCCGCCGCCGAACAAGGCATCCAGATCCCTTCCGGGGAAAATTTTCGATGTGCTCTCCGGCTTCGGCCTCGCCACCATCACCCTGCTCCTGCTCGCGCTGCTCACGTGGTTCGCCACGCTGGAACAGGTGGAGCACGGGCTTTACGTCACGCTGAACAAATACTTCGCCACGGATTGGAAATCGATTTTCATCCTGCCCGAGCTGAACGGGAAAATGGTCCCGCTGCCGCTGCCCGGCGGCTACTGGATGTGTGCGGTTCTCCTGGTGAATCTTATTCTCGGCGGCGTCGTCCGCATCCGCAAGGGTTGGAAACACGTGGGAAATCTCATCGCCCACTTCGGCATCATCTTCATGCTCATTGGCGCTGGCGTCACCTATCATTTCTCGGAACGAGGAAACATGGTGATCTGGCAGGAGGGCCAGAACAGCGTGGCGGAGGACTATTACGAGCATGTCGTCGAGATCACGGAGATCAAGGACGGCGGGGCCGCCAAGATCCACGTCATCCGTGGCAAGGACCTTACGGATCTTGAGCAGGACAAGCGTCTCTTCCGTCTGCCGGAGCTGCCGTTCGATATCGAGCTCGGCGGTTATCAGGCGAACGTGGTTCCCATTTCCGCGGGAGAGCGTGCCCCGGACCGGAACCAGCAGGTTTTCGACGGCTATTACCTGGCGGAGAAACCGAAACTCGCAAAACCGGAAGAGGCTGAAAACTATACTCCCGGTGTCCTGGCGAACATCGTCAACCGTGATGGCACGAAGGTGCCACCTTTCATCCTGGCCGCCGCGAGCTACAAGCCGTTCACCTACCAGCGGGAGGGGAGGATCTTCACGATCGACATCCACAAGCGGCTGTGGCCCATGCCGTTCACTCTGAGGCTGGACGAGTTCACCGCGGACTTCCACCCCGGCACCATGATGGCTTCCAAGTTCATCAGCAAGGTCACCCGCCTGGAAAACGGTGGCGAGGCGAAGGTCACCATCCAGATGAACGAGCCGATGCGCTACGAAGGTCTCACGTTTTTCCAAGCCGGCTACGGCCCCCGCGACGCCAAGCCGGGCGACAAGATGTATTCGAGTTTCGAAGTCGTCAGAAACCCCGCCGACCAGTGGCCGGTCTACAGTCTCTGGATCGTCGCCATCGGCATGGCGGTCACTTTTGTCATGAAATTCGTCTCTTTCCTCTCCGGTGGTTCACGCAAGAAAAGCCATGTCTAATCCTCCATCCAAAATCGGCCGCTGGATCGCCGCCGGACTCGCGTTGCTTTTGTTATCCGCGGTGTTTTACAACGTCGTGAAGGACAACATGCCCCAGGCGGAGGCCCGCAAGATCGAGGGCTACACCTCATGGGACCCGCAGACGATCGAGGTAGCGGAAAGCATCCCGTTGCAGGATGGCGGCCGTATCAAGCCTCTTTCCACCTACGCGGGATTCTCCATGCTCAGCCTGCACGGCGCCCGCTCGATGGTGGTTCAGGATGAGAAGGGGAAGAAGCATTCGATCACACCCACGGCATGGATGATGGACACGCTGTTCCGCCCGCAGTTCGCCGTCAAGCTGCCGACCTTCCGCATCGACAATTCCTCCATCCTCGAAGCGGTGGGTCTCAAGACGGGCGACAAGCGCGACCGCTACAGTTACGACGACATCGAACCGGGCCGTGAGAAACTCATCGAGCTGGCGAAAAAATACGAGATGATCGCCGATGACAAGCGCGACAGCGTGCACAAGCAGACCATCGCCCTTGCCTACCAGATCCGGAACTACGAAAGCCTGTTGGGATATTTCGGTTTCGCCCGCTATGGCTTGGTCTTGAAAGGCTCCGGCAAGGACGGCGCGCCGGACCAGCATGCGAATATCAGCACCGTGATGGCGGGACTCCCGCAGATCCGCCAGGAAATTTCCCAGTCCCAGGCTCACGGCCACCAGATGGAGCCCCGCCTCCAGTCGCTGTTGCAACAGGTCATCGACGCCGCGAATTTCGCGAAATACGGCCTTTTCATCCTGCCTCCCGCCGATCCGAAGGAAGCCATCTGGCTGAGCGCCGGGAACACGATCATGAGCGCTATCGCGGATCCGAAGGCCGATCCGCAGCAGGCCATCGCCGACATCCAGTTGCTGGAAGGAACCGTCCGCTCCCTCGCGGTTGATGAGGCGAGCTTCCGAAAGGAACTCACCACGTTCCGGGACACCCTTGAAAAGCGTGCGACGGCACGCGGGGAACATGAACATGTCAAATTGGAGGCGGAGTATTACCGCATGAACTGGTTCCTCTACGCGATGATCTATTTCATCCTGGGGACCGTGGTGTCGTTGGCGATGTGGACGGTGGGGAACGGCAAGGCTGGAAAAGTCCTCTATTGGGGCACTCTCGCGGCCACGGTCACGGGTCTTGTCTACTGCATCATTCCCATCGTGAAACGCTGCATCATCATGCAGCGTCCGCCGGTGGGAAATCTGTATGACACCATCATCTTCATCGCCGCCACCACCGTTTTCATCGCCCTGCTCATCGAGTGGTTGACCCGCCGCCGTTTCGCGCTCGGCATCGCGCCGATTCTCGGGACATTGCTCATCATCCTCGCCCGCCGCTACGAGGTGGGGGATGCGAAGGACAACATGGACCCGCTCGTGGCGGTGCTCGATTCCAACTACTGGCTGACCATCCACGTGCTCACCATCACCCTCGGCTACGCGGCGGGACTGCTCAGCGCGTTCCTGTCATTCTGCTACCTGCTGATGCGCGGGCTGGACCTGGACAATGGCGACCGCGACATCCGCCGCTCGTTCACCCGTGCGGTATATGGCATGATCTGCCTGACGTTGTTCCTCTCGCTCGTCGGCACGGTACTGGGCGGCATCTGGGCGAACGACTCGTGGGGCCGCTTCTGGGGCTGGGATCCAAAGGAAAACGGCGCGCTCATGATCGTGCTGTGGACGCTTGCCATCCTGCACGCCCGTCTCGGCGGCTACATCAGGGATTGGGGCCTGCACTTCGCCTCCGTCTTCACCGGTGCGGTGGTGGCCTTCTCGTGGTGGCACGTGAATTTCCTCAACACCGGACTGCACACCTATGGCTTCACCGCCGATAAAAAGGTGATGATCTTCGTCTTCTATGGCATCATCGCGGCCATCCTGGTGTTCGGTGCCATCGCCCGGGCGCTGGAGGCGCAGAACAAGGTAAAGCAGCGCTGAAACAATTGGAGCGCGGAATTCATTCCTCACGAAGGGTCTTGCCGGCCAACCAGGTCCCCGCTGGTTTCCGCAAATGGGATCACGTCCGATGTGAATCCGGGTCGGCATCCCAGCCAGCAGGCTGGAGCAGGGAAAATTGATCTGGGGGTGGTGAGGCTGCCTTAGTCGCTCTTCCCCACGCATGTGGGATGATGTATTCCCGGCTCCAAATTACTTCCGGGTCAGACGTTGCGACCCCCATACGGTGAGGAATGTCACCACCAGCAGCAGCGAGCTCAGCGCGTTGATGACCGGGAACTCGCGGCTTTTCTTGATCATGCTGTAGATCACCACCGGCAGTGTGTCGGAGCCGGGACCCTTGACGAAAAAAGTCACCACGAAATCGTCGATGGAAAGCGTGAATGCCAGCAGACCGCCTGCGAGGATTCCCGGTGCCAGCAGGGGAAGAACGATCTTCAGGAAGGCTTGGAAGCGCGACGCCCCGAGATCCCGAGCCGCATCGACGATCTGGAAATCAAAATCCTGCAGCCGCGCCTGGACGACCAACGCCACGTAGCTGACGCAAAACGTGATGTGCGCCACTCCCACGGTCAACAGGCCGAGCGGTTGGCCGACGGACACGAACAGCAGCAGCAGGCTCATTCCCATCAGTATTTCGGGCAGCACCAGCGGAACGGTCACGAGAGCCTGGTGTGCGATCTGCAATCGCGAGCGGAAACGATGCAGGGCGAAGGCCGCGCACGTTCCCAGGATCATCGAGCCGATGCTCGCGAAAGCCGCGATCTTCAGGGAATTCCCCAAGGCGGTCCACAGGTCCTGGCGTTCCAGCAGCCGTTCATACCACTTCAGGGTGAATCCCTGCCATGTGGTTCCAAACCGTGAGGCATTGAACGAATTCAGGATCAACACCCCGATGGGCAGATAAAAAAACGCCAGCACCAGCCAGGTGGTGAATGCGGGGACACGGCTGGATTTCATCCTGCTTGCTTACCGGAATGGTCCGGATATCCAAGAGCAACCTGCTCCGGGCAAAAAAGAAGCGGCCCGATCGATAATCCCCGGGAAAAACCCAAAACCCAAAGGGAAACTCAATCGGACCGCCTTGTGTCGCGACGCGGGAAAATAAGCACGATCTGGATTTGTGGTCAACTGATTTTTTAATTATATGACAAAAAAATTTCGAGCGACATTTTCATGTCCCACGTGAATGGAATTGGCCGCCTGCCTCGCGAAACTTGATTTTTCTCCTAGCCCGTCACGCAAAGCCATTTACTCTCGTCGCGAAGTGAACGCGGTGGCATCCGTCGGTTTCACTGCAAATCGTAGCAAATTCCCATGAATCTGACACTCAAAGTTTGGCGGCAGTCCGGGCCCAAGGCTCAGGGCAAGATCGAGACCTACGATGCGAAGGACATCCCGTCCGAAGCCTCGTTCCTTGAAATGCTCGACATCGTCAACGAGCGGATCATTGAAAAGGGCGACGAGCCGATCCACTTCGACCACGACTGCCGTGAGGGAATCTGTGGCATGTGTTCGTTGACCATCAATGGAATACCGCACGGCAAGGAGCGTGGCATCACCACCTGCCAGGTCCACATGCGCAAGTTTTCCGAAGGTGACACCATCTGGATCGAACCGTTCCGCGCCAATCCTTTTCCGGTCATCCGCGACCTCATCGTGGATCGCACCTCGTTCGACCGCATCGTCGCCTCGGGCGGCTACATCGACGTGCGGACAGGTTCCGCGGTGGATGCGAACGCCACTCCGATCCCGAAAAAGGATGCGGACACGGCGTTCGACGCAGCAGCCTGCATCGGTTGCGGCGCCTGTGTGGCCTCATGCAAGAACGGTTCCGCGATGCTTTTCGTGGCGGCGAAGGTCTCCCACCTCGGTCATCTGCCGCAAGGCCAGCCGGAGCGCAACAAACGGGTGCTCGCCATGGTGCGCCAGATGGATTCCGAAGGCTTCGGCAACTGTACCAACCAATACGAGTGCGAGGCCGCCTGCCCGAAGGAAATCAGCGTGGATCACATCGCACGCATGAACCGCGACTACACGAAGGCGGTGCTGGTGGAACAGTTTGCCTGATATTGTTGCGAAAGAACGGAACAGGTTTACGTTTCAGTGTTCCAACCGTCATGAACCCCATCCGTTCGCTCACCGCCCTCCTGTTTTCAATCACGCTCACCGCCTGTTCGGCGGAGGACAACAAGACCCCAGTCATGGAAACCAAAACCGAGATTCCGGCCGAGCCGGGTGGAAAGGTCGTCAAGACCGACGAGGAGTGGAAAAAAGAACTCACCCCCGAGCAATACCGCATCCTGCGCGAGGCCGGCACCGAGCGCGCCAACGGCGAGGTTTACAAGGAGTTCAAACATCAGGGGAAGGGGACCTACCACTGCGCCGGTTGCAACGCGCTGCTTTTCTCTTCCGATCAGAAATTCGATTCGGGCTGCGGGTGGCCTTCCTTTTACGATCCGGCCAAAGCCGAGAACGTCACGCTCAAAAGGGATACCACGCTGGGCATGACACGCATCGAAGTAATCTGCGCGAAATGCGAGGGACACCTCGGGCATGTCTTCGAGGGAGAAGGTTTCGACACTCCGACTGACAAGCGTTTCTGCATCAACGGCGGTGGATTGATCTACGTCCCGGCAAAGGAAGCAGCCAAGGAAGAGAAACCAGTGAAGGACGAAAAGTCTGCTGCGAAGCCTGAAGAAAAGTAAGGTCCGACGGCGGGCGATGAGTTGATCCGCTCATTGAGTGCGGTGGGAAACGTTGGCGTCACACCGCTTGGGATGTCTAATCGTCGTCGAGGGGCTCGTCCGGAGCTTCGACTTATCCAAAACGGTGCATCATGGTATCTTTTCCGAGCACGCACACGTTTCCTTCTTCGCCGCCTTGATCAATTCTTCTGAAAGCGCTTTTGAAGAAAGTTCGTCTTCCGCGAAAACCTTGGTCACACGCCCGGAGGGATCGGCAACGAGGGTGCGCAGATTGTGCTGGATGAGGCCACGGTCATCCCAGAAATTGAGCCCGCTTTGGACGGTGAGCCGGGTGATGTTCCGGAGTGTGCCTGTGGCGAATTTCCAGTGCGAGGGATCGGCCCCTTGAGTTTTGGCGAAGCTGGATAGAACCTCCGGAGTGTCGTGTCCGGGATCGATGGTGATGGAAAGGAGCCGCCAGTTCTTCGGCGCCGCAGGGTCGTTTTTGAGGAATGTCTGGGCTTCCCGGAAATGAGTGTTGATGCGCGGGCAGAAGGTGGGAAAGGGGCAGCGGGTGTAGATGAAGGTGACGGCGATGGCCTGGCCCTGATGGTCGGAAAGTTTGAATGGTTGGCCCTGTTCGTCGACGAGTTCAGCGTCTGGCAGGTTCTCACCAGCGGCGATGGGGATGAGAGGAGAGGGGGCCGCTGCGGGTTCGTCGGAAGTTCGAGCGGCGGATACCAGTTTGAGTTGATCGATCCAGCCGTCGTCTTCCGTGACATTCATGCGGAAAGCGATCTTGTCTCCCGCCTTGATACCGTTGAACTCGGCGATGTCGCGCACTTCGAGGGACATCGTCATGGCGTCCATGTAGCCGGGTATCTCCTCGTGATCGATGACGGCGGTGCGGATCTCCGGCTTGAGTTTCTTCACCACGCCCAGCACTTGGAACGTGCGAGCGGTCTCATCTTTCGCGTCGCTGATCTGCGAGATGATGCCGACAGCAAGCACCCATGGCAGGAAAAATTTCATGATGGAAATGGTGGGGAGAAAAGCACCGCCAGACGGATTGCCTGGCGGTGCCCGTTTCAAATTCAGAATGCCCTGCGCCGGCGGGCCATCGTACCGAGCGCCGCGATGCCGCCCAGGATGAAGGCGGAGGGTTCGGGGATGGTGACGAGATTGTCGATGGTCGCCCAGCCCGCCACATTCGTCGGATCCGACGATGAGACGAGCACGGACGCGAGAGGCGAATCCGAGATGAATCCTCGGAACGAACCCGCCTGTGAACCACTGGTGACAGTGTAGGTGCTGTTGTCGCTGAATGTCAGGACGACCGAGCCGGGGAGGTAATTGTCCTCGATGTCCCCGAGGAACCAGTCGGCACCGATGGTGTAAAATCCGCCGACCTTGCTGATGCGGAGCTGGTCGCTGTAGGTGGTGGACGCTCCGAGGGCGGTGTTCAGATCGCCGGTATCAGACAGCCACAGATTGTTCCCTGCGAAAGTATTGGCGACGTCGCGCGTTTCGATGAGCAGGGTGGCGGCCGCGTTGTCGCCAAACAAGGTGAGGGAAGTGCTGGTGAGATCACCCGGAACGAGTGTTGAAAAGTCCGTGGAAACGGGCGCATGGGTGAGCGCGGCGAGGAAGCTGGGGCGATCCGTGTATTGGACGATCGCTCCATGCACCTGCGTGACGGAGACAAGGGCCAGGGCGGAGATGATTGGATGGAATTTCATGTGGGTGGGGTGTGGAGTTTTGATCAGGTATCCGCTTACGGGACTTCGAAGGTGCGGACATGGATGCCGTGCGGATCGGACACTTCCGCGCCTGCGGCATTCCGGAACGAGGTGCGGATCACGTGTTGGAGTTTCGCGTTCAGGCCGTTGTCGGTGACGTGGAAGATGCCGAGACCGGGAGTGGAGCCCTTCGCGTTGTTCACCGTCGCGTTGTTTCCGCTGAGAGGCACGGGACCCCGCAGGGAGGCATAGGCGCGGGTTCCATCAGGAGAGAAGCGCACGAGGTCGGGAGTCGGATCTCCGGTGGCGCGGCTCACTAGATTGATGCGGTTGACGATCTGGTCGGTGGTGGGATTCACCACGATGATCTTGTTGTCCGCCCGATCGACCGCCCAGAGATAGTCCGCGTTCGGCTTGCTGAACTGGATGCCGTGGGAATCCGTGACCGGGCTGGAGCGCGTTTCCGTGGCCGCACCCGGAGGAAGTGCTCCGAAATCGAAAACGACGGTGGGAGTGGGAGTGTCGGCCGGCTTCGGCGTTGCCGGAGCGGGTGAAAACGCGTCCCAATCGAGCGTGTAGAGCACCCCTTGGTGGCCAAGCGTGGAAGCGCCTCCACCGCCGGAGTTGAAGTAGAGTTTCGGGCCTTTCTGCACGGCGATGAGACCGGCAGGCTCGATGGTGTCCTTGGAGAATTCACCCACGATCTCGATGGGAGTGGAGCGGGGATTGACCACGAAGCCACCGCCGCCGCGGAGGGTGATGAAGGCGAGGTTGCCATCACGTTGGTCCGGATAGGTGATGACCGCGGCGTTGTCCGGACGTTCGGTGCCCTGGCGTGGTGCTCCTGTGGGAGTGACGCCGTTCGCGAGATCCAGCGTGGCGGTGCTGTCGAGGGCGAAGGTGTTGGTGCCGAAATTGGCATCGATGCGCTGCACCAGCTTGCCATTCTGGTTGGCTACGAGGATGTAGTCGTTCGTCGGTGATACATTCGCCGCGTGTGCCTGGACTCCCACATCCACGCTGTAAACCACGTTGCGGGTGGCGGCCTCGATGATGAGGACATGTCCGGTCGCGACGAAGGTGATGACCGCGTGGGTGCCGGTGGGATTGAAGCTGATGTAGTGCGGGCGCACCGGAGCCTCGCCGGTGGTGGTTTTCACATTGGTGGCGATGGTGCCGCCCAGATCGATTTTCTGCGGCACGGGATTCGGCACGCCTGTGCCGGCGAAATCGTCGCCATTGTAAAGGTAGAGATGACCGCCGCTGTCGAGGGTGCCGTTTCCGTCGGAGTCGTAGGTGTTGGTCTGGTCGAGCAACCAGATTTCATGTTTCTGCACCGCTTGGGCACCGGTGAGAAGAAGATAGCTGAGAGCTGCTGTGAGCAGGCGGGGATCGGGTGATTTGAATTTCATAAGGTATCAGGTTTCTTGATGGATATGGCCACGGTGGGGCCTGGATACGCCGCCTTGTCACGGGGTGGGCGCGAAGGAAGAAGGGAGCTGGGATCTGCCGCAGGTGGGCTGGATCTCTCCTTGGTTCGGGCAGCCTCCGCGAACGGGCGGTCGGCTGGGGAGGGGGATTCTCCGGACGAATGCCGGTGGAATAAAAATGTGGAGAACGAAGCGGGGGCGGATGGCTTGTCCATCCGCCGTGTACGGATCACTCGACGAAAATTCTGACGGAGCTCGATTCCGTCTGATACCGCGCCTGCCATTCTTCCAGCCGTTTCAACAGATCGAAGGCATTCTCGCCACCGTATTCGATTCTGCCGAACTCGGAGCCATCAGGACGGATCGCAAGCAGCGTCGGCCATTTGGTGATCTTGTGGCGGCTGGCGAATTCGGTGTTTTCCGCCAGCAGTTCCTTGGCCGGGAGATTGCGTTGCGGGAAATCCGCATTGGCCAAGGCGAAATGGCGGGTGGCGAAATCGGTGAACTCCACATTCATCAACACTTCCTGGTCGAGTTGTGCAGTGCTGCGGCTCCAATCGGATCCTGTGAAAACGACTATCGCCAGACGGTTGGTGAGTTTGGCGGAAAGCAGGGCATCCGCCGGATTGGGGGACCACGCGAGGCCGCAGGCGCAGGCTTGTCCGACAGAGGCGAGCAAGAGGACGGAGGCAACGATGGACCGGCTGCGAAAAGGCATGATTACTAAAGTTGGCAACTTAGTATGTTTTGTCTTGAGATTGGTCAAGAATTGTTTCAAACATTTTCCCATCAAACTGGTTTTCATCATCATCCAAGCCGCCGCACTGCTTCCTGCCACTGCTTTTCAAACAGGCGGTGCTATGGACGCCCCTGCCGCAACCACGCGTGCGGAGGCCCTTTGCGGACCGGAAATCGTTCTATTGGGCGACGCGTGGGAGCATGTGCAGCTTGAGAGGGATGCGTTGCTGGAAATTTCCAAGAGCGGTGATCTGGTCAAGGTGCCCCAGAAACTGGCGGCGCTGATCTCCCACCTCGCGTTCATGCAAAATCGGGCCGTGATGGTTTTCGGTGAGCGCAGGGAAACGCTTCTGGCCTTGATCAAGAAAACGAATGATTCAACTTCCCGGTGGAATGCGCTGGCGCTTGAAGATCGCCGCGACGCGCTGCTTGGCGAATGGCCGTCGTTGGTCGAAACCATCTCAGACATCGGCAGGCAGTTTCCGCCGGAAGCGCTGGTGTCATCGAGCGAGGCCAGCTTCGTCCTGCCTCCGGTGGTACCGACCCTGCAGGTGAAGTTTGTTCATCCTCCCAAGCTGGAGGTGGGAAAGCCCTCTGAGGTTCGTTTCCGGTTGATCGGACCGGGTAAAATTCCGGTCGTTCCAGACCAGTTGCATACCACCCATACCGAAAAGCTGCACGCGCTTCTGCTGGATCCCTCGTTCGCTGACTACCACCACGCGCACCCCCAACCGACGGAGGTGCCGGGCGAGTATGCCTTCACATTCATACCGAATGTCGCCGGGCCGTACCGGATGTGGCTGGACGTGATGCCGGTCGCTACTGGAAGAGGGGAATTTCCTATTGCGGATCTGGAAAAAATTCCGAGACCTATCGCAAAGGCACCCGCGCCCGGAGCCGCGGTCACGGTTGCAACGAGCGGCAAATACCGGGCGAGGCTCGAACTGCCCGGAGGAGAACTGAGCTTCGGGAACGTGGGCAGCATCCGGGTGGTACTGGAAGAAAACGGGAAACCGTTGTCCCGGCTCGAGCCGCTGATGGGGGCCTTCGCGCACGTCGTGGGCTTCGCCGATGATTTTCAATCCATCCTTCATATTCATCCGACCGGGACGATGCCGGTGGCGGGCCAATTGGGCGGGCCGCAGGTGGATTTCCAACTCCGCCCGCTCCAGCCGGGCTGGCTGAGGTTGTATTTCCAATATCAGGTGGACGGCGGGGTGCGTCTCGCCGCGTTTGTGGTGCCGGTCACGGTGAAATGAATCATGTCTTTTCCCAAGGTCATGTTTCCCCGTAACAGGCAGGGCTGGTGGCTGGTGATGCTCTTGTTGTCGATCGCCTTGAGCATGCTTTTCAAAATCGGTGACAGGACGGAAAAGGAACCGGCAGCTGATGAAAAACCAAACCGGAGCGATACGAGGGCGATGGTTTCAGATGCCCCACCACGCGGATACCGCTCCACCGGTGATTTCCTACGCGATGTGGAGACCCTTTTCGGCAGGCATGAGGCGGGGCGGGCTCATCTGCTCAGCCGGAAGGAAACGGTGGACTCGGAGCTCCATTTGTTGGGTGTCGAGCCGCCCGCACCTGATGAAGTCCGGAATATCCGGCAGCAGGTGGAGCGTTTGTTGAGCGAGGTCGCTCCCGGGAATCACACCTTGGCTGAGGCCCGGCTTGCGAAGTTGATCCAAGAGTATGATCCCTACGGATATGAGGGAAGGCGGGTGATCCAGATCGACGTGCCGGACGAACCGAACGGCCGTCTCACCGGCTTCACCTGCCAAGCGCCCGACTTCACGGAAATCACGGCGCGCTTCATCAATGGCGAGATGATGGATCTACAAAACCTGCGGGGGTACTCCGCGAGTTACGCGGGCATGCCCCTCACGCGGTTCGACGCGCTGATCGTCATGGATGATCAGGAGAATCGCTGACCGCGCGGGGCGGGACAGGCAATTCATTGCACGGTGATCGCCTCTTCGGAAAATTTTCCGGCCTGCATCCTGAGATGATTGTCGAGGAACTGGCGGATGCGTCCGTTCAGATCGTCGCTGAGGAAGCCATGACCGCCACCCACCATGGTGATGAGGTGGGATTCGACTCCGGCGGTCTTGAGCGCGGTGTTGATTTCCTCCGCCTGGCTGTAAGGAACCAGCGGATCCTTTGTCCCGTGGGCGGTGAAAAACGGCGCGTCGCTTTTATCGATCCAAGTGACAGGTGATGCCTGTTTTGCCTTGGTCTTCAGTTCGGGGCCCTCGCCACCCAGAAGTTGGATCACGGGATTGGGTTTCATGGAATCACCCGACATGGTCAGGAAATCCGTGGGACCGAAGAAGTTCACCACGCACTGCACCCCGCTGTTTTCCTTGGGAAACGGCCCGATGTCTCCTTCCAATTCCGCGACCCCGGCACTGGTGCCGAGCATCGACACAAGGTGGCCGCCGGCGGAGATTCCCATGACGCCGATTTTTGTCGGATCAATGCCATACTCCTCCGCCTTCCCCCGCAGGAAGCGGATGGCGGCCTTGCAGTCATGGATCTGGGCCGGCCAGGGAGCTTGCTGGCTGAGGCGGTAGTTGATCGTGGCGGTGACGTAGTCACCGGTGGACGAAAGAGCCCGGATGACCCCCAATCCATTCTCCTTCTCGCCGGAATGCCATGCCCCGCCGTGGATGAAGATCACGAGCGGCCGTTTGTTGGTGGCATGATCTTTCGGGACGAGCAGATCCAGGGTTTGGCGGGGATTACCGTTTCCGACGTAGTCCACATCCTTCAGATGGTCCGTGGCGAAGGCTGCCTTCGTGAAGCGGTTTTTCTCCTCAAGGCTGATGAATCCGTCGCCGTCCGCATCAAGGAGCTTGAAATGGCCGCGCAAGGCTTCCGGCACCTCCGCCAGGGAGACCCTGCCGTCCTTATCGGAGTCGAATGTGGTGAACGGATCGTCTTGGGCATGAGCCGTCAGGGAACTCGCGAGGATGAGGAAAAGCAGGTGTCGCATTTGGGTTTGTCGGGTGTGTCAGGACTTACTCTCCTTCTTCGCCACTACTTTCACCATCCGCGGCACCTTCCTCACCGGGATTGATTTCATTGCCATTCTCATCCTCATAAACGGTCGGAATGGAAATCGGCGGAGTGGTGGCGGAAACGGGAGGACGGGAGCCGACGCCCGGCGGACGTGCGATCAATCCGCCGGGAAGCTGCTGGACGGAGCCTTGGGAGTCATCGGGACTGAGGGCCGGATCCGGCTTGGTCGTAAGGGTTTTCCTGTCCTTCAACAACGGCTCCACCGTGGACTTCGCCACCTCGAAGGTGATGCCCGCGAAGGCTTTTTCCTTGGCGAGTTTCTCGGTGAGAACTTTCTGCCGTTCGGTAAAAGCGGTGTCCTTGGTCTTTGCGTCTTCAGGTTTCTCTCCTTCCTCCTTCTTCCGCTCCTTCGGAAGTTCGGCGTTCACGGCGACAGTCATCAGGTAGTTGTCGGTCGCGGGAGGCTCCGCACCGGGAACGGCTGGTTCGGATGGGGCCGCGGATGCCTTGGTGGGGGTCAGGGTGATGTTGTAAATGAAGCCTTCGAAAGTTTCGAGGGTGGCGGTGAGTTTTCCGGCGGCGGCGCGCTCCGCGACCTTCGCCGCGGGAACGACGTCATCGAAGCGGGCGTAGGACAGCACGCTCCTGAGGGCGGTGGCGGCTGTGGAGTCGAGCACTTCCGTCGCGGCGGCGGCGTCGAGCTTGAATTCGGCTTCTTCGTTGTCGCGGACGAGTTTCCAATCCGGATCGGTCTTGTCCGGAAGGCTCATGGTGATGGACTTGATTTTCTCAGGATTGATGAATCCGTCGGCGAGCCAGCGTTTCACCTCATCACTGACCGACGGGAACATCTCGCCCACCGCGTAGAAGCCGCTCTCGTCGGCATAATTGCGGACGTAACGGCCGACCGCGCCGGATCCCATCTCCATATCCATCATGTCGGATTCGGAGTCCGCGCCGATGTTCTTGCCAAGCGCGACCTTTGCGATCTCCTTGCCGGCGGCGTCCTTGAAACCGGCGGTCAGTCCCCGCTCGGCGGCGACGGTGGCGCTTTCATCCATTCCGAAACGGGGGGCCAGCGAGGGGCCTGCCTCCATCCCCTGGGTGACCTTCAGGTCGTTGAGCGTGCGGATGAAGTCGTTCACGTAAGTGGTGTTGGCGGGGAAATTGTCCCGCTGCGCCACCACCCATTTACCATCCTTCTTGGTGAGGGTGACGGTGCCGTCCGATCCCTGGATGTCGATGGTGGCGGTTTCGGCGGCGGGGAAGGATTCGAACAATGTCTGGCCGGCGGTGCGTTTCGTCGCGCTGCGGGTGGATTCGTTCTGGCTGAATTTCACTGCGGCCACCGCGACGCCGAGCGCGAGTGCGATGCCCCAGAGGATGATGACCTGGCGTTTGTTCATGTTGGAAGATGTTGAGGATTGAAATGGATTGTCGGAATGGCCCGGATGTTTATCTGGCCCGCGTTGAGGAGCGGCGTTTGATGAAGAGGGCCAGGCCGACGATGACGACGAGGGCCGGCATCGCGGCGACATTGAGCAGGGTGATGTTCCCGGCCAGCTTGTCCTTCTGGCGGCGGAGCTCTTTCTCCTGTTCACGGATGAGTTTGGAATACTCGACCTGTTCCTCGCGCAGTTTCTTGATTTCCGCTTCCTGTTCGGGCGAAAGGTAGAGTTCCGCTCCTTGTGATTTCTGCGACTGCAGGTCGTTGAGTTTTTCCTGAGCCGCGTTTTGCTTGGCCTGGAATTCCTCGATCTTGGCACCGACGGTCTTGTTGAAATCCGCCTCCATCTGCTGCACCACGGTGAACGGGCGGAGGATGGCCGAGCGCGAGCGGGAGCCGATGAGATGCTTGGAACCGGTCGCCTGGTCGAGCAGGTTGAAAAGAAGCGGGGCATTTCCGTTCATCTGGGACACCATTTGTGTGCCACCGAAGTTCTGCACGCTGTAAGCGAAACGGTCGTAGAAGGCATCCACGTCTGCGATGAGGAACACATTTCCGGGGGCGACGCTCTCCTTCAGATTCTGGGGTTTGGGGGCATCCTTGTTTTCCGTTCCTTCGGTGGTGGGCTTGGGCTTGCCTTCGGGGAAGGCGGTTTTGAACTTGCCGGACAGGTGGGTGACGAGATCATATGCCGTTCCGTTGGACTTCAGGGTACGGGCGAGAGAGGGATCGAGCTGTGCCGCCTTCGTGGGGTCGACGAATCCGGCCTGGGTGGTCGAATGGATGATGCTGTTCACCGTGAGTCCGGAGTTGCCGTTCGCGGTGAAAGCTCCCGGAAGGAACAGGGTGACGGAACCGAGATTCTTGGTGATGACATTGTCCTTCTGCGGCATGGAATCCTTGCCAAGGGTCAGGATCGCCAGACCGTTGCGATCACCGAATTTGGTGGCGAGCGTAGGATCCGCCAGCACTTGGGCCGACTCGAATTTCATGCCCCAGGTACCAAGCAGGGTCGGCAATGTGGAGCTCGTGGGGTTTGGCGGCATCTGGCCCATCATCGGGTTTCCCTGCGGGCTGGTCATCTGGGCCGCCACGGAGTAGGGGTCGAGGCAGGCGACGACCGTGCCGCCATTGAGCAGGTACTGGTCCACGGAGTATTCGACCTCCGGAGTGATGCCGGCTGGGTGGAAGAGCAGGAGGACCTTGATTTGTTTCGGATCGAGGGTGACGCCCTCCATGGAGATGTCGACCACGTCGAAGGATTGTTTCAACTGTTCATGGATGACCCAGCCGGGAGTCCTGGGTTGTCCCGGCATCATGGCCGGACCGCCGCGGAGATTGAGCGCGGACATGATGCCGATCTTCGGCTTTACCGCGGTGCTCACCTCGGCGATCGCCTTGGAGAGCTGGTACTCCAGCATCGTTTCCTCGCGCGGGTCGAGGAAGGGGAGCGGCTTGGTTTTACCGAGGCAGGAAATGGCGACGCCGAAGAACAGGTTCTGGTCGTTCATGCGCTGGCCGTTGATGCCGTCGAGATTCGCGGAGTCCTCGGCGTCGGTATCGGGCTGCGGGTCGAGGTTCTCGATGCGGATCTTCCCCTTGGAGATGTTGGCATATTCCTTGAGCAGGTCGTCCACACGGCGCATGTGGAGCTTCAGCTCCTCCGGCATGTAGTCGGTGCTACGGGATGCATAGTAGCGGATGACCACGGGGGTGTCCAGTTCGGTGAGGAGCGAGCGGGTGCCGTCCGACAGGGTGTGGATCTTGTTTTCCGTGAAGTCGGCCCCGCGGTTTCCGGCCGGGGTGAGGGATACGAGCCAGTTCGCCAGCAGGGCGATGGTGACGAGCGCGGCGACGCCGAGGGCCGAGCGGGTGACCGGGTGGTTGGTTTTTGCAGACATGGTATGCTGTTTGAGAGGAGGTGCTTTTGAATGTTACGCGCGCTTGGAAGAGAGGATCGCGCTGGTGCCGAGAAGGCAGACGAAGATGATCGAGCCGAACCAGACCAGGTCCTTCAACCGGAACAGGCCGCTGTTCGGGGACTGGAAGTGGTCCCACACGCCGAACGAGACGATGCCCTGGAGAACGCCGGGGGAAACGATCTTCGACAATTCCTGAGTGACCGGGTCATAACCGCAGAGCAGGAGCAGCACGCAGACCGAGACGGAAACGATGAGGCAGACCACCTGGTCGCGCGTGCAGGCGGATACCAGCATGGTGATTGCGAGGAAGGTGCAGCAGACGAGGAAGCTTCCGATGTAGCCGGAGAGGATGGCCCCGTTGTCCGGGCTTCCCAGGTAGTTGACCGTGATGACGATCGGGAAGGTGAGCGCCAGAGCGATGAACCATACCGTGGCGGCCGCGAGGAATTTCCCGACGATGGCGCTCCAGGTGGAGACCGGAAACGTGCCCAGCAGTTCGATGGTTCCGGTGCGCTGCTCGTCCGACCAGAGTTTCATGCCGACGGCCGGTGCCAGCAGCATGTAGACCCACGGGTGCCAGAAGAGGAAGGTCCACTCCAGGGAGGAGTCGCCGACACGCATGAACTGGCCGAAGGTGAAGGTGAGTCCGAGTGAGAACAACAGGAAGATGACGATGATGGCGTATGCCGTCGGTTGCGAGAAGTAGCTGGACAGCTCGCGTTTGTAGATGGTGCAGGAAGACATGGTGGAAATTGCGGGTTGGAGGTTTTCAGGCGGCGGCTTCGGTATCGCGCGAGGTGACCTTGCGGAAGAGGTCGGTGAGCGAGCCTGTTCCGGACTGCGCCACCAACTCGGCGGGTGTGCCATCCGCGACAATTTTTCCGCGGTCCACGATGACGGCGCGGCTGCATGAGGCTTCCACCTCCTCAAGGATGTGGGTTGAAAAAAGGATGGCCTTTGTCTTGCCGAGCCGCTTGATGAGCTGGCGGACTTCGAACTTCTGGTTCGGATCGAGACCGTCGGTGGGCTCGTCGAGGATGAGGACCTCGGGGTCGTGCAGAAGGGCCTGGGCGAGGCAGGTCCGGTGGCGGTAGCCCTTGGACAGGGTGTCGATCGACTGCTTCGCGACGGTGGTCAGGAAGCATGTCTCGATCGCACGCTCAATGGCGTCATTTTTCGCCACCCCCTTGAGCCCGCGGATGGCGGCGCAGAATTTCAGGAAGCCGAGCACCGTCATGTCGTTGTAAAGGGGGGCGGATTCCGGCAGGTAGCCGATCTTCGTCTTCGCCTCGTTCGGGCGGTCCACGATCGAGATGCCGCAGACCTTCGCATTCCCCGCGGTTGGCGGGATGAATCCGGTGATCATGCGCATGGTGGTGGACTTTCCGGCGCCGTTCGGCCCGAGAAATCCGAGCACCTCGCCTTTTTTCACGGTGAACGTGAGGTCGTTCACCGCACGTTTGCTTCCGAACTGTTTGGTCAGACTTTCAACTTCGATCATGGGATTTGGAAAAAATTGGAAATAGCAACTATCTCTGCGATACCGCTTTAAGCGCCGCCGGAGAGGATTCTTGTTTGAAAAAATCGTTTTGCGGGATTTTTCAAGTTAATACGGCCACTCGCCCGGGATCTGATCCCAACAGGTGACCTCCGGCGCTCCGATCAACCTCCTGCAGAACATTTCAGCCCCCTCGCGTTCCGGCTTTCAATGACGCGCGTCCTATGTCCGGTATTCGAACACCTTGTCCATGAAAACATCGTGTGGCTCGGAAAAAGTGTCATCCACCATTTGGAAATCGTGGCAGACTCCGATGTTGAGCGAGTCGGGCCGCGCATTGGCCAGCACGCGGTCGTAGAAACCCCGGCCACGTCCGAGGCGGCCGCCTCGTTTGTCAAAGGCAAGACCGGGGCAGAGGAAGGCGTCTATCTCAAGAACGGGGATCTCCCCGGCATTTTCCGCCGGCTCGAGGATACCGAAGCTGCCGGGGACCAGATCGCCTCCCATGTGGAAACTCAGGTGTTCGCCGGCGACCCGTGGATAGACCCAACGGACTTCCGGCAGCGCGGCGATGGTTGCCGACAGGTCGACCTCACCCGGGAGCGGCGAATATACCGCGATGGTTTGTAGTTCCGGGCGGACGGAAAGCCATTCCCGGAGTTCGGTGAACACCCCGGGCGCGCTTGGAGCTCTCGCGCGCAGCAATTGCCGCATCCGGCTGCGGAGCTCATGTTTTGTCGGTGCGGGGTCGGGGATTGTCATCAGGAAGCTGATTGCCACTTGCCAAAGAACGTTCTTTTCCCATCCTTAGCGCAGATGATGCGTTTTTGGCAAGCAACGGCGGCGATATGCGCCACGGTATCGGTTCTCGGGGCTCAGGAGATTGCGAAGACTTTCGTCTGGAACGCTCCGAAGGTGGAGAAAAGCATCTTTTCACAGGCTTTGGGCATGCTCGACTCCGAGCGCGAGGACTACGCCACGAACCTGTCCGCCGTGGCCTCGAACCATCTCATCGCCGCCAAGGCCTCCCCGGCATCGCTCACGGAAGCACGCCACATGATCGGCCTGGCACTCCAGTTGTCTCCGCGGAACAAGCGTGCCGTGGTGCTGAACTTCCAACTGGCCAAGGGTATCCTTCCGGAAGCCTCCGAGAGCAACTACAGCCCTCAGGCGTTCTCCCGGCTCATCCTGACCCGCGGACTGCTCCTCGCCAAACAAGGGGGATTGGAAGATCAGAAGCTCGCCCGTTACTTCATCCAGCTCGCAGCCGATCTCGATCCGAAAAACGAGGACGCCGTCTATTCCAGCGAGGTGCAGCGCCTCGACCACGGCACCGTCGACTGGACGGCGGTGACGGGAGCGGCGGCTGCGAAGGGGCAGTGATGGATATTCCGTGGATTGTTGACCGGGTTTGGAAATTGGAGGATTGATCAACAGCCGGTTTGAGGCATAAGTGATTCATGTCAACGAAGCAATTGGCGATGGAAACCATCAGGGATCTTCCTGACGATGCATCCTGGTCCGAGATCGAAGAGCGTATCCATTTTCTCGCAGCCATAGAAGCTGCGAGAGAAGATGTCCGGCGGGGAGATGTTGTGCCTCATGAGGAAATTCGCGGACTTATCGAGACATGGATTTCCAAGTAGTCTAGACCCAGCGTGCTCTTATGGATTTGAGGGCGTTGGTGCGCTACATCGCTCAGGATGATCATGTTTCGGCCAAGCGTTTCGGCGATCATCTCATCTCAAAAGTAGACAAGCTCGTCTTATTTCCCCGCATTGGTCGCACAGTTCCCGAATTTCATGATGACCTGCTTCGTGAAATCATCGTTTCGCCTTACCGCATCGTTTATGAGATTGATGATGGTCGGGCAACCATCGCTGTACTCCGAATCTGGCATGGCGCGCGAGGAGAATTGCAATTTTCCCGGTAGCGGTTTGAATCATCCGCCATGCCCTCGGAAATCGAACGCAAATTCCTCGTCACCGCAGACACCTGGCGTGACGGCTCGCCCGGCGTCAGGATTTCCCAAGGCTATCTTTCGCAGGATCCGGAGCGCACCGTCCGGGTCCGTATCGGCGGGAAAAACGCCTGGCTGACCATCAAGGGGCAGACGCAGGGGATCACCCGGGCGGAATACGAATATGCCATACCGGTGGCGGAGGCGCGGGAACTGCTGGAGATGTGCCTGCCCTCCGTGATCGACAAGACACGCCACAAGGTTCCCCATGCCGACCACATTTGGGAGATCGATGTCTTCCACGGCGCCAATGAAGGACTCATCGTCGCCGAGGTCGAGCTGGCGGATGCGTCCATCTCCCCGATCCTTCCACCGTGGGTGGGGGCCGAGGTTTCCGACGATTCCCGCTATTTCAATTCCTGCCTGGCGGCCGAACCGTTCACCACATGGTGATACGGGCTTCGTGATGAGGAGTTTTTCTACCTCGGTTCCAACCCCGGTCTTGCGGCGGATTCCGTGGTCGAAGAATTTTCCAATTCCCTTCTCGGACCCAACAGGTGCGCGCCTTGGGGATCGATCAGGAAATACCCGGACAACGCGCGCCTGCCCAACAGCATGGGACACCGCATTTCCGACCTGTTTGCCAGACTGACCATGATGGACCAGCTGAATCCGCCCGGCAGAACCGCCGTCGTCCGGATGAAAATCCGCTTTTTCGCCACCCCGGACGAACTTCTCACCGAGGCGGTCCGCACCACCGCCGCCTCGCAGGAAATCACCTCGCTGTAATGGTTCCTCGTCGTGAACCTCACGCTCTTCTCGTCAGGGGAGAGGATGACGTTTTCCGCATGAATGCTGGAGCTCCGCGCGCCGCTGTCTGTCTTCGCATTCAGCGGAAAGACCCCCAGTTCCGGCAGCGAGATCCACTCGCGCCGCCCGATCACCAGCCGTGGCATGCCCGCGCCTTTCCATGGCAGTCCGAGCGCCGCCGCCAGCTCCTTGGAGGGCGACTCGACCAGTTCGGGGATGCATTTGAAGGTTCGTGGCATCTAGGGATTCAGTAGTGATGCGGCCATCGCCCGTGCCTGTTCGCCTCCGCCGCCGAGCATCCGCACGAGTTCCTGAATGCGTGTCTCGCCTCCCACCGGGTAAAGCCGTGAACGGGTCCGGCCGCCGGAGACTTCCTTCTCCACCACGAAATGATGCGCGGACATCGCCGCCACCTGTGGGAAGTGGGTGATTGCCACCACCTGGTGACGAGTACCGAGGGCTGCCATTTTGCGACCCACCGCCTTCGCCACCTCGCCGCCGACGTTTGCGTCGATTTCGTCGAAAACCATCAACGGTGTCGCATCTTGATCCGCCAGCGCGGACTTCACCGCGAGCATCACCCGGCTGATCTCCCCGGACGAGGCGATCTGGCGGAGCGGCAGCAGCGGTTCTCCCGGATTCGGCCCGAACTGGAACTCGACGCCTTCCAGACCATGTGGTCCCGGCTCCGGCAGTGGTTTCAAAGGAACTTCAAACGAAGACTGCTTGAATCCGAGATCCTTCAACTGCGAGGAAATCTCCTTCGCCAGCTTCGGCGCGGCTTTTTTCCGCACCGTGCCGAGGGTTTTGCCCGCCGCATCAAGGGTTTCCCGGCAAACGGACAGCTCCCGCTCCAATGTCTCCAGTTTTTCACCGCGGTTCTCGATCGTATCCAACCGCGCCGCCGCCGTCTCACGGCGCGCCAGCACGTCCGCGAGCGACGGTCCATATTTCCGCTTCAGCGTTTCGATGACATTTACCCGTTCCTCGAGAGTCGCGGCTTCTTCGGGATCGATGTCCAGTTCGCCGGCGTAGTCCGCGAGATTGCTTTCAAGATCCTGCAATTCCAGGCAGGCGGTTTCCAGAGATGCGGTGCGTTCGCGGATGGATGGATCCAGTTTTTCCAGATCCCGCACCAACCGCTGGACTTCGGTGAGCCGCTCCAGAATCCCATCATCTCCATTCAGCGCGGCGGTCGCGGCGGCGGCGGTTTCCACCAGCCTGCTCGCGTTCGACGCCCTGCGCCAGCGGTCTTCCAGATCGTGTTCGTCCTCAGGTTTCAACTGTGCCCGGTCGATTTCCTCAAGTTGGTAGCGCAGCAGGTCGAGTTCCTGCTCGCTCGCGTTTTCCGCGTGGCGGATTTCCTCAAGCTCCGCGGCTTTCTCCCGCCACGCCCGGTAAGCCTCGCGGTAGCTGGAGACCGGAGCATCCGCTCCGGCATAGGCGTCCAACATGGAAAGCTGTCGCTCCACCGAGAGCAGCGACTGGTGGTCGTGCGGCCCATGGAGGTCCACCAGGTGTTCGCCGAGCCGTTTCAACAGGGCCAGCGTCACCGGTGAATCATTGACGAACTGGCGGTTCGCCGATTGTCCGATCACCCGGCGGATGATGAGTTGTTCGCCATCGCAAGCCTCCAGCCCGCCGTCCTCCAGCACGGCATTCACCTCCGACGCGTCTTTCAGCTCGAAAACCGCCTCCACCGAGCAGGTTTCCTCGCCCGTGCGGATCAGCGATTTCTCCGCCCGTTCGCCCAGCACCAGCTTCAGCGCCCCGACGATTACGGACTTTCCAGCCCCAGTTTCCCCGGTCACGCCGATGAGACCCGAACCGAGTTCCCAGACCAATTCATCGACCAATGCCAGATTGCGGATTTTTAAAAGAGTGAGCATGCGCGTGACGGAACACGGGCATCATGCGAACACTATCCGCAGGAATCAACAGTGGAGTGATGGCATTGTTGTGCCAAGTGGAGCGAAGAATCCGAGTGGGGATGTCCGGGTGTCCTGTGATCAGCAGATCCGCCCCGCCTCGCGACAACAACGGAATCCATGCGGAGAACATCTTGAGTCGGGGCTTGCGTCTCCTCCTTTCGATTTGTGGATGAAAACTTGGCGAAAGGGCGATCAATGTCTGTCTCTCTCCTGTTCAGGAGCAAATCAGTGGTCCGTGAGATGGATGTGGCTTCGCTGTTTTCGCGCGAGATGAATCCCGCGCTCCAGTTGGGGTTCACTTCACCTCATCGAGATCCAGCCGGTAGAGGATCTGGTTGTAGTTGTAGCGGGGGGTGGGGGGCGGCTTGTTGGCGAACTCGGCGGTATAGGTGCCTTCGAAGAGGATGAAGGGGGCGTCAGCCGGGGTGAGGTCGGTTTGGATGCGGGGGTTGTAGAAGGTGTAGTTGTCGTGGGTGAGCACCTTGGTCGCCTTTTCCCATGGGCCGAGGGGGGATTCGGATTCGGCATACCAGATTTCCCCGATGAAGGAGGGCTTGCCGTGGTTCTGGGTGAAGATGGTGACCCAGCGCTTCCGATAGGCGTTCCAGGCGATGGAGCCACGGTGGGGCTCGATTTCCGCGCCGTCAGAGGCGCGCGGGTTGTCGGGGGCGTCGAGTTTTTCCCACGTGCCTGGGTTTTTCCACGACTCGAAATCGTCCGGGCAGCGGGCGGTGGGGAAGGGGTCCCCGAAGAGAAGCCAGTTTTTCCCCGCCGGATCCTTCCAACGGACAGGGTGCCCCCGGAGGATGAGCGGCTTCGCACCATCGGCGGATTTCCAGAGGGTCTTGTGGGTGGTGAAGTTCCGCGTGGCGGGGTCCCAGATGCAGGTGCCCACCTCGTATTCGTCGAGATGGTTGCTGATCTTCGAATAGGTGGCGCCGAGCTGGTTGTCAGGGAAGGAAACCATCGCGCCCAGCCATGTCGGGCCGGAGCCGGGGATGGGGGCCACGCCGCGTGGCCTGCCCTTGTCATCGCGGAAATGGGTGTAGGGCATGGCGATGGGTGGCTCGAATTTTTTCAAGGGCTGCCGTGGCGTGGTGGCGGCGCTGGAGGTGTAGATGCCGAGCGGATAGCCGGGGATCATGGTGTCGCCCCACAGATGGAAGATCTTGTCGCCGATGGGGGCGGTGAGCACGGAGTCGCAGCCGAACACCCCCGTTTCCGGCAACAGCGGCGGGATGCCGAGTTTCTCCCCTTCGGCGAACAGGCCGGCTCCGGTGAGACGTCCGAGGCGTTTGGCGAGGTTCTGCCGCTCGACCTCGATGCGGAATTTTCCTCCGGACTTGAGAGTGGTGCGGACGCCCTGATAGCCGAAGCCATCCTTCGGCACGCCGTAGCCGTGGCCTCTCACGGCGAAATAGACTTCCTGGTTCAACAGCTCCGGCTCATCGATGGCGATGAGACCGAGATTGTCGCTGACGTGGATGGTATCATGCACGCTGCGCAGCTCGACCAAGGGGACCGGCCAGCCGTTTTGTTTGTCAACGATCTCGATGCGGCATGGCTCCGCGGCGAAGGCGGTGCAGGAGAGGATGATGAATAGTGCGGATCTGAGCATCTGGGTAAGGGATGCCCGTTACGAACCATGGTGGGGGAAATGTATCAATGGATGTGTGAAGAAGGATCAGTCCTTGGCATACTCCTTCCACCACTTTTCCGCATCCTTCGCGTCCGGCCTGCCATCCGCGATGACAAGGCGGTAGCGGGAGATGTGTTTTTCCCCCGGCTTGATCTCCATCCCGCCCATCTGCTGCGGAGCGTAGCAGAAGAAAGGCTGGTCAGGGTTCATCCGGACGGGTTGTGGGAAACGGAAATTCTCCGGATGGCAGAGGATGGTGACGCCGCAGGTCTTGTCATCGACCTTGCCGCCGATCCAGCACCATTTCTCGCGGGAGGAATTGAGCTTCTGGCGATCGCTGATTCCTGTGGAGGAGAGGACCTCACAGTTCTTTTTGTCGATCCATGCCTTGTTCCCCCGGAATCCGAATCCGCCGTAGTGGTATTCCGGAAGCTTGAGGGGGGACCCGGTGGCGCAGGTTTGGGTGGAGGTGAAGTCGATGACAGGGTTGCCGCCCGAGAGCGAAACTGTGATCCGCCAGGTGTCGGCCAGGGCGACCTTGGATGGTTTGGCGGTCATGTCCACGAACTGGTGGCGGGCGGTGAATCCAGCCTTGCCGTCCTTCTGCCAAACATCGTCCAGAGCGACAAACTCGACCTTTCCGGTCTCAGCACCCATGTTCCAGAAGTCCGGGTGACGGCCTTCGAATTCGGTTTTCGTCCATGGATTCCAGACGCCGTGGTGGTGGAAGTGGTCGGCGGGGAAATCGTCCGTGACGAGCTGTCCCGACGGGGTGTGGATGGACTGGATGTAACCGCCGCGTTCGAATTTTTTTGGAATTTCGGGACGCGGGAGTGGGCCGGGTTCGGCCTGATAGCGGAGGATTTCTTTTTCCCCGGTGCGAATGACCACCTGGCTGCCCTCGCGTTTCGCCGTGAGCGTGTCCGCCGCAGTGAGAGTGGAAGCACAGGCAAGGGACGTGAGGAGCGTGAGGGATTTCATCTGCCCGGATACGCACAGGTTTTTCGAAGGATTTCAAGCAAGGAAGGTTGGCGTATCGGAGGGTAGCACTACGGACTCTCCGAATCGGGTTTGGAGCGGGGCGATGGCGGTTGAGCCATAACTTTGGGGGGGTGAGAGGGACGTCGGGAGGAGGGGAACTTTGCGGTTTGGTGCGGGTATTACGGATATCCCGTAGTGCTACCCTCCTGCCTGCCGCCCGAGACTCGGTGAAATATCCGCTCGCACGGGGCGGATATCGCGTCGATGATTGCTCGCGACTCCACCGTGTCCGATCTTTTCACCACTCCCGCCGCCCGTGCGGACAAGCCGAATCCCGCAGAACCGCTTGCCGCACGCATGCGGCCGCGTTCTCTTGATGAGGTGGCGGGGCAGCGGCATATCTTGGCGGAGGGTAAATTGCTGCGCCGGGCCATCGAATCGGACCGCTTTACCTCGCTGATTTTTTACGGACCGCCGGGCACGGGCAAGACGACCCTGGCAAGCGTGATCGCCCGGACCACCGGCTCGCGTTTCGAGTCGCTGAACGGGGTGGAATCGAATGTGGCGGAAATCCGTGCGAAGATCGACCAGGCGAGGACATGGCGCGATCTTCGTGGAGAAACGACGATCCTGTTCATTGATGAGATCCATCGTTTCAACAAGGCGCAGCAGGATGTGCTGCTGCCGCACATCGAGCGGGGCGTGGTCCGATTCATCGGCGCGACGACGCACAATCCTTATTTCCACGTGAACTCGCCGCTGGTCTCGCGGTCGCAGATTTTCCAGCTCGAACCGGTGCCGGTGGAGGACGTGGTGAGGGTGCTGGAGAGGGCGCTTTCGGACACCGAACGAGGTCTGGGCGAGCATCTGGTGAAAGCCGATCCGGAGGCGCTGCTACACCTCTCGGAGAAATCCGATGGCGACGTGAGGAGGGCCTTGAGCGCGCTGGAACTCGCCATCCTCACCACCCCTCCGGAAGGTGGCGAAGTGCGTCTTACACTGGCGGTGGCGGAGGAATCCATCCAGCGCAAGGCGGTGGTTTATGACGCGCATGGCGATGCCCATCACGACACGATTTCCGCATTCATCAAATCCATCCGTGGTTCGGATCCGGACGCGGCGCTGTATTGGTTGGCGAAGATGCTGCACGCGGGTGAGGACCCGCGTTTCATTTCGCGACGGCTGGTCATTTCCGCCTCGGAGGACATCGGCCTGGCGGATTCCAACGCGTTGAGGGTGGCGATGGACGCGCATCAGGCGTTCGAATTCATCGGCATGCCGGAAGGACGGATCCCGCTGGCGCATGCGGCGGTTTACCTGGCCACCGCTCCGAAATCCAACACCGCCTACGCCGCTCTTGGGCAGGCGATGGAGGATGTGGAAAAGGGGCGCACGCTGGCGGTTCCGGTGCATCTGCGGACCAAGACCCGCAAGAAGCTCGCCGCCGCTTCAGGCGAGAACGATGCAGCGATGGTCTATCGCTACGCGCACGACTACGAGGGCGCCTATGTGCCGCAGGCATATCTGCCCGAGGGGCGGATCTATTATCACCCGGGGGATCAGGGCATGGAAAAGCGCATCAAGGAGCGGCTGGATTACTGGCGGAGCCTGATGCAGGCCTGAATCGGCCTAGGGATCGGAGGCTGACCATCGAGGCTTCTAGAGACTACTCAATGCAGATGCAGGATCGCGCCGACGGTGGTGAAATAGATCATCATCCCCGAGATATCCACCGTGGAAGCAAGCGAGGGGGCTGAAACCACGGCGGGGTCGAGCTTGATGGCCCGGGCACAGATGGGGAGCAGCGCACCGAGAACGGTGGCGGACAAGACCTGCACGATCAGCGCGCTGGACACGGCGAAGGCGAGGTGGAGGAAGTCGAAATCCGCCCCCGTTCCCCGCTGGATGTGAGGAAGGATGAAACTGATGAAAACCGCCATTGTCACGCCCAAGGTAAGTCCCAGCAGGATTCCGGTGCGGGCTTCTTTCCATGCGATGCGCAGGGCGTTTCCCGTCTTGATTTCACCGAGGGTCATCGCGCGGATCACCATGGTCGCGGCCTGGCCTCCGGAGTTTCCGCCCGCCGCGACGACCATCGGCAGGAAGAGCGAGAGGACGAAAGCCTTTTCCAACACCGCGCTGAAGCGGAACATCACATATCCCGAAACCACCGACAGAAACGCGAGGCCGATGAGCCATGAAACGCGGCGTTGGTATTGTTCCACCACGCTGGTGTTCAGGTAGGAAACCTCGGACTGCTCACCGCCGATACCGGAGAGTTTTTCGATGTCCTCCGTGGACTCTTCCTGGAGAATTTCCAACGCGTCATCGTAGGTGAGGACACCCAGGAGGTGGTGGAATTCGTCCACCACCGGGAGCACGATGAGGTCGTATTTCGAAAGGATGCGCGCCGCTTCTTCCTGGTCCGCGGAGGCGAGGATGGTCTCGTCCGCCTCTTCCATGATGTCATGGATGGGGGTGTCCCAGGTGCTGAAGGCGAGGTCGCGCAGTCTCACTTTTCCGACGAGGCGGCCTTGTGCGTCCACCACGAAGATGCGGGCCAGCGTTTCCGCGTCCTCGCGGTCGCGGCGCAGCACCGTGATGGCTTGTTTCACCGTCATGTCCGCGGTGATGCGGCCGACATGGGTGGTCATCCGGCCACCCGCGGTGTCTTCCTCGTATTTGAGAAGGTTCCGCGTCAGTTCCTTGTCGCGCGGACCGAGCAGGCTGAAGAACCGCACCTGGGCTTCCTCGCTGACGACCTGGAAGACGTCCACGCGGTCGTCGTCCGAGAGATTTCCCAAGAGCACCCGGAGCTGGGCGGGTTTGAAATGGTTCAGCGCGCCCTCGATGAGAGGGTAAGGGAGTTCCGCCACGACGTCGGTGGCGAGTTCCGGACCGATGGTCTTGAGGAGGAGGTCGCGTTTCTCGTCGTCGAGGTTTTCGTAGAGATGTGCGAGGTCCGCGTAGTGGATGTCCTCGGCGGCGGCAAGCAGGGCGGAGCCGTCCGATGCGTCGAGCGCCCGGAGCAGTTCGTTCATCGGAGTTTCCATATATTCTTCCGCCACGCGCGGAGGTTGGGGGGCGGGCTCCATGCGGGCAAGGAAAAGGAGGTGAAATGATTGGGGAAGTGGAGCGACCGCCTCGATGCAGCCCTTCCGATGCGACCCGATTGGGGGCGTTGTCGGGGCGGGCCGGTATTTCCAAGATCCGGGCACAAATGGCGAGAGGCTGGACATTGGTGTTGGCGGGATCGTTTTCCTGGGCTTTTGCGGCGGAACCGCCTGTGAAGGTGGTGACAGGGATACCGGTGGACGACGTGCGCCTGCTGGATGGGCCGTTTCTGGATGCCCAGGGACGGGATCTGGACTACATGCTCTCGCTGGATCCGGACCGCCTGCTTTCCGGGATGCGGGCGGCGGCGGGGTTGAAGCCGAAGGGACCGCTTTACGGAGGCTGGGAGAAAAACGGCTCCGGCATCGTGGGGCATTATCTGAGCGCCTGTGCGTGGATGTCCGCCGCCACG
The DNA here is from genome assembly GCF_016595465.1 of Luteolibacter yonseiensis. Lineage (NCBI taxonomy): Bacteria > Pseudomonadati > Verrucomicrobiota > Verrucomicrobiia > Verrucomicrobiales > Verrucomicrobiaceae > Luteolibacter > Luteolibacter yonseiensis. The sequence continues at coordinate 758,597 of NZ_JAENIK010000012.1, read as the reverse complement.
GGGGACGAGCGGATCAAGCGGCGTGTGGACTATATCGTGGACGAGATGGCGGAGTATCAGAAGAGCAGGGGGGATGGGGGGCTCTACGCCTCGCAGTGGGAGGCGGATGATTGGTACGCCCGGCTGGGCCGGGGTGAGCTGCGCCTGAGCAATGTGCTGCCATGGTATGTGGGTCACAAGACGTTGGCCGGACTGCGCGACGCGTGGCTTACCGGTGGAAATACCCAGGCCAGGGACGTGCTCATCCGTTATGCCGACTGGTGCGCCACCATCACGTCCAAGTTGGACGAGAAGCAGTGGCGGGACATGACGGCGAAGGAGATCGGCGCGCCGAATGAAGTCTTCGCCGATCTCCACGCCGTGACCAAGGAGCCGCGTTATCTCGCGCTTGCCGAAAAATTCACCCGGCGCCCCATGTTCGATGCCCTTGAACGCGGTGAAAGATCCGCGATCCACGGGCACCATGCGAATACCGAGATTCCGATGTTCGTTGGATATCAACGGACCTACGAAGCTACTGGAGAAGAGCGGTGGCATCGGGCGGCGGTGAATTTTTGGGACGCCGTCATTCAGGATCAGACTTTCGCGTTCGGCGGGAACAGCATCTGGGAAGCCTTCATCGCACCCAAGGACTACGAGAAAAAACTCACGGAACCCTGCGGTCCGGAGACCTGCAACACCTACAATCTCCTCAAGCTAACCCGACAACTTCAGGAGGACAAGCCGCAAGGGAAATACCTGGATTATATCGAGCGCGCGCTCTTCAACCACATCCTCACCTCCATCGGTCCGGCACCGGAAAAAGGATTCGCCTACTATACACCGACACGGCCCGGGCATTACAAACGGTACTCCACTCCGTTCGACGCGTTCTGGTGCTGCGTCGGCAGCGGCATGGAGAACCATGCCCGATACGGTTCCTATCTCTATGCGGAGCAGAAGGACAGGTTGCTGGTGAATCTCTTCATTCCGTCCGAGGTGCGGTGGCGGGAAAAATCGGTCGAGATCCGTCAAACGACGGATTTTCCGAACGAGGGAATCATCCGGTTCTCGATCAAGGTCTCGAATCCAACGTCCTTCACCCTGTCCATCCGCTGTCCGGGTTGGGCGGATAAGACGAAGCTTGCGATGCAGCTGAATGACAGGTCCGCCGTTCCGAACGTCGGCGGAGATGGCTTCATCGACGTCAGGCGGACCTGGAATGACGGCGATGTTTTCAAGATCAACCTTCCTCCACGTCTCACAGCCGAGTCCACCCCTGGCGGAAAGTATGTGTCATTTTTCCATGGACCCATCCTGCTTGCGACGGCAATGGGCAAGGAGGGGTTGCAGCCCGCGGATTTCCATGCGGATGGCAGCCAGCCATTCATCCAACTGGGACGCGAGGAACTGGCGGTGGAGAAGGTGCCTTCGCTGGATGCGGGGAAATCAGACGTGCTGTCGCTTGTGGGGAAATCTCCGGCGAACGAAATCCGTTATCCCATCCGGACCACGCTGGGATCAAAGGAACTTGTGCCGTTCTACAAGATCGGGCTGGAACGTTATTCGGTGTATTTTCCGGTTTCGCGGTGAAGTCGGAGGGTAGCACTACGGGCTACCAGGAAAATACAAGTCGCTTGCGAACGGAATACGTCCTGTTGCATGCTAACGTCTGTTACCCCACTCCTTACGCCCTGCCATTACGGGTAGCCCGTAGTGCTACCCTCCGACTTGGGCGGGGCGTTTGAGCTGGCGGGGAAGCGACGCGTGTTTTCCGAAAGGCTGTATTGACGGAACCTCCTTCCCTTTCATCATGCGCGGATGCCTTCCGATTATCTGAAAACGGAACGTCTTATCCAAAAGCACGGGGACAAGCTTCCGCACTGGCAGCAGAACGAGGCCATGCAGTTTGTTACTTTCAGATTGGGCGACGCGCTGCCCTTGAAAAAGGTGAGGATGTGGAAAGAGCAACGATCTGACTGGATTCTCGCCCATCCCAAACCATGGACGGCGGAGGTCGCGCGGGAGTATGAGAAACGGTTCACGTGGCGGATCGAGAAGTGGCTGGACGAGGGGAGCGGTTCCTGTTTGCTGAAGGACCTTGCCGCGAGGAATGCTCTGGCGGAGTCGCTGATGCGTTTCCAAGGCGAACGCGTGCGGCACGAGGCGTGGGTGATCATGCCGAATCATGTGCACTTGCTTTTCATGCCCTTGGTCCCGCTGCCGGATTTGATTGAGGCGTGGAAAGTGTTTCCGCCAGATATATCCGCCGCGGGCCGATTTGGCAGCGGAATTACAGGGATACGATGATTCGCGATACGGATCATTTCATCAATGTGGTCCGATATATCCGGAACAATCCCTTTAAGGCTAAATTGACGGAGGGGGAGTTTTCCCTATGGGAAGGCGAGCGGGCTGCGAACGTGTCTTCCGGAGGGTAGCACTACGGGCTACCCGTAGTGGAATGGCGTATTGGATGGGGGAACCGACGTTTGTATGCAACACGGCATATTTTGTTCGCAAGCGATGTGTGTTTTCCGGGTAGCCCGTAGTGCTACCCTCCGGCCTCATCCGAGATCCTCGGAGGTGAGTTGTGCGAGTTCCTCCTTCGTCCACTCGCGCTTGCGGAGGGTGAGGCGGACGGCGTGGCGGCGGATGGCCTTTTCGAAGAGGTTGCGCATGTGGCGGCCGTTGCCGAATCCTCGTCCCGCGGTTTTGAGTTCTTCCTCAATACGGGTTTCGAGCGCGGCTTCGGCGGAAGCTTCGAGGGTGTATTGGTTTTTCTCGCAGAATCCCTTGAAGATGTTGACCAGCTCCGGGGCCGTGTAGTCTTCGAAATTCAGGTGGATGGTGAAGCGGGACTGAAGGCCGGGGTTGGTGTCGATGAACTGCTTCATGTCGTCCGGATAGCCGGCGGCGATGACGATGAGCCGTTCGCGGTGGTCTTCCATGCGCTTGACGAGGGTGTCGATGGCTTCGCGTCCGAAGTCGTTCTCGCCACCGGAGACGAGGGCGTAGGCTTCATCCACGAACAACACTCCATCGAGCGCCTGGCGGACGATGTCGTCGGTTTTTTTCGCGGTGTGGCCCACGTATTGACCGACGAGTCCGAGGCGGTCGGTTTCGACGAGGTGCCCCTTCTTCAGCACCTCGAGCGCGGCGAAGATACGCGAGACGATGCGTGCGACGGTGGTTTTTCCTGTGCCGGGGTTTCCGGAAAAGACCATGTGCAGGGACATCGCCGCCCCCTTCAGATCGTGGGCGGCACGGGCCTTGTTGATTTCCAGAAAGCGGACGAGGCTTTCGATCTCCTGTTTGACGTTCGCGAGTCCGGCAAGGGCGTTCAGCTCGGCGAGGCAGGTTTCGAGGTCTTCCTTCGGCACCTCGACCGGGGCCGGCTCGGCGGGTTCCTCCCCGCCGGATTCCAGCCATGCGAGGATCCGCTCCATGCGCGACATGTCGCCGCCGAGGAGCTGGAAGGCGAGGTTGCCCAAGAACAGACGTTCGTCGTGATTCACCACACCGTCCGCGAGGACGGTCCCGGCGGCGATGCGGAACAACTGTTCTCCCCATGCCGGGTGTTGGCTGCCGAAGCGAAGTGCGGAGAGATCGTAGCCGGGCTGTGCGAGCACACGGGCTTCCAGCATCCGGTCCTGTGCGGCGGACCAGTCCAACTTCCTGCCTACGGCGGCGGTGTATTGTTTCTCGGCATGGTTCGTCTCACCATCGATACGGGCGGTGAGGAAAAGAACCAGCTTGAGTTCGTAATCGAGTTCGAGCGCCTCGCAGCCGTGTTCCGCGATGAGGGATTTTCGGACCGGGGGAACTCCGCGGCTGGCGCGATCTGCTAGAATTTCTGACATGTGGGAAATCGATGGTGGGAATGCCGTGCCGGATGGTAGGGAACGTCTTTCTTTGGTTTTGGATTTTCAATCATCGAAGGACGCGGATGGACGCAGTTGAAGAGGATGCTGATAAGTTCAAAACCAACGAAACTTTCATCATTGCCCCCTTCATCTGCGTCCATCCGCACCCATCTGCGATCAAACGAATCAAACCGCGGTCGGGACGGCGTGAGGGCCCCGGTGGAAGGAGGTGCGGTTGACGGTTCCGGCGGAGAGGGAGGCGATGAGCAGGGACATGACGGCTTCCGCGATTTCCGGGCGGCCGCAGGTGAAGACATCCACCGCCGCGTAGCCGTGTTCCGGCCAAGTGTGGACGGTGAGATGGCTTTCCGCGATCACCACCACGCCACTCACCCCTTGCGGGGTGAAGTGGTGGAAGTGTGAGGAAACGAGCGTGGCCCCGCCCTTTTCCGCGCAGTCGCGGAAGCAGGTTTCCAAGGCACGGACGTCGTTGAGCACCTCCGGCGGGCAGCCTGTGAGTTCTGCCAGGACGTGCCGCCCTGCGGGTGGGGTGGGGCCGGGCTCCGCCAACCTTGTATCCAAGACTGGCGGAGGGCAGGATTCGGGATGATATTTGATCATGATGGCAATGCGGCTTAATTTTGATTTTCCAGCGTGATCTGTGAATTCATCGCGGGTGAAAGTCCCATTCCAAGGATGCGCAGGGTTCCCTTTTTGTTGGATATGTGCATGCGGTTGAGAGGCGTCTCTCTGCCATCAACAACAAGTTGTTGATCCGGAAATCTCCATCCGACGACAAAGTAGGTCAATGCCGCCCAGCCTCCACCCTTTAACTGGTGAATCTGCCGAACGGATTGGCCAGCAGGAACTGTGAAGGTTCTGCCTTGAAGCGAAATGGTGTGATTGGTCGGCGTGGCTTCCCGAAATGACCAGTTCACCTCAACATCATAGCGAGCCTGAAACCGTATTATCGGAATAACCGACAACGTCAAGGCGGTGAAAATCGCTATTTTGGTTGTTTTGCCCATGATCACTTTTCAAGCGAACATCAGCCTGGCGTGGTAGTGCCGAGCTTGGCCTTGAGAGCGTCCAATTTGGACTGGACGTCGGGATTCGCCGCGCTGGAACCGAGGGACTTGAATTCATCCTCGAGGCGGGTGGAACCGGAATTGTCGGCCATTTCCTTGGCGGCGTCGGCTTCGTAGCCCTGGCGCTCGGCCTTGGCCTTCATGCGTGCCATCAGGTCGTCCGGGCTGCGGTTGGTCGTCATGCGGGCCTTGGCCTCGTAGATGTCCTTCTTGACCTGCGCGGCCTTGCTCTGGGCGATGATGAAGTCCTTGTTCCGGCGGTATTCGGCGACCTCGGCCTCCATCTTGATGACCTCCTGCTTCAGTTCGGCGACGGAGGATTGCTGCCCCTGCCAGACGGGTTCCAGGGAAGCCGCGCGGGACTCGTGCTCGCTGGCCCGTTCGAGGGCCTTCACCGCGAGATCCTCGCGGCCCGCGCGCATGGCGGCTTCCGCCTTCTGTTCCCACTGGAATTTCTCGGCCTTTTCCTTTTCAAGCTGGGCCTTGCTCTGACGCTCGGTGGCGATGACCTGCTGGACGGATTGCTTCACCTCGCGGATCTGCTTTTCCTTGTCGGCGATCGCCTGTTCGAGCATGAGCTCGGGTTTTTCAAATTTTTCGACCACCTTGTTCGCGGAGGCCTGGCCGATCTTGAAGATGCGTGAGAAAATGCTCATGATGAAGGGATGTTAGGAGTTGATGGATGGGCTGAGGAGTTCGGTGACGCGGTCCACGGCGAGTTCGAGCGCGTCGAACACGGCGAGGAGTTCCTGGTCGTTCAGGTCGCCGGTCTCGCGGCTTTCCACGAGGACGAGGCGGCGGTCGGCGGGGTTGCTGGTGTCCAGTCCCGCGCTGACAGGAAGGATCTCGGTGTTAAGAGCGAGAAGGGACAGCAAGAGTTCCTGGGTGATGATGGCGTCGATGTTTCCGAGGTCCACCTCGAAGTAGATCTGCTTCTCGTCCACCTTGAGGAAGACGGGGAGTTCGTTCTCGCGGTCGACGCGGTAGACATCGTTTGAAAGCGCTTCGACGGTGAAGCCGTTCGCTTCGAGGAAGCGCGGGAGTTCTTCGTCGCGCTGGAGCTTGATCTGGATTGGTTTCATTCGGTTGGAGGTTGTGGGTGGTTGTTGAGATGGGTGGTTTCGAACGCGTCGTAGTCGGCGCGCTTTTCCGCGAGGAGGATGAGTTTGTCGGTGGCTCCGAGGCGGAAGGATTTGTCGGGAGTCATCAGGGCGGCTCCATCCCGAAGCACCCCGACGATCTGCAGATTCGACGGATGGTCCAGGGCAGCCCTCTGGATTTCCCGCAGGGCGCGCCCGCCGAAGCGGTGGGGGACGATGTAGAATTCGCAACCAGTGTCGTGGGTCGCCAGGTTTTCGACGACGTGACGGAGGCCCGGGTTGAACATCTCCTGGGTAAGCAGCATGTCGGTGATGCCCTCCGCCGGCACGATGCCGTCGGCACCAGCGCGCTCCATCATGCGCAGGTTCTGCCGGCGGGCGAGTTCGATCACGACGGAGATGGAGCGTGTCCCGCTTTCTTCGATGAGTCTTACCAGGGTGCCCGCCGTGAAGCTTTCTGCATCGCTGCCTTCGTCGCTGATGTCGCGGGCGAGGATGATGACCCCTGTGGCGTTGGCGACTCCGGCCCGAAGCAGGGTTTCTTCGGATGTCGGCAGTCCCTTGACGAAGTGGATGGATTTCTCGCGGAATTCCAAGGGCAGTTCGTCGAGCTGGTTGGTGACACAGACCGCCGGACGCTGTGGGTCGGCATGGGCGGTGCGGAACTGCTCGACGAGCTGGATGACCCGCGAAACGGACGGGCACTGGCAGATGACGAGATGGTTTTCAAAGTGCATGGTCGCGGTGCCCTTCCGGCGTTTGTTGAATCTTTCCATCAGGGTTTCGACGATGACGCCGAGCGAGTAGCCGATGAGGCCGATCCCCAGCAGCATGCAGGGGTAGGCGACGAAGAACCGGCCGAAGAAGGTTTTCGGGAAGAAGTCGCCATAGCCGACCGTGGTCATGGTGACCATGGACCACCACACCGAGTCCCAGAACCCCAGCTCCGGCTGCCTGCCGGATTCGGCGGTCAGGAAGGCCGCGCCGAAGATGAGATTGAGGGCCAGCGCGATGAGCAACGCCGTGCCCACGCGCACGACCGGCTTGTGGCGTTGGCAGGACCAGCGGCGGATGAGCAGCAGGATCATCTGTCGGAGTCCCAATTGTCTTCCCAGAAGCGGTCACGGTTTGCGGGTTCGATGTAGTTGGCGAAATCAAAGTCAGATGCGGGTGGGAAGGTGACGGGCGCGACGACGCGGTCCGCTTCGTTTCCACCGGAGGGGGAGGGGCCTTTGCCCTGGAGCTCGCCTTCGGCGCGGGCCAGCAGTTTTCCCAGCAGCGCACCGCCTTGCTGGAGGATGTCCTCGGCCACGACCGGGCCTTCGATCCAGCGGTCTCCGTCCTGGTAGCCGAGTTCGTGGAGGTCGATGGCTTCATTGCAGACGCCGAGGATCTCGTCCCACACGCTGCCCAGCAGCAGGTCGAACTGCCAGCCCGCGGCGTCGCGGCCGAAGCGGTCCTCGCGGATGAAGCTCATGAAGACGATTTCCACCGCATCGATGCCGAGGTGTTCGGCGATGGCGATGCGGACATCCTGGAAACGTTCGTCGTGCAGGTGGTCCAGCCATTCCTGTTCATCGAGGATTTCAAAATATTTGGCGAACGCGAATTCCCCGGCACCCAGATCGACTCCGGAGAAGACATCGAAAAAATAGACGAAGCGGGCGTAGCGTTCCATGAAACGCTTGATGACATTCCTTCCCTCCTCGGATGGCACGTAGTCCTTGCCCTCGCGGATGAGGATCCACTCCTTCACCAGCAGCCATTCGAGGATGGGCTCCAGGTCCGCGTCATCCCGCTCCAGCCAGACCTGGAAGATCTGGGGATGGTTGATCATGTATTCCAACAGGAACAAACCGGCGAAGCGGAGTCTCTGCTCGTCGGAAGCGGTCCAGGGTTCGTCTACGTAATCGTCGGACATGGTCTTGGTGTTCAGGAAAACGATGCGTCCAGCAACAGTGCGACTCCGATGGCGGCGGCTCCCTCGATGAGAGCCACACCCCAGTTCCTGTCGCGTGCGATTTCATCATGGATGCGTGCGTCCGGCAGGACCACGAGATCCACCAGCCAGCGGCTGCCGAGCAGGACGAAAAGGGAGATGGGAATCCACACCGCGAGCGCGACGAGCGAGTCGTCACGGCGGATCTGCCCGGAAATGAGGATGGCGAGCGCGATGAGCGTGGCTCCGAATGCGAGTCCAGCGCCTTCGTTGTCGCGTTCGATCTCCCCGTGGATGTCATAACCGCAGGTGCGTTGGTAGATGGCTCCGAGCAGGATGAACCCGAGCTGGCCGATGACGAAGTAAACGAGGGTATCGAGGATTTCCATGCCAAGTCCGCCGCCGGTGGTGCCGCTGATGGAGGCCGAGATCATGAAGGCGGTGCCGATGTAGGTGCCTGCCAGAACCGCACCGGTGCCGACGTTGCGGTCCGTGATGAGCTCCTTGTGAACCTCGAACTGGTTAAGCAAGAACTTCCGGTTGATCCATGCCGATGCGAGCAGCAGGGAAAGGGAGATAACGGTCCAGAGCGCGACAGATAACAAATCCCGCCCGAGTGAGCTGGCAGGATTTCCTCCCGAAATCAGCACGCCACGGATGAGGGTGAGCACGCCGAAGATATAACCAGCGGTTGCGACTCCGACAGCCTTGTTGTCGTGTTTTGTCAGTTCGTCACTGAGGTGATAACGGGTGGTCAGGCCCTTGACCGGCTTGGCCAGCAGGACGAGCAGCAATCCCACGGCGAAGTAAAGGATGGCGGGAGATGTGAAGATTCCGACAACGGAGGAGGTGTCGAACCAGACTTGGAAATGTTCGTTCACGGGATATGGGATTTGGGTTTATTTGCCACCACGGGAGAATCCGCCGCTGCGGGAGGAGCCGGAACTGCTGGAACGCCCGAAGCCACCGGAAGAACTGGGACGGCTGGGAGCGGCAGGCTTGAAGGAGGAGGTGGGTCTGCTCGGAGCGGTAGAAGTGTTTGATGAAGTGCCGGGTCTGCTGTTGGAGGCAGTGCCGCTGGTGCGCTGGCTGCCGGACGTGCTGCCCGAAGGGCTTCCGAACGAGCGCTGCGATTGGGTCGGATTCGCGAGGGCGCGTGACTTCGCCGCGATCTTTTCCGCGTTCGGCGAAACGGCGGGCTGCTGGATGACTGACTGCTTCGATGTTCGGATGGTGGATCCGGCCGTGCGCGATTTCATGGTGCCCTCGTAACTGTCCGGTGCCTGGCGGTTCCAACCGCCGCCATAGGACGGCGGGTAGTTTCCATAGCCATAAGGCGAGCTGTATGAAGGCCGGTTGGAGGAAAACAACCAGCCCATGAGCAGCATGTCGGTGAGTCCGAAGCTGGAGTGATGGTATTGAGCGGGGCCGTAGAGGGAAGGATTTCCGGTGGTTTGCACGGTGGCCTTGTCGGCCTCGCGCTTGATCTCGATGGTGGCGATCTCCTGGACCTTGCCGGGTTCGAGTTCGGTGGTGAGGGAGAATCCACGCTGGTCTCCGCTGCCATATTCGCTGACCTTGATGTAATCGACCTTCTTGTCGTCATTGAGGTCGAGGTTGTTGACGCCTTCCGACTGGGTGTTGAGCAGGAGTTCGAAGTCGGCGGCGTCCTTCGCTTTCTTCGCGAGAAGCGTGACGGCATCGAGATTGAGGCCTTTTGAGTATTCCTTGAGGACCACTTCGGTTGTTTTCTCAACCGCGGCCGGATTGGATTGGGTGACACGGGCCTCCTGGGCCGGATTTTTCCTGCCGCACTGTGACATCATCGAAAACGCGATGATGATGGCGAAAATGCCGACGCCGATTTTTGTCAGGGAGTTCATGGGGTTTCTTCGATGTTCCAACCTTGGAGGTGATAGTGATAGACGCGTGGTTCTGTCAGAGAAGTAAAATCCTGATGATTGGAAAAGAGGTCGTTTTTTCCAAACGCAAGGGATGCCGATACCAGTTCGGGCGTGAGGTAGCGGGTGGGCACCTGCAATTTCCCGAGACCGCCGAGTGCGTTCCGGGTTTGCTCCGCGGATCTTCCCATGGTGGCGATCCACCAGCCCCATTCTCCGAATGAGGGGACATTGTCGTGGTAGGGCACCGCGTTGAATCCGGCGGCCTGGAGGGTGCGGCCGATGCAGAGGAACGCCTCGCGGGCTTGGAAGCAGCCGCCGGATTGCTGGACGATCACGGCTCCGGGATTGAGCCGGTTCCTCAGATGGTCGTAGAACGGGCGGCCATAAAGCTTGGCAAGGTCCGGCGAGTTTGGATCGGGAAAATCCATGAACACGACGTCATGCCCGGAATCCATGGTCTTCACGAACTCGGCGGCGTCCAGATTGATGACGTGGAGTGTCGCGATCTCATGGGTCTCGGTGGGAAACAGCTCGTATTGGCTGGTTTGCGCCGCCCGGTACTCCACTCCCGGATTGATCCCGGTCGCCGCCCTCCGCGTGACCCGTGGATCGGACAAGCTGCCGCCGTTCATCCGCACGAGGTGCGGATCGTTCGTGGCCAGATCGGTCATCATCGGGTCCAGATCCACCAGGGTGACCTCGCGGACCTCCGGGTATTTCAGGACCTCACGCAAGGCGAGGCCATCCCCGCCGCCGAGGATGAGGATTTTTTCCCGCCTCGGGGCGATGTGCATGGCGGGATGGACGAGGTTTTCATGGTAGATCTGCTCGTCCGCCTCGTTGAACTGGAGGTGGCCGTTGATGTAGCAGCGCAGGTTTCCGCTGCGGTTCTGGGTGAGGACGACGTGTTGGAACGGGGTTGTCAGCGAGGTGACGATGGGATCGCGGTAGAGGAATTGTTCCGCCCGGAGCGTGAGACCGCGTCCGAAAACAAAGCCCAGCGTGACCAGCACCGTGGCACCGGCGATTTCGCATACCCGGGCGCGTGGCCCGGATAGCCGTCTTCGATAGAGGAAATAACACAGCACCGAGGAGGCGATGGTCGCCAGTGCGACGATGAAGCTGATGCGCTCGATGCTCAGGTAACGCACCAGCAGGAAGGTCCACAGCAGGGCTCCCACCAGCGCGCCGACGTAGTCCATTTTCAGGACCTGGGCGAGATTGAACCGCATGTCCGGTTCGGACTCCTCGTTGATCCGCATGACCAGAGGGATTTCGTAACCGATGAGCAAGCCGACGGTGAAGGCCAGCGCGTACTGGATGATGATGTAAAGCTGCGGCAGCAGCGCGAAGCCGTGGATCATGATCAGCGGGCCGAATCCTCCCAGCACCGCCAGGGCGATCTGCGAGCTGATGAGGCGGTCCGCCAACCGGTCCGCCGGCGTGTGTTTTTGGAAATCCGCCCCCATGCCCATCGCGAAGAGCATCGTGGCGATCATCGTCGCCCACTGTTGCACGGAATTTCCCAACAGATCCGATGCGATCTTGCTCAGGGTGTATTCGTAGGCCAGTCCGCAGCCGCCGAGCAGGAACATCAGCAATCCCAGCGCCCAGCGGCTGCGGGGCGTGGGAGTCAGGGCATCCGTCCGGCTTGTCATGACCGCAGGCTAGAGGTCTCCCGCGGGAAATGAATTACAAATTACGCCGCTGGTTCCAATCGCGGAGTTGGCTAGCCGATGGTGATAATGGCGGGGTATGGCTCTCATCCGCACTTGAACCGGCTTTATGTTTGTTGATATGGCGGGATCTGTTGACCAAGCCCCGAAACCCGGGCATACTATACCGGGCACAGAATTTATGAAAAGCTCCCTCAAATCGAGTTGCCTTCTCTGCCTTGTTTTGAATTCCCTTTTGTTTGCCGATCCGGTTGCCGAAGTGGTTCCTGATCTTTCGGGTTTGGCCGGAGCCGAGGCGGTTGATTTGACCAGAGGCATGATCAACAAAGGTTTTAAAGGCTTTACGATGTCCGATATTGAAACGGATCTGACGGGGGTTGTATTCTGGAAGTATGAAGTCGGCCCCCAAGGATTTGAGGCCGATTCGAAACAGAATTTCCGCGGAGTTGTTTTTGTGGTGAAGGAAAGCGGCGAAATCATCGCGATCAAGTCGATCCTTCCAAAGCAATCCCTGCCCGACCAGCACGTGCTGAATGTGGCGGTAGACTCGCAGGAAAAAATATCGGAGTTGCTCACGCGCAGTGGTTTCGAAAAAATGGATGAGCTTCAGGCCTATGGGTTGCTGAGCAAACTGGCCACCGCTATTCTGGCGAGGAGAGACAACACTGTCGTCAATTTCGACATCAGCGATTCCCAAAAAGGAAAGATTGAGGCGTTGTTCGAGAGGAAGATCAGGATTCCCGCTCCGACTGCGGCTGACAACAGTGGAATCAATGGCAAGGAAATTGACGATTTCGCCAAAGCCGTCATCAGGTATTCTTTGTATTGAGGAACCCGACCACTTGGCGGAAGAAATGCAGAACGATGGCCAGATGGAAACGCGCTGCTTTTCGCCCCTGTTTGAGGTCCGCAATTGTAATGAATGAAGGTGGCTCCAATCCTTTGGTTCGAGAATGAGGAGAATTCCCCACTTTTCCCTTGCCAAGGCGGCGCCGATCCCTAGCTTGCCCGTCCCATGCCAAGAGTCGGAGGAAAAGCAAAAACACGGAAAGCCGTTGCCAAGCGTTTCAAAGTCACTGGAACAGGGAAAATTCTACGTCGCAAACAAGGGGCCCGCCACTTGTTGCAAGGCAAGAACAGCAAGCGCAAGCGTCGTCTTGGGCAAGCTGCTCTCGTCTCTGACGCTGACCTTCGTAACGTCAGAGAGAATCTTCCTTTCTCCCATTGATCGAGATCGTAGCAACGAAATACGCCCCCGTCCGCGAATCGGACGGCCTTTACACAGCCTGATCCCGCGAGGGAGACAAGAACAGTCGAGACTGTGGAAGGAAATGAAAACAACGGTCTGTTCAAACTGAAATAAACTAAATGCCACGTGCCACCAACTCACCGGCCAGCCGCGCCCGCCGCAAGCGGACGTTGCTCCGTGCCAAGGGTTTCCGCGGTTTCCGCTCGAAACTCTTCCGTTACGCCAAGGACGCAGTCCGCAAGGCGATGACGTATGAATATCGCGACCGGAAGCGCCGCAAGGGCCAGTTCCGCCGTCTGTGGACCCAGCGTATCAACGCTGCCTGCCGCAACGAGGATCTGACCTACTCGCGCTTCATCGAAGGCCTGAAAGCCGCCGGTATCGAAGCCGACCGCAAGATCCTCTCGGATCTCGCCGTCAACGATGCCGCAGCCTTCTCCGCCATCATCGCGCAGGCCAAGAAAGCCCTCGAAGCAAAAGCTTCCAAGGCTGCCTGATCCTGAAGCGATATCACGAAACATCATCACGCCGTCCGGACTTGTTCCGGGCGGCGTTTTTTTGTGGAAATTTGAGGCGTCGGCGGGAGCCGGTCTTCGCCTGCCAATCCGTCCGGAACGCCGGTGCTACGTCTGGACAGGGCGGGAGATTGCTTCCAGATTGATCGGATGCCCGAGGTTCAGTCACCGCTGCGATTGCCATTGTTCAGGGCGCTTTGGCTGGGGAGCATCGTCTCGAACATCGGCACCACGATGAATGACACGGCGGCGGTGTGGACGATGACGACACTGACCGGATCTCCGACGATGGTCTCGCTGATGCAGGCGATGTCGAGTCTGCCGCTGTTTCTCTTCGCCCTGCCGGCGGGTGCTCTCGCGGATCTGGTGAACCGGAGGCGGCTCATTCTTTTCGCACAGGCGGGGGCCCTGCTCACAGCCCTGGGCATGGCGGTCATGGTATGGATCGCAATGTTGAACCAGTCCCTGCTGTTGCTGGCGACGTTCCTGCTCGGGGTGGCGGCGGCGTTCACCACCCCGGCATGGCAGGCTCTCATCCCGGAAATCGTCGGCAGGCCACAACTCGCTCCGGCCATTGCCTTGAACGGCGTGGGCTACAACATCGCGCGGGCGCTGGGGCCCATCGCGGGTGGACTGTTGCTGGCGTCGTTTGGCCCGGCACCGGTTTTCGCATTGAACGCGTTGTCGTTCGTGGCGGTGATCGTGGTGATGAACACCGGCAACTACATCGCCACCCCGCGAAGCGCACAGCGCGAGCAGATGCTGGGAGCGATGGCGGCGGCGATCCGCTACGTAAGTCATTCCTCTCCCATGCAATCGGTGCTGGCGCGGGGAGGCGTGCACATTTTCGCGGCGGTGGCTCCGGTCGTTCTACTGCCCATCATCGTGCATTCGCGGGGTTGGAACGCGTCGGATTTCGGCTTGATGATGGGGTGCTATGGTTCGGGCGCGATCCTCTCGGCCATCTTTGTCATGCACCGGCTGCGGGCGAGATTTTCCTACGACCAGGTCCTGTTGGGAGGGAGTCTGGCATCCGCGCTGGCCGCGATGCTGGTCGCCTTCGTGCCAGGAAAAATCCTGTTGGGCATGGTGCTGGTTCTTGCCGGGGGCGCGTGGCTGACGGGGATGAACACCTTCAGCGTCGCTTCGCAAAGCGCGTTTCCCAACTGGGTCCGCGCCCGGAGTTCGGCGATCTATCTGGTGGTGATGCAGGGTTCCGCGGCGTTGGGAGCGGTCGTATGGGGGCAGATTTCCGGTCATTTCAACGCCCAGACGGCGCTCGGTGTGGCGGCGGCGTGTTTGGTGGTCAGCGGGATCCTGAGCCGCCTGCTGCCGATCAGTCATGTGGAGAATCTGGATTTGAGGCCTTCGGACCATTGGAATGGCCACGCGCTTGCCAATGAACCCGCGCCGGATGACGGGCCGATCCTGGTCACCATCGAGTATCACATCGACCCGGAGGAGGCGTCCGCCTTCCGGGCGGCGATGTTCCACCTGAGGGAGATCCGGCTGCGGGACGGAGCGTTCCGGTGCTCGGTGTTTGTCGACCTTGAGGATGCGACGCTCTACCGGGAGACGTTTCTCGTGGGCTCATGGGCGGAACACATACGCCAGCACGAGCGGGTGACCATGGAGGACCAACGTGTCGAACTGGCGGTGCTTGCATTTCACCGGGGGGAGGAGGCTCCGGTGGTGAGGCATCTGGTGATGACAAACCTCCGCGAACGCCGGGCGTAACCCGATCTCATCAGACCTGCGCCACAGGGGGAAACGGGCGGTTGAGAAAAATTGCCAAAATCGCCGTGCATCATGGCGATCCACCTCGACCTTTCCCGGAGGAGTGCTATGCGTTGGGTTATGGATGATGAATCAGGAAACGCAGCGGAGGGTGGTTCGCAAGGTTTGCCCAAGCCCGTGATACCTCCGCCGAATCTCAACCCTCCTCCGCCGCCTCCCCGCGCGCCATTGGATCCGGGCCCGGTTTCCTCTCCACCGCCCCTGCCTTCGGGAAGCGAGGGCACGCGCGTGAACATGAAGACCAAAAGTGATGGCGGCGATGAATCGGCCACGGGGGCGGTGAATTTCAACACCCGCGCGACCGCGGCGGTCATCGACGGAGTGATTTCCACGGGAATCACGATTTTACTGGCTCTCCTTCTCCCGACCAAGGTCGCGATGTTGGGAGGATTCGCGTATCTGGTCATCCGGGACTCCCTGCCGTTTCTCGGTGGCCAGAGCGTCGGGAAAAAAGCGATGAAGATCCAGGCGGTCACGTTGGAGGGGAAATCTTTGATAAGTGACTGGCAGACGGCCCTGATCCGGAATGGCCCGTTGCTCATCCCGCTGTTTGCGTTTGTGGAGTTGTATATCCTGCTCACCCGGGAGGAGAAACCGGAGCGTGGCCGCCGTTTGGGCGACGAGTGGGCGAAGACCAAAGTCATCGTGGAGACAAAACCGTCTCAACAGGATGAGATCGGGTGATATGCATGCTTTCCAAACGGAGCGGATCTTGTCAGCTTCCCGCCATGGAAAGCCATGATGTGTTGAAACAAGCGTTACGAAAAACCACCCCCAAGGCGGTCGCCGCCGAACTGGGAGTGTCCTTGTCGCTGGTTTACAAATGGGCGGAGAAGCCCACTGAACTCAGTGCGGGCAGCAAGAATCCGCTCGACCGCCTGCTGCAGATCATCGACCTCAGTGGTGACAACGGAATCGTGGAGTGGCTTTGCCGTCAGCAAGGCGGGCATTTTGTGAAAGATCCGGATGTGAGCGGCCATCAGGTGGACCACGTGTTACCTGCCACGCAGGAGATCATCGGGCAATTTTCGGATTTACTGAACGAAATTTCGAACGCGGCGGACGATCATTCCGTCACCAAGGAGGAGTCGATCGCGATCCGCCAGTGCTGGGACAAGCTCAAGAGCTACGCGGAAGGTTTCGTGCGTGCCTGCGAGAACGGTGATTACAAGACGATGGTCCGTTAAGCGTCATGTCCCTCCAGTTCCCACGCTTTTTTCAAGGCGGGGCCGAGGATGCCATCCAGCGCCAGTTGCCAGTCCCCGCTGGTGCGGATGACCGGTAGTTCCGGCAGAATCCGCGATGGCAGGTCCGCCGGGCCTCCATCAGCGATGGCGGTGAAATAAACGCCGCCATCGGTCGCGGGACCGATGACCTCGGTCGCGGTGCGGCCCATGCCGAGCAACGCCGCGTGGACCCAGCGGGCGCCGAGATTCGGGCAGAGAATTTCTCCGGTCGCGTGAACGTCGAAGTTTCCGGGATTTCCTCCAAAATCGATTTCCCAACCTTCGCTGTGGAAAACTCCTTCCTCAGCCCGCCATTTTTCAGCGAGGCGGGGTAGCAGCCAGAAACGAACGGCTTCATCCGCATCAGCAGGCTCCACTTCGAGGCGCAGCCTCGCGTCGCCCAGCCCCCGGAGTTGGCGGAGGGTGGTGACCACGATTGCCCGGTAACGCCGTGCTGCCTCCTCCGGGCCGTCGATGGCAGCCATTTCGGGCAGGACGTGGCCGGGCACGGGTTCTTGGATTTTCAGTGTGAGAAGTCGCACAAGCGGACATTTGCCCGGCTCCACCCGCGTGTCCAAGCCCGGATTGCTTTGTAAATCCTTATTTTTCGGTCTCCGAAAACAATCTTGCTCCCGGAGGCGTCAGATAGGATGCTGTCGCCGCAGAGAATTCATGGCAGCCAAGGATAACAAGAAGCGGGGCGAGGAACCGGAGCCTACCCGATGGTCGAACGAAATCATCGGGATCATCTGGGTGACGGCGGGTCTCCTGCTGCTTCTATCGCTGGTGAAATACAGTCCGGCGGATCTGCGCGGGCCGTCCAAACTGTGGCTCATCGGTCCCTTCCTGGAACCGATGGCGGATAAATCCGGCGCTCCTAGTGAGAATCTCATCGGAAACGTGGGTGGCATCCTTGGCTTTTTACAAATCCTGCTTTTCGGAGCGGCGAGTTATCTGATCCCTGTGGGATTCATCTGGTTCGGAGTGGTCAAGCTCGCGTTTGACTCCCGCATCTGGCCGCGCGCGGTGATGGGCTTTTGTGTGATCCTGCTTGCGGGGGCCACCTGGCTCGACGCGTCAGCGGTCTTTTTCGCGGATTGGGCGCAACGCTGCAGCACGAACGGGCCGGGCGGCGTCATCGGTCACGGCATCAGCGGCTCCATCCTCAGCTCCGTCATCGGGCGGGCGGGAACCATCATATTGACGACAGCGGCCTATTTGATCGCGGTGATATTGCTGACCGGCCAGCACCCCGTACGGTTCATCAAGGCATGCTACCGTCTCGGTCGCATGCGTTTTTCCGAATGGCGTGAGAATCGCAGCGAGGTTGGGAAAATCGCCGCGCGTGAGGCGGAGATGCTCGCCATGCGCGAACGCCAGCGCGAGCAACGCCGCGTGGAGCGGGAAACCGCGAAATCCGCCACCACCGCGAAGACCGCCGCTGCCGCAGACGATCCGCAGTCCATGCTCCCCCTGCGCGAGACACCTCCGCCACAGATCATCGATTCTTCACAACGCCGGATCAATGAAGCCTTCGAACCCGGAACCAAGCCCTTCGAGCGCAAGAAACCTGCCGGTCACCAATTCCTCTCCGTCACCGGATTCGAAAACTACGAACTGCCCGGCTTCGACCTTTTGGATATTGATGACACCGTCCCGGCACCCGAGGCGAATCGGGAGGAGCTGCTCCAGACCCAGAAGACCATCATCGACACCCTGCAGGCCTTTGGCATCGAGGTGAGCGCGGGAGACATCACCCGTGGTCCGACGATCACGCGGTATGAAATCTACCCTTCCACGGGTCTCCGCGTCTCCCGCATCTCCCAACTGGAGGCGGACATCGCCCGGGCGACCTGTGCGGAACGCATCAACATCCTCGCGCCGATCCCCGGCAAGGACACGGTCGGCATCGAGATCGCGAACTCCCAGAAGGTCGCGGTGCCTTTGCACGAACTGCTGCACGATCCCGAATTCCGCTCGGCGAAAAAGAAGATCCCGCTCGCGCTCGGCAAGGATGTCTACGGCAAGACCGTCATCGGCGATCTGGCCGCCATGCCGCACTGTCTCGTCGCCGGTGCCACGGGCTCGGGCAAATCCGTCTGCATCAACTCGATCATCGCATCCATGCTCTTCAAGTTCGGGCCGGATGAGCTGCGCTTCATCATGGTGGATCCGAAGGTGGTGGAAATGCAGATGTACAACCGCCTGCCGCACCTGGTGGTGCCCGTCGTCACCGACCCGAAGAAGACTGTCGCCGCGCTCAAGTGGGTGGTGAACGAAATGGAGAAACGCTACCGCATTTTCGCCAAGGAAGGGGTGCGGAATTTCGACAGTTTCAACACCCGCCCACGTCCTGAGAAGGAAACCGTCATCGAGCCGGAACAGGAACCGGAGCCCGAACTGCCGGTGGATGATGAGGCCATCGAGTCCATCGCCATGGCTCTCGAATCCGGCGAACTTGGTCCGGAGGCGGATCTTGAGGACGACGACGCGATGCTCTTCGAGGACCGCATCCCGGACAAGTTTCCCTACATCGTGGTCCTCATCGACGAGCTTGCGGACCTCATGCAGACCGCCCCTGCGGACGTGGAGATGTGCATCGCCCGCATCGCCCAGAAAGCACGTGCGGCGGGGATCCATCTCATCATCGCCACCCAGACGCCGCGTGCGGATGTGGTGACAGGTATCATCAAGGCGAACATCCCGTGCCGCATCGCATTCCAGGTTTCCTCCGCATTGGACTCCCGCGTCATTCTCGACACCAAGGGAGCCGACAAGCTCGTGGGCAAGGGAGACATGCTCTATCTGCCACCGGGTTCCGCGAAACTGGAGCGTGCGCAGGGTGCCTTCGTGACCGACCAGGAAATCGAACGGATCATCGACCACTGTGCCAAGCAGGGGGCGCCGAAATTCGAGACCGACATCCAGGCCTCCATCAACAGCGAGGACGGGGAAGGGGAGGATGACGATGTCTCACAAGCCGATGAGGAACTCATCATGAAATGCATCGAAGTGGTGCGTCAGGAGCAAAAGGCCAGCACCTCTCTGCTTCAACGCCGCCTGCGCCTCGGCTACACCCGTGCCGCGCGCATGGTCGACATTCTGGAACAGCGTGGAATCGTCGGTCCGGGCGAGGGTGCCAAGGCCCGCGAGGTTTTCCTGAAGTGAATGTCGCCCGCGTGGCGAGGGAAGGGTGGGGACGGCATTGTGGACTTATCGGAATGCCTCGTCGTGTTCGCGTGTTGAAGCGATTGATGATCCCACGCATGGTTCGTGATCCGGGTGGCAAACCAGCCCGAAGACCTGTGGGAATCGTTCTCTAGCAGGCGATTCCGAAGGGATCAGACGGGATAATTCGGTCTTCTTAAAAAACTGTCTGAAAAGACAATTTTCAGGTTGTCAAAACCCTCCGTGGCGCTCTTACTGCCGCCGCGCCCGCGAGGGTGTCAGTGCTAAGGCCCGATAGCTCAGTCGGTAGAGCAGTGGATTGAAAATTCACGTGTCGGCGGTTCGAATCCGTCTCGGGCCACCTCCTTTAAGTTTTGGGGGGGCGGTTTTTTATGGTGATTGTTCCCTCATGGTTTCGCCTGACGGGAAATTGTGGCTCCTGCCAATTACCTGCCGAATCGAACGATTGCTTCAGATTCTTCTTCGGAAATCAAAACATCTCCGCCCGGTGGAAACGTTCATTCGCCCGGAGGACAAGCTCTGGGTCTTTGACCAACTCAAATTTGTCGGGAGCGCGTCCCATTCGACATCTTTGACGCCTTCTCCCAGTCGAATTCGGCACCGGCAACGTGAGCGTGATGTCTACCGATGTCAGCAGGTCCCGGCTGACACCGGCCGCGCAAGCCTGGGACAGGATCAAAAGCCCGCGTCTATTCGGATTTCAAAGAAGCCATATCGATTGCGAAACGATACCTCACGTCCCCCTTGAGCAGCCGCTCGTAGGCTTCGTTGATTTTCTGGATGGGAATGACTTCAACGTCGGCGGTGATGTTGTGCGTCCCGCAGAAATCCAGCATTTCCTGGGTTTCGGCAATGCTGCCGATGGGTGAGCCCGCGAGGTTTTTCCTTCCCATCAAGAGGGAGAAGGCGGACAGGACAATCGGTTTCTCAGGTGCGCCCAGAAGCGTGAGAGTGCCGTCAGGAACAAGCAGCCGCAGGTAGGCGTCGATGTCATGCTGCGCGGAGACCGCGTCGAGAATGAAGTCGAAGCTGCCGGCATGCTTTGCCATCTCATCGGCCTCGTGGGAGATGACAACCTCGTGTGCGCCCAGACGCAGTGCATCGTCCTTTTTTCCAGGTGAGGTCGTGAAGACAACCACCTGGGCTCCGAAGGCGCGGGCGAACTTCACGCCCAGATGACCCAGCCCGCCGATGCCGACAATACCGACCTTTTTTCCCGGCCCGACCTTCCAGTGGCGCAGGGGCGAATAGGTCGTGATACCGGCACATAGCAGCGGAGCCACGGCAGCGAGCGGAAGATTGGCGGGAATACGCAGTGCGAAATGTTCATCCACCACAATGCTCTCCGAATAACCTCCGTACGTGGGCCCGCCGATTACCGGCTCGGTCGCGCCATAGGTCCAGATCCCGGTGGGGGAGAATTGCTCGTTGCCCACCTTGCACATCGGGCATTCCAGATCCGCGCCAACCATGCAACCCACGCCGGCGAGGTCGCCTGGTTTCATTTTGGTAACCTTGGAGCCGACTTTGGTCACGCGACCGACAATCTCATGGCCGGGAACCGCAGGATACACCGCGGGCATGACACCGCTCCATTCGTTGCGGACGAAGTGAAGATCGGAGTGGCAGACCCCGCAGAAGAGAATCTCGATCTGAACATCCCGGTCGGTCGGTTCGCGGCGTTGGATCGTATCAGGTGCCAGCGGCGAGCTGGAGCTGGTGGCGGAGTAGGCTTTGGCAGTGTATGCGTTTGGTTTAGACATAAATTTTGTTAGAGTGGTCATCGGCGGGTTTCGATTGCCGGGCCTCGTCTTTGTTTTTTAAGCCGGCTCAAGACGCCTTGGCCGGATCGAGGCGCCGCGCCGCCCTCCACTCGCCGGGCGTGGTGCCCTCCCAGGAACGAAAGGCGCGGTAAAACGAATTCGGATCTTCATAGCCGACCAGAAAGGCTGCTTCGATGATTTCGATCGATTCGTCTCCCAGATATTCGCGGGCGAGTTCGTGACGGGTTTCATTCAGCAGTTGCCGGAAGCTGCTGCCTTCATCGGCAATCCGGCGCTGCAAGGTGCGTTCCCCCATGCCCAGCTCCCTTGCGATCATGGGAAGGTCGGGCTGACTGCCCGACAGAAGGCGTTTCAGAACCCATTTCACCTGTCCCAGCGTGGTTGGCTTGTCGCGTCCCGATTCCAACTGGGTTTCGAATTGGGACGCCAGCATTTGCAGCAATTCGTCGTTGTGCGTGAGAAAAGGAAGTTCCATATCGGCCGAACGCAGGACTATCGAATCGCGGGCGGCGCGGTATTTCACAGGACAGCCAAAGTAGCCTCCCAGGCCATTTCCGCGTTCGGCCGGCCGGGCGAGTTCGATGCGTTTCGCGCTCAGCTCCGTCTTGGTGCCGCGACGGCCGAGCTCCATGATGACAGCGAACCCGGCGTCGATCAGAAACTCCGGCACCGGCTCCCCGTCGGAAAAAGGGAAGGAAACCTCGATCACGGTCTCATCGTTTTTCGAGGTGATGCTGTATTCCTGGGCGCCGCAAAGGCGTTTGTAACGGGCAAGGCGCTCGATGGAATCCCGATAAGTGCGGGCATGCAGAGCGGCGAGAAGCGTCGGGTGAAACTGGTCGGTCTCGACCTGGCTCATGAATTTCCAGCCCATGGAGGGATCGTCTGCCAACTCACGAATGGCCCGGAAAATGGCGAAAAACTGCGTGGTGGTGACGACGCTCTCTTCGCGGTGAACTGTCGGCGGGAGGTTGCAGCGACGGATAAGGATGGCGGGGGTGATACCGATGGATTTCAGTCCTGCCCAGAAGACATTGGGAAGCTTGATGCGGTCCTGGGCGGTGCCGCCAAGGTGAAAATGATCTGTTCGGGACTTCATGGATGTTCGTTGGCCAAGCCAAACACAAGGCCAACATATCATTGAAGCCGGGCCTGTCACTAGCACGAGGCGACAATCAACTTGCAAAAGGCGTCATGTGTTTCCAGCCAATCGCGCCTGTCGATCCCCATCCCACGTCGCGCGGGAAGTGAATGTGGATGCCGCTTTTGATCGGATGTCATTCCTCCGGTGGAGGAAAAAGCAGTATCGGAATCAAGCGGTTGGCCGTGATTTCAGGCTGGGTTTGATTCTTGCGGTCACCCGTCAAATGAGGTTGCGATTTTTTTTGATCCAAATCGGACCGAGGTATCGGATCAATCCTGCTGTCGGAAATTCCCGTCTAACTGTTAGGTGGGATCGGCTGCGAATCCTGCCGGACAATGCCTAGCGGGCATTGTCCAACCCTCCAAGATAACCGTCTGATATTCCATGATCCACCGCAGTTTCGCCGGCATCGCGCCGATTCTCCGTCTGTCGTTGTTCCTCATCTGCCCGGCCACTCTTCAAGCGGCCAGTGATGTCACCATTTCCTCCGTCGCGACCATCGGCGGTTCGTTCACGGGGAGCAACCCGAAGATCTTCACTCCGGCGTCCGCGACATCGAATGTCCAGGTTTCATCGATCCAGTCGGAATTGAACGCCGGCGTCGGGATAACCATCAATACGGCCAGTGGATTTTCATCTCCGGGAGACCTGATTCTAAGTTCCAATCTGAGCAAATCAGGAGGCGCTTCCAGCCCGTTGATTTTCACCGCTTCCCGTGACATTTCGCTGACTTCCACCATTTCCGCAACCGGCGGTCCCTTGCCGCTGGTTCTCAATGCCGGGCGCAACATCAGCGGCAACCAGAACATCGGCACCAACGGCGGCAACGTCACCTTGGGTCCGGCGGGTGAATACTCCACGAGCGGATCGATCAACGCGGGGGCGGGGACGATTCTCCTCCAAACAGGCACGCTTCGTTCTTCCAGCAGTGTCACCCTCACCAGTTCGGCCGGTATTGTTATCGCCGCACCGGCGTCGCTCCGGATCCAAGGAACCATCGCGGGCAACCTCGATGTCGCGGGAACCATCTCCGCTGCGGCTCCAGGTACCGCAGGGGCCTTGCAGGTCAACGGCGCGCTGACGTTGCAGCCAAGTGCGACGACCGTGGTGGATGTCACTGGCACGGGTGCGAATTGTGACAAGATCACCGCCACGGGAGCGGTCAATATCGCCGGGAATCTCCAACTGGAGCTGACAAGTTCCTTCCATGAAACCATCGCGGGCACCTCGGTCTTCACCATCCTGCAAGGGGGAAGCATCTCGGGAACTTTCACCGGCCATGGCAATGGATCCCGCTACGTGCTCGCGAACGACCGGGGCTCTTTCCGGGTGAATTACACCGCCACCAGTGTTACCCTTGATGACTGGCAACCCGCCGTCGTGACCCTGGCGTGGGATCCGGGTACCGCTGAAGCCGGGACCGCGATTTTCTCCAACACGAACACCCGTGCGGGGCGTCATTATTTCAAAGTCACGACCCAGGCCTCCGACACCGGCGGTTGGCGGACTCGTTTGAAAGTCACCAGCGGGGAAGCAGCGCTTTACCTCATCAAGGGCTCTCTGGCCACGACCTCGGCCACCTTGCATTCCGCACAAGCGGGTTCGGATGGGATCGTGCTGCGCGACGACCAGTTCGCCGCCAACGAGGAGTGGAGCCTGCTGGTGTTTGCCGAAGAGGGCGCGCAGTGGAGCATCGTCAGCGGAAAACCCTACGTGCAGGACCTCGGGCCTCTTCCTTTTTCCGACACGAACGCGAACGGGCAGTATGACATCGGTGAAACAGTTTCTCCACAAAGCTTTCCAGCGACGCCGATGCCTCCCGAAGGAATCCGTTTTTTCAAATCCAGCGTGCCCGTCGGAACTCCCGCATGGAGTCTTTGGATGGGTGGCAGCAGCCGCGAAATCGCCTTGCGCTCCAACAAGCTTCCCTTCCACAACGCCTCGTCCAACCATACCCGCAAGCAATCCTCCCAGATGTTGTTGGTGCCGCCGGTGCTTTCCCCGGGAAGCTGGTTTGGTAGTGTGGTCGCCCCGATGGGGGAGATGATCGGTCTGGAGTCATCCATCCAGGCGGTGGGAGATCTCCCTTACAATGGCACGGTCAACAACGTCTCCGTGACAGGTGCTCCCTATCGTGTCTACCGCGTGCAGGTTCCCGTGAATCAAATCGCTTGGGATATCAATGCCACCCCTATCACGGGCAATCCGAACATCGCGGTGCGGAAGGGAAATGTCCCGGCTGAATTTGACAACGAGGCATTCTCGGCCGCTCCCGGAAATGCCACCGAAGGCATCACGCTGGTTCCAAACTACCTGACGGACGGAACTTGGTATATCACCGTATGGGGAGACGCTCCCTATGGTTTCAACCTGAAGAATGGCGATCCGGTCATCACGCCACTGTCGTTCACAGATACCAAGGTGAATGACCAGCCGGCGAGAGCGGGCTGGCGGTTTTATGCCCTGACAGACATACCTTCGCAGGTTGGCGCGCTTGGATGGGAACTTCAACTCGGCAATCAGGTCGCGGGCACCCAGATCGCCCTGCGCCGCAACAAGGTTCCCAGCCGGTGGCAGAAGCGGGACGCTGGTTCCACCACCGTGACCGATACCGAAACCACCTATACCGATGATTCCAGCACCAACGGATTTCTTCAACGCGTGAACCATCAGGCCGACGTGTGGTATGTCGGCGTGTTCACGCCACAACAGCCTTTGGGATCGTTCACGCTCGACGTGCATCCCATCGCACCTCCGGTGATCAGTCCGCAAAGCGCCACGGCTGTGAACAACATCGAAGCCTTGAAATGGCGCTATTTCCGGATGGATATTCCCGCCGGAACGCAGGGGTGGGACCTGCGTTTGGTCGGCACGAGTGGTGGAAACTGCTCATTGGTGGTCCGCCGCGACCTGCTTCCCTTCAATCTTGGCACGAACAACGGCGGCAGCAGTGGATGGACCCCATCTGGCGAGACCACCTGGCCCACCGGATATCAATGGGCGGGCGGCAGCGACTGGACCGGCCGCCTCTATGACAGCCCGACAACTCCACGACGCGACATGAACGACCGGATCATCGCGGCCGCCGGCCGTCCGCTTGTCGCCGGGACCTATTATATCGGCATCTATAACGACGGTTCCGATCCAATCACCGGCCTATCCCGGCAAACGGCGTCACTGACCTTGGAGAGCCGTCGCATTGGCAACGGAGGGACCATTCCCATCACGGATCTCCCGTTCACCGCCGGGACCACGGCCGCGATTTCCAATCTCGCCCCGCGGGAGGCCGCCTACTACAGGATCACCATTCCCCCTAACACACCAAGCTGGGAATTCACGCTGTCACAGGCCATCGGCGAATCCCTGCTTGTCGTACGCCGGGACGCGGTTCCGGATCTTACCGCTGCCTACAATGGGAACGTGCAAGAGACCGCGGCCGGATATTCCTACCAGGTGAAACAGCAACGTCCGGGTGGAGAGCGTTACCTGCTGCTCCCCGAAAACAACCAGAATTTCATCAAAGCCGGGGATTACTATCTCGCCGTGGTCGGAGAGGGACTCAATCCGGTTGGCACCAGTGTCATCGGCACGGGTAACAGCAGCGCGACTTTCACGAACCTGGGACCACTTTCCTTACAAGATCTGGGAACCGCGAATGCCGCCGGTGTGGTCCAGCCGCTGGGTCTCGTTGGAGCGCAGGTCAAGGCCTACCAGTTCACCGTGCCCGTTGGGACCGCCAGTCTGGAGGTCCGTCTCGACAACCGCTCGGGCAATCCCCAGATGGCGCTCATCTCCGGAAGCCGTATTCCGCAAGCGGATTCCCCGGCCTATGACTACGGAATCGGAGGCGGTCAATCCACGGCTCCGGCGGGATCGATCGCACGGGTTGCCGATGATGATCTCATCACCGTTCCCAATCCTCCGGCGGGAGTCTACACAATCGCCGTCCGGGCCGACGATATCTCCGGCAGCTACCCGGACGCCGCCGCGGACCTGGTCGTTGTGGCGAACGCACCCGTCCCACTGACTTTCAATGGCGGCGTCGCCACCGTGGCGAATCAGGCCGCCACCGCGTGGCGGTATTTCCAAGTCACCGTGCCGGAGGGCATCATGGGTTGGGACATCCGCGTGACCAACATCACCAGCGGCAATCCCCAGATGGTGATCCGTCGTGATCAACTGCCTTTCAATACCTCCACCAACAACGGAGGCAGCAGCGGATGGAGCCCGTCATCCGAAACCATCTGGCCGTCCGGCTATCAATGGGCGGCGGGTGTTGATTGGACAGGGCGCTCTTACGATTCTCCCACCAACCCGAGGCGGTCCGTGGGCGATCGTCTGGTGGCTGCCGCCAACCGCCCGCTGGTTCCCGGGACCTACATCGTCGGCATCTACAACCAAGGGTTGGATCCAATCACCAATATTGCCAATACTCCCGCTTCCTACGGCATCGAAAGCCGTGGCATCGGCGCGGGGCAGGGGATCACCATCAGTGAAATGCCATTCACACCGAATTCCACCGTCACGGTGGCAAATCTTCCGGCCCGCGAGGCCGCTTACTATAAAGTCACCATTCCGCCCAACACGCCGAGGTGGGACTTCACACTCGCATCCACGGCTGGCGAAACCATGCTGGCGATGCGCCGCACCGCGATTCCCGATTTCGCCACGAGCAGTTCGGGAAACATCCAGGATGCCCTCAACGGCCGCGAGATGGAACTCCAGCGGACCGGTCTCGAACGTTACTCGGTGTTCCCGGAGAACAACCAGGACTTCATCGTCGCGGGTGACTATTATTTCGCGGTGATCAGCGAGGGCAACAATCCGTCCTCGGGTGTCGTCGGCACCGGAACCAGCGGCGCTGTATTCACGAATCTCGGTTCGCCGCAACCCGTGGATCTCGGCACGGTGACAACCACAGGCATCCAACAAGCTGTCGCCCTGGCAGGAGCCCAGGTGAAAACCTACCGGTTCACGGTCCCTGCGGGAACGGCGTCCATGGAAGTCCGCATGGACAACCGCACCGGCAATCCGCTGATGGCTTTCATGTCCGGGACGAGACCTCCACAGCCAGATTCTTCCGCCTACCTCTACGGCACCGGCGGCGGACAGACATCGACCCTTCCCGGTGGCCTGGCGAGGGAAACGGGCACCAGCCTTGTGAATGTGGTGAGTCCTCCGGCGGGAATCTACACGCTGACGGTAAGGGCGATGGAAACAAGCGGCACCTGGCCGGATGCGATCGCGGATCTGGTGATCACCGCCCGCAGGCCGGAGGATCTTCCGGACGGTGGTGGAAGTTTCCCCGTGACAAACCAAGCGGCGACCGCGTGGAAATATTTCAAGGTCACGATCCCTCCGGGCATCGCCGGTTGGGATCTCCGTCTCAAGGACATCACCGGCGGTGATCCCACCCTGGTGGTGCGCCGGGATCAGCTGCCCGTAAACACGGGCACCAACAACGGAGGCAGTTCCGGTTGGACACCTTCCTCAACAAGCGTCTGGCCGACCGGTTATCAATGGGCGGCCGGCAAGGACTGGACAGGCCGCAGTTATGATTCACCAAGTGGCAGCCGCCGCATCGCGAACAAACGTCTGGTGGCGGCCATGGGACGCCCTCTGGAAGCGGGCACCTACTACATCGCGGTTTACAACGGCGGTTCGGATCCCGTGACAGGACTTGCCGGGCAGCCATGTTCCTATACGCTCGAAAGCCGCTTCATCGGCGACGGGCGGGCAATCCCCGTCGGGACTCTGGGCTTCACCAGCGGCAGCAGCGCCAACGTGAACAATCTGGCTCCCCGCGAAGCGGCGTATTACAAGGTGACCGTGCCGGAAAACACGCCGAGTTGGGAATTCACCCTCGCACCGACCACGGGCGAGATGATGCTTGCCGCGCGCCAGGGATTCATTCCCGACTTCTCCGTCTCCACCACCGGTGATCTCCAGGATGAATACAACCGGGAAGTGAAAGTGCAGAAGGCCGGTTCCGAGCGTTACCTGCTGCTTCCGCCGAACAACCAGAGTTCTGTCATCGCCGGTGACTATTACATCGCCGCGGTTTCCGAAGGGGTGAACCCACCCTCCGATGTCATCGGGACCGCAACGAGCAGCGGAATCCTGACCAGCCACGGTCCGACTCCCGTCACCAATCTGGGAAGCGCGAGTCTGACGCCGATCAACCAGGCTGTCAGCCTTGCCGGAAGCCAGGTGAAAGCCTATCAGTTCACGGTTCCGGAAGGCGTTGTGAGCCTTGAGTTGCAATTGAACAACCGCACGGGCAACCCGCAGATGGCGCTGATCTCGGGAAACCGGTTGCCATTCCCGGACAGCTCTTCAAACGAGTTCGGCACGGGAGGAGGGCAATCGAGCACGCCTGCCGGCGGAATCGCGCGTGTCGCCGCCGCTTCACTGATCACCATTCCGAATCCTCCGGCCGGGACATATAGCCTCACGATCCGGGCGGACGATCTTTCGAGTGCCTACCCGGATGCCACCGGGGACCTGGTCATTGTCGCCAAGCCACGTGGTGTGCTGAACTTCGCGGCCAGCCTGAACGGCAACGGCCTCTCCCACACCGACACCAGACAACTCGCGGACGGGCAGAAGCAGTTCTACGAAGTTCAGGTTCCTTCCTCCCTATCGGGACAGGAGGTGCTCGGCTGGCTCGTCAAAGTCAACCACGCCCAGGGTGATACCAGCCTGCGGATTTACAAGCAGTGGGGTAGCCCGGCCAACGGGGTGTCCATCGGCGGCAACACCGGATTGATCGTTCCGCCTTTCCTCACTTTCAACCAGACCTGGTTCATCGAAGTCACCGCGACAGGTCTGACCCAATACACCATCACGAGCCAGCCGGTCACGATCGAGCGGCCCGCATGGCAGATGCCCGCGGGACATAACTTCACCTTCGGTGACAGCGGGAATGACGCTTCCGGAAATCCCCTTCCGGGCGACCGTGGCGTGGACATCGCCCAGGACGACTGGCATGTTTATGCCATGGATGTCCCTGCGGGGAACTCGGGTCTCCTCCGCACGGAACTGAAGGCGATCAGCGGCAATCCGGATCTCTACATCCGCGAGGATGGCGTTCCAACGACGGATCACGACAGCAATGGCGGCGAGTCCGGCGGCGACTCCCTGGTACATCGCAAAATGGAAGACAGCGGTTCCGAATATGGAAACTGGGTGCCGATCTCCGGGAAAACCGAACAGCGGTTGAAATCCGGCCGATGGTATCTGGGAGTGAAGGCAAAAGGCGGCAGCAACGCACGTTACCGCCTGATGGTCTCCACCGGGCAAGTCACCGATCTGGACCTCTCGAACGCGGGCATCAACAACCAGACCCTCATCGGTCGTGACTGGCGCTATTACCGCTTCACCGTTCCCATCGATGCTCCGGCGACTTGGAACCTGGGCTTCACCCAGCAGGTGG
This sequence comes from Luteolibacter yonseiensis, assembly GCF_016595465.1. Taxonomy (NCBI): domain Bacteria; kingdom Pseudomonadati; phylum Verrucomicrobiota; class Verrucomicrobiia; order Verrucomicrobiales; family Verrucomicrobiaceae; genus Luteolibacter; species Luteolibacter yonseiensis. The sequence continues at coordinate 728,706 of NZ_JAENIK010000012.1, read as the reverse complement.
GGGACGTGGTCATGTGGATCCGCGATACCATCCCGCCGGGCCAGAACAGCAGTTCCACCAATGCCAGCACGTCCATTCAATCCTGGTCATCCGATGCCAAGAACCAAGGACCCTATGAGAGCGCCGGACAGGATTCCGCCGGTGTCTATCAGTTCAATACCCCTCCATTGCGGCCCGGGCACACCTACTATGCCGGCTTCAGGGCGAACACGGATGCCACCTTCGGATTGAGCAGTTCCACCACCGGAGCCGCCCCCGTGGCCACCCCGGTGGCATTTTACGGCGGCGTCATCGACATCAGCATACCGGCGGGCGGCAGCGTGTTTTATAAGATCTCCGCACCCGCCGAGGCCACACGCCTGAAGTGGACCTCCACACACGCTTCAACGGTTCAAATCCGCGTCGAACAAGGCACGTTGCCGGCGGCTACGGGAAACCAACACAGTGTGAGCAGCGTCGCCAACTCTTCGCTTAACAGGGCTCTCACCACCACGGACTGGCCGTGGCAACCCGGGCAGACCTACTACCTTCGCATCGTGAACTCGGGAACTTCCTCCACGCCGGTGCTCGTCAACATCTCCGGTCAGAATTCCGGCACCGAGGATGAAGACAATGACGGTCTGTTGGATTCATGGGAGATGACCTTTTTCAACTCACTGAAGTGGACGGCTGCAAATGATCCCGATCTTGATGGCGTGACCAACGCCGTGGAGCATGCCGACGGAACCAATCCGAACGACATCACCTCAGCGAAGTATTTTCTCACGGTGAACGCGAACTTCGGTTCCGTTTCCCGGTCCCCTGATCTGCCGAAATATGATCGCGGTACCGTGGTGACGCTGACGCCTTCTCCGAACCCCGGCCTGATCTTCACGGGTTGGACGGGGTCGGTCACCGGCACGACGGATCCCCTGGTCCTGACGATGATCGCGAATGGAAGCCTGACAGCGAACTTCGGCACCAGCCTGCCCGTCGCTCTCGATACCGGCCTGTCCTTCACCACGGGCGGCGATGGCATCTGGACCGGACAAGTCGTTACCACCCGCGATGGCACGGATGCGGCGCAAAGCGCGCCGATCACCCATAGCCAGGAGAGCTGGATGCAGGCGACCGTCAGCGGTCCCGGAACCCTCCAGTTCTGGTGGAAAGTCTCCTCATCTTCCAGCGACTATCTGGAGTTTTACATCGACGGAGTTCTCCAGAGCGGACGCATCAGCGGCAACGTCGACTGGGTATCCAAGTCCTATAACATCACATCCGGCACCCGCGTGCTCCGCTGGCGCTACGTCAAGGACTCCAGTGGCAGCAACGGATCGGACGCTGCTTGGGTGGATCAGTTGACTTGGACCGCCGCGGGCGGCTACAACGCCTGGCTTGCCGGATACTTCAATCCGCAGGAGATTGGAAATCCGCTCATCGCCGCGCCTTCCGCCGACCCGGATCGCGACGGTCTTTCGAATCTCGTCGAATACGCATTCGGAGGGAATCCCGAGGCCAACGACCTGACACTTGGCAACATCGTTCCGGACACGGTGAAGGTTTCCGGGATGGATCGGCTGAGGCTCCGTTTCACCCTGCCTGAAAACCCACCGGCCGATGTCACTTATTGGATCGAGGTATCCAGCGATGCGATCAACTGGTCGGAAGTTGCAAAACGGACTCCGTCGGTGGATTGGTCAGGAAATGCGACGGTGACAACCGGTGCGCCAGCGAGTGGCCGCCGACCGATCACCATCATTGATGCCGGCACTTCGCCTTCTTCCCGGAAGCTTGGAAGGCTTAAGGTCACACTACAGTGAAATACGACGCCAGCCGTGGGATTTCGGGTGCCACGGCAGGTGAAGAACGCGCCGAAGCGAGCAGGCCAACCTGTCTGACTCGCTCCTGCATCTGACTTTCTTTAAAAGTCAAGAATAGGCGGAATTTGCGGAATAATTGGAAAATAATCGCTTAACATCAATATGTTGATGTCAGGATTGTCAGTTTGAAAATTCATGTGTCGGCGGTTCGAATTCCGTCTCGGACCACCTTTTCAAAGTTCCAAGAGGTGTGCGTTTTGAGGCTGAACAAAAGAGAGTTCACGCCAACGGTTGGTGAGGAGGCGATCTTTGGAATCCGGGGTGGGTTGAGTATTTGACCTTTGAAAAGGTTCATCCGCAATTGGAAGGATTTGAGGGATCGGTCTTGTGTTTGGCTCGAGTAACAGGTGGGACAGACTTCCGCCGCCAAAACGGCGCGAGCCATTTTTTCCTTGGTGGCACCCGGTTTGCTTGGCTAACAGTCCCGCCGATGCCAGAACCCTTAAAGATTTTATTGACCCTTGCGATGGTGGCGTGCCTTCCAACTGTTTCCCGGGCGGATCTCCAGTTGAAAATCACTCCGGCTTATCCGGCGCTGTCATTTGATGACAATGCGACGGCGCTGGCGATCACTCCGGGGAAAAATCCACGTGCCGTCGTCGCGTTCCAACGCGGCCAGATCCGCGTGCTGCCTGAGGACAAGGACTCGGCGGATGCGCCGTTGTTTCTCGATCTGCGGGAAAAGATGCGCGAGGAAACCGGATTTGAAGAAGGGCTGCACGGGCTCGCGTTCCATCCGTCATTTGCGACCGAGAGACGGGTTTTTGTCTGCTATTCCCAGAGGGATCCGAGGCGGACGGTGTTGAGCGAGTTCAAGGTTCCTGCGGAGGGTCCCCTCCGGGCGGATCCCGCTTCCGAACAGGTCCTGCTGGATCTCCCGCATCCGATCGGCAACCACTGGGGTGGTGGCATCGCCTTTGGTCCGGACGGTTACCTCTACATCAGCATCGGAGACGGCGGCGTCCGTGACGATCCTTACCGGCTGGGCCAGAACCTGTGGACCCTGCATGGAAAAATCCTGCGGATCGACATCAACGGCAGGACCAGTTTCCAGCCCTACAAGATTCCGCCCGACAATCCTTTCGTCGATAAACAGGAGATCCGCGACGAGATCTGGGCCACGGGTTTCCGCAATCCTTGGGGCATGTCCTTCGACAAGGTCACGGGCACGTTGTGGTGTGGCGATGTGGGGCAGGATGCCTGGGAAGAGGTCAATCTGGTGAAGGCGGGAGGGAACTACGGCTGGAGCGAGCGGGAGGGCCCGGCACGTTTTGAAGCCCGGGCTAACGCACCGCAGGAAAACACGACATTCATCGACCCGATCCACAGCTACGCGCATTCCGAGGGAATCAGCGTCACCGGAGGTTTTGTTTATCGGGGGAAACGGTTCCGGGGATTGAAAGGGAGTTATTTGTTCGGCGATTGGGGGACCGGCATCATCTGGTCCCTGTCTTGGAATCCGAAGGATGGCACGGCCATCGGCACCAAACCGGTTTATACCACCACTCCGGACGGCATTCGCTTCAATCCGACCGTGATCGCGGCGGACGCGGCGGGAGAGCCGTTGTTTTTCTCACACAGTCCGTCGATCATTTACACCTTGGCGGACTCCCTGCTCGCGGATGCTGAAATTTCCGAAGACGCCCAGGTCGAAGAGCCTCCTACTCCGGAAGATGCGACCGAACTGCCGGGTGACCCGGAAACCACCGAAGGCGAGTCATGATCCGCCCGATGGCAGGGCCTCAGTGTTTCCAATATCGCAGCAAGGGACCATCCGCGCCATAGACGGGGTCGAGTTCCGGAGCCGCAACTCCGGCGATGCGTTGCCGGGCGATGGAGATGTCTCCCTCACCGGCGGCGATGAGATCCGGTTCACGACCTCCCGGATAGGCTCCCACCACTTGGAAATCATCCGAAGAATCAAGACGTTTGTGTCCCACTCCGGCGGGAATGATGATGACATCCCCGACATCCACCCGGAATTCTTCTCCGGATTTTCCACCCAACACCAGCCTCGCGAAACCTCGTGACACACCGAGAACCTCATGGTTCGTCGAGTGATGGTGATGGTATGGATACACCGTCCATCGCCAGGGTGAACCCCAGTCATGGGTGACGAACCGCCGTTGGAACCAGGACGCCGGATCCTGATGACCCTTCGCACCGGTTCCGCGAAAGATCACGACTGGAAGGGCCGGATTGTTCGGTGTCGAACCATCGTCCCCGAAGAGGCGTGTTATCACTTCGGATGGCATCTGGGCGGATGGCGGGGTTTCCATGTTGGAAGAGGGCGTGTCCGGATTCATTTGTCAAACAACCGCGCGATTTCCGGGGTGGGCGGCATGGAGGATTGACCGGCGATGGCACCGGCTCATGCGAAAATCCCTTTCACCACCCGCGCGGGTTCCACTCCGGTGAGGCGTTGGTCGAGGCCTTGGAACTTGAACGAAAGCCGTTCATGCTGGAGTCCGAGGGAGTGGAGGATCGTGGCGTGGAGGTCCCGGATATGGACCGGATCCTTGACGATGTTGTAGGACATCTCGTCGGTCTCACCGTAAACCTGGCCGCCCTTGATGCCTCCCCCCGCCATCCATATGGAAAAGCACCGCGGATGATGGTCCCGGCCATAGTCGGTTTCGGTGAGATTTCCCTGGCTGTAAATGGTGCGGCCGAACTCGCCGCCCCAGATGACGAGCGTGTCCTCCAGCATCCCGCGTTGTTTCAAATCCTGGATGAGGCCGTAGCAGCCTTGGTCCACATCCTTGCACTGGGAGGCGAGGTCGCGGGGAAGGTTGCCATGCTGGTCCCAGCCGCGGTGGAAGATCTGGACGAATCTCACCCCGCGCTCCATCAACCGGCGGGCCATGATGGCGGAGTTCGCGAAGGTGCCGCGGGTTCTGCTGTCGTCGCCATAGAGACGATGGATGTTGTCCGATTCCCCCGAAAGATCGGTGAGTTCCGGGACCGATGACTGCATGCGGAAGGCCATTTCATACTGCTGCATGCGGTTCTCGATTTCGGGATCCCCGATGGCGGAGAAGGAACGGCGGTTGAGTTCGTTCAGTCCATCCAGCATGCCCCGGCGGGTTTCCCGGGAGACTCCGGGCGTGTTGTCGAGAAACAACACGGGATCGCCAAGCGAGCGGAGGGCGACGCCCGCGAATTTTCCCGGCAGGTAGCCGGAACCCCAGAGGCGGGAGGAAATCGCCTGCACGTTCGAGTAAGGCGAACTGTGGGTGGCATGGAGCACCACGAATGAAGGCAGCTCCTCATTCATCGAGCCGAGGCCGTAGGAAAGCCACGAGCCGATGGACGCCTTTCCCGCCTGCATCGAGCCGGTGCAGATGAGCTGGTTCGCCGGCTCGTGGTTGATGGCGTCCGTGTGCATCGACTTGATGACGCAGATGTCGTCCGCCATTTTCGCGGTCCAGGGCAGGAGTTCGCTGATCCATGTGCCGGACTGGCCGTGTTGGTTGAACTTGAACATCGTCGGGGCCAGGGGAAATGTCGCCTGGCCGGAGGTCATGCCGGTGAGGCGCTGGCCCTGGGCCTTGAGGTAGCCGTTCAGGTCTTCCTTGAACCGCTTGCGCAGATCGGGTTTGTAGTCGAAGAGGTCGAGCTGCGAGGGAGCGCCGATCAGGGAAATATAGATCACCCGTTTCGCCTTTGGTGCGATCTGCGGTAACATTTGATCCATGCCTGCGATGCTCCCTGCGGCGGACATGCCGTGCTGGCCGAGCAGTGTGGCGAGCGCCGCCATGCCAAGACCTGTTCCGGATTTGCGGAAGAACTGCCGGCGGCTGTAAGCCATGTTATGGAATTCCAACGGATTCATGGGCGGAGATCAGCGGGTGATGGTTTCATCCAGATTGAGGATCTGGCTGGTGAGCAGGGTCCAGGCGGCGAGTTCCGGCACGTCCGCATCCGGACGGGGTGGAGTCGCGCCCGTGGTGATGAGCTTGGAGGCATCCTGGGGATTCTCCCGGTAAGTGGAGAGGGCGGCGGCGAGGGATTTTTCGAGAATCTCCCGTTCGGCCGCGTCAAAGGTTCTGCCGGTCAACCGGGTGGTGATGTGGTCGAGACGGGTGTTGAATTCATCCGCCGCGGCGAGTGCGTGGGAGGCAAGTTCGCGGGACGCCTCGACGAATTGCGGATCATTTAAAAGAACGAGCGCCTGGAGTGGTGTGTTGGTGAGATCCCGCTGGACGCAGAATGTTTCGCGGGTGGGGGCGTTGAAGATTTCCATGCTGGGCGGTGCGGCCGTTCGTTTCCACAAGGTATAGAGGGAACGCCGGTAAAGTGCCTCCCCCGTGTCCTGGCGGTAGTTTCTGGTATTCGACTCCTTCATGGCGACAGCTTCCCAAATACCTTCCGGCTGATAAGGCTTCACCGAAGGGCCTCCGACCCTGTTCGCGAGCAACGAGGCGGAGGAGAGCGCCAGATCGCGGATCACCTCGGCGTCCAACCGGTGACGGGGGCCACGTGCGAGCAGACGGTTCGCCGGGTCCTTTTCCAGTTTCTCCGGACTGACGTTGGCGGATTGCCTGTAGGTGGCCGAGGTGACGATGAGTTTGAGCATGTGACGGTAATCCCACCCGGAGTCGATGAATTCGGCGGCCAGCCAGTCCAGCAGTTCCGGATGACTGGGCCGGGCTCCCATGATCCCGAAGTCCGAGTTCGTTTCGACGATGCCGGTTCCGAAGAAATAATACCACGTGCGGTTCATGGTGACGCGTGCGGGCAGGGGATTCGCCGGATCGTTCAGCCAGCGGGCGAGGCCGAGCCGGTTTTTCGGAGCATCCGCAGCCATCGGGGGCAGCACGGCAGGGGTGGCGGGTGTCACTTTTTCGCCCTTGTCCGCGTAACCGCCACGAGTGAGGACATGGGCGAATGGTTCGTCCTTTTTCTCCTCCATCACCAGGCTGACGGAGGCTCGCTGCCGGAGAATGCCTTGTTCGGACTTCAATCCTTCAAGGCGGGCGCGCAGCTCACGGGTGGGGGCATCGATGTGGGTGAGGAAATACTTCATGGCGACCTCCATTTGCTCCTTGGTGCGCTTGTCCTCCGGAAGGGAAGCGACACGCTGGAACCGGCTGTTTTCCGCCAATTCGCGGATCTCCGCCGGAGTGAGCAACCGCCGGTAGAAGCGGAAATCCTGAAGCGCGACCTGATCGGAGAGTTTCGAGTCGCCACCTTCCCGCGACCCGAGGCGCAACGGCACCTTGGTCTCGATATTGCCTCCGATGGTGCCGGGAGACGTTTTGCCCCCGACGTCCTTTCCGTCCACGTAGATCGCGCTGGCCTGGGTGCCGGAGAGGGTCCCGTCGAAGGTGATCATGACGTGATGCCACTCGCCCGGCCTGATCTTCTCCGGGGCGACGATCTTGTTCGCCGACTTGTCCCAGGAATCGATGACATGGGCCGCCGGTTTTCCGCCTTCAAGATACAGGTCCCATCCGCGGAACGATTCCGACGGATTCATGCGGGCCACGACAGCCCCTGTTGGAGTTCCCCTGATGCGGAGGAAGCCGCCATACGTCACGCGATCACCCCGGGAAAAATTTCCGAAATCTCCCAGCTCCACAGGTGACTCGCTGACGACGGGGGCCTTGCCGAACAGGGCCTCGGTCCGCGCGATTGCGACCGGCCATTCCCTTGGCTTGCCATCGACGAGTCCACGCAGCGGTCCTTCAGATTCATCGAGAGGGAGGTGGAGTGACAGCATGGGGTCCGGCTCACCCGGGGTTACGGGCGGAAAGGATTTCAGCCAGGATTGGAACTCGGGGGCGGCCGATTCCGCACGGGCGGCGAGCTGTTTCCCAGTCTCGGAGATATCGATGGCGAGCGTTTCCCAACGAGCGCGGTCCTCCATGGCCGGAACGATCACATTGGGTGGGTGGTCCTCCTTGTTTCCATCCAGCGCGGACATCGGGGTATTCCGGAAAAAGGAGGTAAGCGAATAAAATTCCTTGGTGGAAACGGGGTCGAACTTGTGGTCGTGACAGGCCGCGCAACCGGTGGTCAGACCGAGCCAGATGGCGGAGACCGTCTCCACACGATCCTTGGCATAAACGGCATCATATTCTTCCGGTATCGCCCCTCCTTCACCGGTGGTGGCGACGCAACGGGAAAAGCCCGTGGCCACGAGCTGGTCCAATGTGCGGTTTGGCAACATGTCTCCGGCGATTTGCTCGGTGGTGAACCGGTCCCACGGCATGTTCGCCTGGAACGCCCGGATGACCCAGTCGCGGTACGGCCAGATCGAACGATAATTGTCGATGTGGATGCCGTGGGTGTCCGCATAGCGCGCCGCGTCCAACCAATGACGGGTGGAGTTTTCCGCGCATGCGGTGGTGGAAAGCAGTTCATCCGCCGCCGCACCGACCGCCGACCCGGGATCCCCAGCGAAGGATTTTCTGAACGCATCAATTTGCCCGGGAGACGGAGGCAGGCCGGTGAGATCAAGATGAAGGCGGCGGTAGAAGCGTCCCGCGTCTTCGGGAGGATTCGGCGTGAGTCCCGACTTCCTAAGCTTTTCCGCGACGAAATGGTCGATGGGATTTGCCGACCGGTTGTTTCCCACGGCCGGAACATCAGGTCTCCTCACCGGTGAAAACGACCAGTGGGATTCATATTCCGCACCCTGTTCGATCCATCGCTCGATCACGGCGATGTCCTCCGGTTTCATCGCCTTGTGGCTTTCCGGTGGCGGCATGATGGAGTCCGGGTTCTTGTCATGGAGCCTCCTGACGAGTTCGGATTCTCCGGGCCTGCCCTTGAGGATCACCGGAACGCCGCCTTCTCTTGGCAAAAAAGCGTCCTCCCCCCGGTCCAGGCGCAGCGGTTCCTTCTTTGGCTCGCGGGTTCCCGAATCCGGTCCATGACAATGGTAGCAGTATTCGGAGAGAATCGGCTGGACATGCTGGTTGAAGGAAACTTTTCCGACCCCGGCATCTGTCTGGGAATCAGGGGATTCCCCGGCCCTGCCCGAATCATAGACGGCGAATGTTCCGGCGGCCAGCAACGGGATGATGCGGGCGGCATATCTGAAATAGGGCTTCATGAATGGATCGAGGATGAACACCCGCGCTACCGGGAAGCGGCGATGCCGCCGGGGTGTGGTCGGAAGGTGGGATCGTTTGCTGGCGGGTGTGGGCATGTGATCATTTAGCACCTGCTAACCAGCTTCAGGGAAAAGCAGGATCGCCGGACAGTTACTAGCGAATGGGAGGCGGGATTTCAATTTCCGGCTTATTTCCTTTTCAACCTGCCCTCCGCCGGTTCGTGCCGGGGATTCCCGGGTCGATTTTTATTTTGTAACTTCGAAGCATTCCGAACATTCTCCGTTTTTTCCACAACGTGAAACAGTCCTCTAAACTCTTTGGTACCGACGGCATCCGTGGCCGTGTTAACGAATTTCCAATCACCGCCGAGGTCGCGCTGCGCATGGGCAAGGCGGTGGCGAACGTGCTCCGCTCGTCAGGGCGCAGCAGGAACCGGGTCCTCATCGGCAAGGACACCCGGATTTCCGGTTACATGTTGGAAACCGCGATCACCAGCGGCCTTGTATCGATGGGGATGGACGTCTATCTCGTGGGACCGCTCCCGACTCCCGCTGTCGCGCATCTGACGAAATCCATGGGGGCCGCCGCCGGGATCATGATCACTGCCTCGCACAATCCCTATGAGGACAACGGCATGAAAATCTTCGGGCCGGACGGCTACAAGCTTTCCGATGATCTGGAGAGCCTTATCGAAGGCCACATCCTCGGTGACGTGCCGGAGTCCGCGCCGCTGCCTCCCGCGAACATCGGCAAGGCCCACCGCATTGATGACGCGCGTGGCCGCTACATCGAATTCGCGAAGAACACCGCCGACAATCTCTCGCTGCACGGGATGAAGATCGTCATCGACTGCGGTCACGGCGCCGCCTACTTCATCGCTCCTCTCATTTTCAAGGAACTCGGTGCCGAGGTCATCGTCATGGCGAACCAGCCCGATGGCATCAACATCAACGATGGCTGTGGCGCGCTTCACCCGGAGGCCGCCGGCGAACTTGTCCGCAAGCACAACGCCGACCTCGGCATCTCATTCGACGGCGACGCCGACCGTGTCATTTTCACGGATGCCAACGGCCAGGTCGTCAGTGGCGACCGCATTCTAGGTCTTTGCGCCGTCAGTTTGAAAGAACACGGCAAACTCAAGCACGACACGCTCGTCGCCACCGTGATGAGCAACCTCGGCCTCATCGAAGCCATGAAAAAGAACGGCATCCACGTCGAGACCGCCGCCGTCGGCGACCGCAACGTCATCGAGTGCATGAGGAAGAATGGTTATAACTTCGGTGGAGAGAATTCCGGCCACCTCATCTTCGGAGATCACGTCACCACCGGTGACGGCATCCTCAGCGCGCTCCAGGTCCTGCGCATGATGATCGAACGCAAGGCCACGCTGGCCCAGCTCGCGGCCATCATGCACGAGTATCCCACCCAGCTTGCGAACCTGCCGGTGCCGGCCAAGCCGCCGCTCGAGACATTGCCCAAACTCCAGGAACTCATGTCGCAGGCCACCGCGGCGTTTGGCGAGAGCGGCCGCCACCTCATCCGTTATTCCGGCACCGAGAACAAGATCCGCGTCCTCGTCGAACATCGCGAACTTTCCGAAGTGCGGGCGTGGACCGACAGGTTCACCGCCGCCATCCGCGAGGAAATCGGTTGAACGGGTGGAGGAAGAGAAGGGGAGCCACGGAATACCGGGAACACACGGAAGTGGAAGAACGGCATCAAAATTTCCGAAATGTGATTGCCCTGAACTCTTGGTTTCCGTGTATTCGGTATATTCCGTGGTTCCTGTTTCCGAGCCGTTCCTGAAGTCCTTTTTTCCATGTACTCCGATCCCTCCGACTGTGCCCCGCTTTCCCTCACCCGGCAGATCTCCGAGTTTCCCATAGGAAACATTCCGTTGAGCGAACATCATCGCCGCGTGGTTGCTGATGCACCGGTCGGCGTGCATCCATCCGCATGGATCGAGCCTTCCGAACTCGCGGAGTTTCTTTCTTCAGGCAAAGCCTCTCTGGTGGATGTCTCCGGCCAGCCTCTCGCGTGGAAGGGAAGCGAACCCGGCACGGATGAGACCTTCGCCGCGACAACATCGTTCCTGATCCGTTTCCCATGGGATGTGCTGCGTGCGAACGAACTGTTCGTTTCGGCGCTTACGGGGAGTTCCGTCCACGGTGATATCCACCCGTCAGCGGTCATCGAGGGAAACATCCACCTCGGAGTCGGAACCCGCATCCTGCCCGGTGTTTTCATCGAAGGAAACGTCGTCATCGGCGACAACTGCAAGATAGGTCCGAACTGCTACATCCGTGGAAACACCAGCATCGGCGACAAATGCCACATCGGCCAGTCCGTCGAGATCAAGAACTGCCTGATCCTCTCCCATACCAACGTCGGCCATCTCTCCTACATCGGCGACTCGGTGCTGGGAGAAAAGGTCAACCTGGGTGCCGGCACCACCACCTCCAACCTGCGCCACGACGGGAAAAATCATCGCTCGACCGTCGATGGAGAGCTCATCGATACCGGCCGCCGCAAGTTCGGTGCGATCATCGGTGACGGCGTCCACACCGGCATCAATACCTCCATCTACCCCGGCAGAAAATTCTGGCCCTACACCACGACGAGGCCGGGAGAGATCGTGCAGCGTGACATTTCCCAATAAACAAACCCCCATGAAACCCATCCGATCGTTCGTCCTCCTGATATCCTGCGTCTTCGCGTCTTGTGTCCCCGCACCGTTTCCCAGCGATGGGCAGAAGGCGGATCTCGTCTCGGGTTCCTCTCACCTGGCACAGAAAAGGGCGGCTTGGTTGAAAGAGGCTCCGCGCAAGAATACGGAGATGGACGTGCCCCGGAAGGAACTTCCGAAAGGGTTGAAAGACATGGGCTTCGCCGAAGCCACCGTATCCGAAAATTATGTGATTCTTCCGAAGGAGGGTAATCTCAGGGAAGGTGTGCTGGTGTTCACCGGACAAGTTGCTCCGATTCCCTACCTTCGGGATCTGGGCGTGGAGGTTTCCGATACCGCTTACCCGGAAATCAAGACGCTGAAGATGAGGTCGAGAACGGCCCGCTAGGCAACCGACCGTCATGCGGCATCGTTTCAGAAAGATCGCTGTATTCGCATTCCTCGCCGGTCTTGTCTGGTTGCTGGCATCGGGTTGCATGATCTGGCGCTTTGGTGCCGTCGACCATGCGGTGAAGTCCGACTGCATCATCGTGCTCGGAGCGGCGGTCCAAGGCGGGGTTCCCTCACCGGTTTTTGAAGAACGCATCCGCCACGCCATCGGACTCCGCCGTGCCGGGCATGCATCCAAACTGCTTTTCACAGGAGGTTTCGGTGACGGTCGGAAACATTCGGAAGGTGCTGTCGGAAGGATGTTCGCGATCGGTCAAGGCGTCCCAACCGGTGACATCCTCATCGAAGAACGGTCCCACACCACCCGGCAGAACCTGTCGGAAGCGAAAGCCTTGATGGATAGTCATGCCCTCAAGACCGCGATCATCGTCAGCGACCCTCTTCACATGAAAAGGGCCCTGACGATGGCGGATGGGTTGGGACTCGAAGCCGTTTCATCACCCACTCCCACGACCCGTTACCGATCCTTGCGGGCGAGGCTTGGCTTTCTGGTCCGCGAGATTTACTTCTTCCATCATTACCTGATCACAGGTAACTGAGGCGCGGGATTGTGGCCAACGACCACCGGAAGTCCACACAACGACAAGGAATGAAAGCAACCATCCGGAGATTGAATGTCGGTGAAGCAGATCTCTACCGGCGGGTCCGGCTGGAGTCGTTGAGGGAATCCCCGGAGGCATTCGCCTCGCTATACGCAGATGCCTTTCTTCGCACGGAGGAAAGCTGGTCGTTGCAGGCGGACGCCTCGGCGGAGGGAGGAGACCGGGCGACTTTTGTCATTCTGGCGGATGAACCGATCGGTGTGGCGGCCCTCTATCGGGATGATACGCGTCCCGAAGATGGGGAACTGATGCAGGTGTGGATTGCGCCAGGGCATCGTGGGGGCGATCTCGCCATCGGGTTGATGGACACTGTTTTCCACTGGGCCTCCTTGAACGGATTCCAGACCATCCGCGCCGAAGTAACTCATTCGAACGGAAGGGCGCTGCGATTTTATGAAAAATACGGCTTTGAACGGGGAAATGAGGGAAACACAGCGATTGACCGGAACCCAATTTTGATAAAGAGGGTTGAGCGCCCGCGAATAGCCCCTAAAATCACGCCAGCGCCAGCCTCTTCCTGAAAAAGCAATCTTTCAACCAGCAAACTTTCAATTACATGTGCGGAATCGTCGGATACATCGGAAAAGCGGACGCTGCCACCGTCCTGATCAACGGCTTGCGCCGTTTGGAATACCGTGGCTATGACTCGGCCGGTCTCGCCATTCTGGATAACGACCGCGTCCTCGTTTCAAAGTCGCCCGGCAAAGTCGCCAAGCTCAACGACCGGGCGCATGCGGACTGGTCTCCCGAATTGTTCAGCAGGGCATCCACCGGCATCGCGCACACCCGCTGGGCGACCCACGGACCGCCAACAGAAGTCAACGCGCACCCGCACCTCGACCAGTCCGAGGACATCGCCCTGGTTCACAACGGCATCATCGAGAACTACCGGTCCCTCCGCGCACGGCTCGAAGGGAAGGGCCATCACTTCTACTCCGAGACCGATACGGAAGTGCTCGCGCACCTGATCGGGGATTGTGACAAGGGTGATCTTTTCCAAGCCGTTTGCGACGCGCTGCACCAGGTGAACGGCACCTTCGGCATCGCCGTGCTTTCCGCACAGGAACCGGGAAAAATCATCACGGCCCGGCGTGGCAGCCCCATCGTCATCGGAGTGGGGGATGGAGAGACGATCATCGCGTCCGACGCATCCGCCATCGTCGCCCACACGCAGCGGGTCATTTATCTGGATGACAACGACATCGCCATCGTCACCGCGGATTCCGTGGATATCCGGGACCTGAACAACGTGCCTGTCACCCGCGAGATCGCGGAGCTTGGGCTCGATACTGCTGCGGCGGAAAAAGGCGGCTATGAACACTTCATGCTCAAGGAGATCCATGAACAACCGGATTCGCTGGCGAATGCCATCCGGGGCCGTTTGGATTTCGATCTCGGTTCGGCCGTTCTCTCCGGCATGGGCACCTCACCGAGGGAACTGGCGGAAATTTCACGGGTAGTGCTCATCGGTTGCGGCACGTCGCTCCATGCGGGGCTCGTGGGCGAATATGCCTTCGAGGACCTCGCCGACATCCATGCCGAAGTGCAGCAGGCGGCGGAATTCAGGTACCGGAATCCCATCATCGCCAACCGCGACCTCGTCGTCGCGATCTCCCAATCCGGGGAAACGGCGGATACCCTGGCCGCGGTTCGCGAAGCCATCCAGAAGGGTGCGTTCGTGATGAGTCTCTGCAATGTGGTCGGTTCCACCATCGCCCGCGAAACAGGCAGGGGAGTCTATCTCCACGCGGGACCCGAGATTTCCGTTGCCTCGACCAAGGCCTTCACCTGTCAGGTCGCGGTGCTCCTGATGATGGCGCTCAAGCTCGGGCGGGGCCGCCGCTTCTCGCGGGAGGACGGCTACAAGCTCGCCCGCGAGATCGAGTCCATTCCCGAACTTGTCGCAAGGGTGATCACACAGGACGCCCGAATCGCCCGAATCGCCGAAGACTACGCGAAAAACGAACACGCGTTCTTCATCGGCCGCGGACCGATGTATCCCGTGGCTCTTGAAGGCGCGCTCAAGCTCAAGGAAATCTCCTACATCCACGCGGAAGGCTATCACGCGGCGGAACTCAAGCACGGACCCATCGCGCTCCTGGAACAGGGCACGCCGATCATCGCCCTCGCGGTGGACATTCCGGGCAAGGACAAGACTCTTGGCAATGTCGAGGAATGCCGTGCCCGGGGTGCCCGCATCCTCGGAATCGTCACCGAAGGAGACCATGAGACCGCCGAGTGCATGGATGACTACATCACCATCCCGCGTTGTCATCCGCTTGTCGCCACCATCCCGGCCGTGGTCGCGTTGCAGCTTTTCTCATACCACGTCGCGCGCATCCGTGGCTGCGAAATTGATCAGCCTCGCAATCTGGCGAAGAGTGTGACCGTGGAGTGATGGTCCACGACGTCATGTCGGGTCCCGCTTCCGGCAATCCAGCATCAAGGATGTTGGATTGCCATCGATCGACAGAGATCCCGGAGTCAGCGTTCCTAAGCTGATCCGTTCAGGAGTTGAACTCCGGAACGCCGCTCTCCCATTCCTTGATCGCGACCACACTCTCGGCCCAAAGTGCGGTGAGTTCGTTGAAAACGATTTCCGCTTGGGACGGGTCCACCGTTTTGAGGGCTTCAATGACGGCCAGCCGCTGGTTGAGGGCGACACAGCCGAAGTAGGAAAGAATGCCCCGTGACGAATGCGCCACGGCGGACGTTTCTTCAGCATCACCTGTGAGCATGGCCTCGCGGACGGCGGCGAAACTTTTTGGCATGTCACCCTTCATGTCCTCCAGCAGTTCCAGGAAATTTTCGTGGCCCAGCACCACGAAGGATCTGAGTTGGCGCAGGTCCAGCAATGGGGGATCGTGAGGAGACGGAGACGGGGACATGTCCATAAGGGAGGTTTTAATCGCCGGGTGGCAGGCTCTGGGAGATATGGTTCATCATTTCCCGCAATCGGTCCAGCGTGATGGGCTTGGAAAGATATTCATCCATGCCGGCCGCCGCCGCCCGGTCGCGATCCGCCTGGAAGACATTCGCCGTCAGGGCGACGATAAAAGGTCGTTTCGGCAGAGCGGTGCTCCGGATGGCCTCGCATGCCTGGACACCATCCATCACGGGCATCTGCAAATCCAGCAGAATCACATCGTAGGGTGTTGCGGAGGCGGCATCGACCGCTTGTAATCCGTCGGCAACGATGTCCGGCTGGATTCCGAGACGCTTGAGGAGGAGGCGGATGACTTTTTGATTGTTGGGATTGTCCTCGGCCACGAGCACCTTGAGATCGGAGAACCATTCGCTCTCGACGTTCTTGGCAGGAGGAACGGTTCCCGGGCCAATGGTGCCGCCGCCCGGAAGCAGACGTTCGAGCATGGAGTGCAGGGACCCCGGCCAGACGGGTTTGGTGGCCACCTCATCAAAAAGTTCCCGCGCGGGCGGAGCCAGGCTGCTTTCCGTTCCGAGAAGGGCAAAGCGTGTGGACGAGGCACCGGGCAGTGAACGCAGGTGCCGTGTCATGGAAATGCCATCCATTTCGGGCATATGCTGGTCCGTCAGGACGAGATCGTAGGGGCCGGAATCCCCCCACATCCGGATGGCCTCTTGCGCCGAGGTGGCGGCGTCATGGGGAAGTTGCCAACGCATGAGGTTTTCCCGGATGATGCGTAGGCTGGTCCCGTTGTCATCCACCACCAGAATGCGGGGTGAAGGAGTGATCGCGAATGGTGCCGGCGAGGACAGGGCGGGAACGTCCGCGGTGGTGGCGTTCAGAATCACCGTAACGGTGAACGCGGCCCCCTTGCCTGGAGTGCTGGCGATGGTGATGTCTCCATTCATCACCTCGGCGAGCCGCTTGCTGATCGCCAGACCCAGCCCGGAGCCACCGAAGCGGCGGGTGGTGGACGAGTCTTCCTGGACAAAGGGACGGAACAGCCGGTCGATGGCCTCTTCCGAAATGCCGATGCCGGAGTCGCTGACGACAAATTCCAACTTCCAACGCCCGTCCGCAGCACGTGTTCCGCCCACCTCGAGACTGACAAATCCGCCGGGGGTGAACTTCACCGCGTTGCTCAGGAGATTGATGAGAATCTGGCGGATCCGGGCGTGGTCTCCCTCAAACTGGAATGGAATGTCAGGAGAGATGAATCCGATCAATTCGGTGTCCTTGCCGATCACTCCATGTCGGATGACGTCGAAAGCCTCCCGGCAGACATCGGCGAGCACGAGAGGGGACTTGTCCAGCTCGATGTGTCCGCTCTCGATCCGTGAGTAGTCCAGGATGTCATTGATCAGCTCCAACAGGAAATTTCCCGAACTGAGGATGGTCTGGGCATAATCCTGCTGCTGGGCGTTGAGTGAGGTGGTTTCCAACAGGGATGCCATTCCGATCACCGCATTGAGCGGAGTGCGGATCTCATGGCTCATGGTGGCGAGGAAGGTGCTTTTCGCCAGATTCGCCCTGTCGGCGACGATGGCGGCGCGGTTCGCCTCGTCACGCGCCAGCACGAGTGCGTCCGCCTCACCCTGGGCCACCTGTCTCAGGCCGATGTTCGCCGCCGCGGAACGTAGGATGGAAATTTCCCAGTCCTCCCAAATCTTGTCTTCGTGACAGGCTACGAAGCTGAGGAACCCCCAGAGCTTGCCCGCCGCGAGAATCGGCAGGATGAGGACGGAGCGGACGTTCCTTTTCTCAAGCAAGGACCGTTCGCAAACTGGAAAGTCCTTGATCAGGCCGCAGATCTCACGACCGGCCGACAGTTCATGGAACCAACGGGAGTGGTCGGAATCCTCGAATGGCCGGTTCTGCAACTCGGGTTCCTGCATCCATGGAGAGTCGGCGGTCGAGTTCCAGACCGCGATCTGGCTTGCGTGAAGCGAGCATCCTCCCTCGAAGGTGTGGACCTTGGACAAATGGCAGCGTTCCACATTCGCCGCCATGCCGAGGGACTGGAGGATGCCGCCCCAGACCGACGGATCGATGCCTCTTTCCAACAACGTGCTGCTCATGGTCGCCACTGCTTCCAACAAGAGGTTGGTCCGCCTGGTCTGGGTGATATCCCGTTCGATGGCCATGAAACCGGTGAGTTTGCCGGATTTGTCGAACAACGGCTGGCATTCGATATGGACGATGTAGGCGCGGCCTTCCTTGCTGTAGTTGAGGGTTTCGGTTTCGAACCCTTTCCCGGCCTTCACGCATTCGCGCATATACGCCCTCGCTGGAGTCAGGCTTGCGGTGGCACCCTGCAGGACGCTGCCGGGTGTTTTCCCCAGCATGTCCTCCCGGGTGTAGCCGCTGATTTTCGTGAAGCCTTCATTCACCCATTCGACCCGTCCTGCGGCATTGGTGATGACCACCGCATTGTCCATTCTCTTGGCCACCAGCGCGAGGCGGTTCGCTTCGGCACGGCTCCGGAACAAGTCGCGTTCCGCTGTTTTTGCCGATGTCAGATCGACCAAGGCAAGAATGAACCCGGTATCATGGTTGTTTCTCTTGATCGAGGCCCGGTAGAGAAGAACGGGAACCGGTTCTCCGATGGCACAGGTGAGCACCGTTTCATAACCACCGGCCGGGTGTGCGGAAAAATCCGTGTTCTCGAACAAGGAGGAGAGGGAGGTGCCGACGAGCTCCGTTCCCTCCGAGCGGGCCATGCTGACGAACGCCGGGTTCGCGTAAGTGATGATCCCTTCCTGGGAAACGACGGCCAGTCCGTTGGGAACGGATTCCATGACCTGCTGGGCGAATTGTCGCTGCCTGTCGATCTCCAGACGGGAACGGTGGCGGTCATCAATGTTGAGAATGGTTCCAACCAGACGCACGGGGGCGCCGGGCGAACTGTGGATGACCCGGCCCCGGAGCATGAACCACAGCCAGCGTCCTTCCGTATCCTTCAACCTGACCTCCACTTCGGGGGATTCCTGGAGCCGGAAATAGCGGAACAACTGGGCCCTGTCCTCCGGATGAATCTGCCGCCACAGCATTCTCAGGCTGGGATCGGAACGGGCTATTCCGAGAATGGAGGAGATGCGTTCGCCCACGCTCAGTTTGAATGGTCTGGGGAAGCATTCCCAAGTGTCGAACTCCGCGGCGGTCATCGCATCGGTGAGACGCTCGGACAAATGGTCGACACGCCGTGCCGTCTCGATCGACTTCAGATGGAAAACAAACAACGCGACCAGCAGCAAGGTGACGGAAAACGTCACCCCCATCGCCGCGACGCGGCGGGATGCCACCGGTTTCAGCCACTCGGCCGCCGGATAATCCAGGCCTAGCAACGCGACGAGCCTTTGGTTCGCGTCCCACACGGGAACGGTCGCGCTGAACCACACGCCCCACACATCCCGATCCGGCCCGACGAAAGTGGACTGGCCGGCGAGCTCGGGCTGCCAGCGGGCGGGATAGTCCTCCACGGGTTGGCCCGGTCGGGAAAAGGTCGCTTTGTTGGCGGGATCCTCCGCGTCCACGATGAATACGAGACGGTCATCCCTCATCGCCAGCAGATAGACGAAGCGGGAGCCGGGAAGGGCCTTGCGGATCTCCAACAACTTGTCCCGCAGATTGATGAACGGAGCGCCGTTCACCTCGTCCGCCCTTCCCGCGATCCGGACCACTTCCTTGGCGTCGATGTTGTCACCACCCAGATGGAGCGCGCTGAGCAGGATGGAAGTCTGCTCGTTGCGGGCTTGGTTTCCCAGCCAATGGGCGAGCCATGCGCCGTTCACTACGGTAAAGACCGCTGCGAGAAGGATCATTCTCGTGCCGATTTTCCGTCGGCGCAGGATGGCTGGGGTGAAATCGAGATGATTTCTCTGATAGATCGCGCGCCACACCAACACGCAGAAGGCCAGGCTGCAGGCCGCCGCACCGGCAATCGCGGAAAGCATGACGATCCGGCGGATGGAGAGTCCCTGTCCCTCCGTATCGAACGAGATTCTCACCAGATCCCCTTGGAGACAAACACCCGCGACGACCGCCAACAGCAGGGCCAGGATGACCGCCACTCCCTGACGGTTCCCCCGATCCTTCGAGGCATGGTGACGGCGGGCGAATTTCCAGGTGGCCGCGAACGTCATTGCCAGGACCGGAGCATGCAGCCATGCCGACTGTCCCTGATTCGCCCCGATGACGAAAAACAGAACGAAGACCATCACCATCGCCATCCACTTCACGGCAAACAGCCAACGGCGTCCGCTGGTCAATGGAGAAAGACAAACCCCCAGCAGGGCTGTGGCGTATCCCGCGCCCAAGGAGGCGTCGGTAAGCGCCAGCCATTCCTTCGGGGCGTAGGCGAAGACGAGGATGTCGGACCAGACTTTAAGCCCCAGAATGCCCAAAGCAGCCGCGAAAAGCGGCCATCGCATAGGAAGCGGATCCTCGCGATAGAGAAACAGGCTGCCGACCCCGGCGGTCAGCAAAAACAGCCCGATTAAGAAAATGAAATAGTCCATGAAACAAGCACAAGGCTTACAATACGGTAAAGCTAGGTTGACTCGTGGTTGCGAAGCAAGTTCCAGTACCCGGGATCGAGGAAAATCGCATGAAAGCCGGATGATCGTTTGTTATCAAAAGGTTGATTCCGGTTTTACCGGGGTTCCGAGGCGGGTCTTCCGCCCGTCCCTGACCCGCCGGATGGACGATTCGCGGGCATGGGGTCGCCGGGGCCCACAGGGCGATCGAGATACAAAGGCGGGGCCATGTAGAACACGGGCGCTTCACGAAAAATCCGCTGGCAAAAACTTCCTTTTGCCAGCGGATCCGTGAATTCCGGTAATGTTACTTCGCGCCGATCGGGGTGGATGCCGCCTCGTGAAGCTCTTCGGCAGCCTCAAGCTCGGCGCGCTCCTTGGCGATGACGCGGACGAGCTTGCGCTTCGTTTCGTCCCAGTTGGCGAGCAGTTTGGAAGCTTGCACGCTGCCGGTTTTTTCCAAGTGAAGCTCGATGAGCGACCTGATCTCGGTGAAATCCTGTGGACGGCGGACGGGCAGGGCCACAACCATCTCCGAGTTCACGCGGGAGAAGAATTTTCCGTCCACATCCAGCACGTAAGCCGTGCCGCCGGACATGCCCGCACCGAAGTTTTTCCCGGTTTTGCCGAGAATGGCGACGATGCCGTTTGTCATGTATTCGCAGCCGTGGTCGCCCACTCCTTCGACGACCGCGGTGGCACCGGAGTTCCGCACGGCGAAGCGTTCGCCCGCACGACCCGTGGCGAAGAGTTTTCCACCGGTTGCTCCGTAGAGGCAGGTGTTTCCGGCGATCGAGTTCGCCGCCGCTTCGAATTTCGCATCTTCCGACACGCGGATGATGATCTCTCCCGCGGTCATGCCCTTGCCGACATAGTCGTTCGCCTCGCCGATGAGTTCGAGCTTCACGCCGCTGACCAGGAAGGTGCCGAACGACTGGCCCGCGCTTCCGCGGCAGGTGATGTGAATGCTGTCCGCAGGCAGGCCGCGGTCTCCGTGGATCTCGGCGATGCGCCCCGAGAGGCGGGTGCCGATATTGCGGTTGGTGTTGATGACGTCGTAGCTGAGTTTGACCGGGGGACGGTCCGGCAGCAGTTTCACGGCATCCAGAATTTCGCTGGTGACGGAACCTTCGCCGTATTCCGGAGACTCCGAAGCCTTGAGACCGGAAACGGTGGCCACAAGATCATTGAGGATCTGGAGATCCAGCTCGGGTTTGGTCAGGCCATCATTGCGCACTTTTTTGCAGGTGCGGGAAATCGAAGCCGCGTCCTGACCGCTGTGGGCGGCAAGGGCCGGCACCACATCCTTGAGCAAGGCCGAGAGATTCAGCGTGTTTGCCTTCGGGTGATTCGGGATGTGACGCTGTTTCAGGAACTCCGGACGACCGATGAGTTCATCCAACGAGCGGACACCGAGCTTGGCCATGTAGGTGCGCGCTTCCTCCGCAACCGCGGTGAAGTAGTTGATCACCATCTCAGGCGTACCCTTGAACTTGGCGCGGAACTTCGGATCCGTGGTGGCGACGCCGACCGGACAGGTGTTCAAGTGGCACTTGCGGACGTAAACGCATCCCATGGCGATCATCGCCGTGGTGCCGAAGTTGAACTGCTCGGCTCCGAGGATGGCGGCGATCACCACGTCACGGCCGTTGCGGATGCCCCCGTCGGTGCGGAGGATCACACGATCACGCAGATTGTTGATGAGCAGCGTCTGCTGGGCCTCGGCGAGACCCAGTTCCCAAGGCGATCCGGCGTGTTTGGTGGACGAAAGCGGCGATGCTCCCGTGCCTCCATCATGTCCGGAAATAAGGATGTTGTCGGCTGATGCTTTAGCACATCCGGCGGCAACCGTGCCTACGCCTGACTCCGCCACCAGCTTGACGGTGATGCGGGCGCGCGGGTTCACCTCTTTGAGGTCATGGATGAGCTGGGCCAGGTCCTCGATGGAATAAATGTCGTGGTGCGGAGGCGGTGAGATGAGCTGGACCCCGGGCTGGGTGTTTCTCAAACGGGCGATGAGCGCGTTCACCTTGTGGCCGGGGAGCTGGCCGCCTTCACCGGGCTTGGCTCCCTGAGCCATCTTGATTTCCAACTCATCCGCATTCACGAGGTAATATGCGGAAACGCCGAAACGTCCCGATGCGACCTGCTTGATGTAGGACCGAGCGAAATCACCGTTCGGATAAGGCCGGTAGCGCGCCGGGTCCTCGCCGCCCTCACCGGAGTCCGACTTGCCGCCGATGCGGTTCATGGCGATGGCGAGTGTTTCGTGAGCTTCGGGGGACAGCGCTCCGAGCGACATCGCGGCCGTGGTGAAACGGCGGCGGATCGACTCCATCGACTCCACCTCGTCAAGCGGAACCGGACCACCGGAGGCAGGTGAGAATTCGATGAGGTCCTTGATGGCCACGGGATTGGTTTCCAACGCGACACGCACATATTCCTCGTAATCCTCGGGCTTGCCGGATTTTACATAGGTGTGGAAATTCTTGATGACTTCGGTGGTGTAGACGTGGCGCTCGCCGGCCTTGCGGTAGCGGTTGTATCCCGGATCACCAAGGTCGAGAGTCTGGCCGTTCGCGACGACCGTTTCAAATGCGGCACGGTGACGGATGATCGATTCGTCCGCGATTTCCTCGAATCCGACGCCGCCGATTTTCGATGGAACTCCGGTGAATGAGAAATCCACGACTTCCTTGCCCACGCCGATGGCTTCGAATGTCTGGGCCCCCTGATAGGAATTGAGCACCGAGATGCCCATTTTCGACATGATCTTGAGGATGCCTTTTTCAAGCGCCTTGCGATAGTTGGTCATCGCCTTGGCCGCCGTGATGTCCAGCTTGCCTTTGTCCGCCGCGACAAGCTGCCGCACGGTGGCATAGCCGAGATACGGGCAGATGGCCGTCGCCCCGAAGCCGAAGCAGCAGGCGATCTGGTGCACATCCCGGACTTCGCCCGACTCGATGACCAGGGACGCCCGCATGCGCTTGCGGATGCGGGTGAGATGGTGGTGGATGGTGCCGGTGTAAAGCAGGGCAGGGATCGGGATGCGCTCCGCGGAGGTGGCACGGTCCGAGAGGATCAGGACATTGCGGTTTTCCTGAACGGCGGCTTCCGCTTCCAGGCAGAGTTCGTCCAGACGGGCCTTCAATCCAGCGGCACCGGCGGATGCCGGCCAGGTGCAGTCCAGAACCAGCGCCGGGAAACCTTGTTCGTCCAAGTGCTTGATCTTCTCCAACTGATGCTCGAAGAGGATCGCACTGTCGAGGCTCACCGTGTTGCAGTGCTCGGGAGTTTCCACCAACAGGTTGCGCTCCGGTCCAAGTCCCGCACCCAGCGACATCACCGCCCATTCGCGGATCGGGTCGATCGGCGGGTTGGTGACTTGAGCGAAGAGCTGCTTGAAGTAGGTGTAAAGCAGGCGCGGGTGTGTCGAAAGGACCGCGAGCGGGATATCATCACCCATCGAGAACACAGCCTCCTGCGCACCTTTTATCATTGGCGGAAAAACCATATCAAGTTCCTCACTTGAAATACCTTGCGCGACTTGTTGGCGGGACAGATCCAATGCGGAGTAGTCGAGTTCCGGCACATGCGCGTTCGGCGAGACAAACTTGGCCAGGGAAACCTGTTGCTCGTCGATCCAGCGGCGATATGGCTGCTGTTTGGCGAGCTCGTTCTTGATTTGCGCGTCGTATTTGAATTCGCCGGTTGCCGTGTTGGCCGAGATCATTTGGCCGGGGCCGAGGCGTCCTTTGCGAACGATCGTCGAATCTTCAAGGATCACCGCACCGGCTTCCGAACCGATGTACAGGATTCCGTCGTCTGTGATCTTATAGCGTGAAGGACGCAAACCATTGCGATCCAAAGAAGCGCACAATTTTTTACCGTCTGTGAATACAAGGCCGGCCGGGCCGTCCCAAGGCTCGGAGAACGAGCGGATGTATTGGTAGAAGGCGCGCAACTCGTCGGAAATGTCCGCGTCGTTGCGATAGGCTGGCGGCACAAGCATGCACATCGCATGCTCCGGAGAACGACCGGAGAGGATGAGCAGTTCCAATGCATGATCGAGTGAAGCGGAGTCCGATTCGCCATGACGGATCAGGTTCTTCACCAGCTCGATATCGTCACCCCACACCGGAGAGGCGAAAAACTCCTCACGGGAGGTCATCCAGTTGCGGTTGCCCTCCACGGTGTTGATCTCTCCGTTGTGGCACATCATGCGGAACGGCTGGCCCAGCGGCCATGCCGGAAATGTGTTGGTGGAGAAACGCTGGTGATAAAGAGCGATGGCGACCTCGTAATCCGGGTCTGCGAAATCCAGATAGAAGGCCCGCAGCGCCGCCGGCATGGCGAGCGCCTTGTAGGAGATCAGGCGGCTGGAGAATGATGGCATGTAAAAGCCATTGATCTCCTTAGTCTTGTGCTCGATTTCACGACGGCACAGATACAGCTGGCGCTCGAAAAGATCCGCGTCCATTTCCGCCGGGCGGGTCAGCAGAAGATGCTCGATCTGCGGGCGGCTGGTGAGGGCGATTTTTCCAAGCGCCTCCAGATCAACCGGAACTTCACGCCAGCCGATGCAAGGGATACCGCGCTTGGCGGTGACTTCTGCCGCAAGGGCCTTGATTTCTTCCAGCTTGGACGGTTGGTCCTGCGGAAAGAAAAACACCGCTACGGCGAGATCTTCGTCGTTTTCCACGGTGTGACCGAGTTTCTCCGCCGCCTTGCGAAAGAGTGGGTAGGGAATCTGGGTGAGGACGCCCGAACCGTCGCCCGTCTTCATGTCCGCATCCACCGCGCCGCGGTGGGTCATGCAGCAGACGGAGGTGAGCGCGTAATCGAGGACCTTATAGCTACGTTTACCATGCAAGTGGGCGATGGCGCCCATGCCGCAGTTGTCATGTTCTTGCGAAAGCTGGTGCAACGAGCCAGCGACTAACGGGGTGCTTGAGTGATAAAACGCGTTCATGGAAAATCAGAAAGTCCCAATCTTGCGACCGGGGCGGCGGAATAAACGACACGGAGCCTTGACTGCCAAGCAGGAATTATGCCCGCAGCCATTCATCTGTAAATTTCCTGTCAGATGAGAAATCTCAGAATTCCGGCTCGGATTCTTCCGGCGGAAGCAAACCGCGGTCCACCAGGAAACGATCCGCGGCTCCCAGCGTCAGCTCGAAGTTCTTATGGCTGACGTTGAAATTGAAAAAGCTGTGATCCGCCTTCGCGAAATCGACGATTTCACAGGAATTCCCCCGCCAGCGCATGCGGCGGCGGAACTTGTCCACTTCATCAAATGGAGTGATGCGGTCGGATTTTCCGTGGAAGAAGATCATCGGAGGCAGCTTGCGCCGGATCAGGTGGGTCGGGCTCAGGCGTTTGGCCGTCTTCGGATTCGGGAAGCGCTCCATCGCCGTGCCTTTTGAGGCGGTGTTGATGAGGGAGCTGAAAAGGATGAGGGCCTGCGGGAAACAGTCGACACCGTCGACGGGCGGCAGCTCCTTCGCCGTGGGCATGGTTGCGAGAAGAGCGAGATAGGCTCCGCCCGCCGCTCCGCCGATGGTGATCTTCGCCGGATCCAGATTGAAGGTGTCCGCATTCTGGCGCAGCCACCGGATGAGGGCGCGGGCGTCCTCAATGGCCTCCAGCGGACCGGTCCCGTGTTTCGCCGAAGTCCGTGTCTCCGCCGCGACGGCGACGGCGCCCCGCGAGGCGAAGTGCAGGCAGTGGGGGACAAATTGGGTGGGGGTGGGGGAGTCCCAGAAACCACCGTGGAAAAAGACGACGACAGGGCGGGGGATCCCGTGATCCTTTGCGGGAAGAAACAGATGTGCGAGGACATCGCCCTCGGGCCGTTGTTCGTAAACGTAGGTTGAAGCATCCTTCAAAATCTCACGATCGCGCGCCTCGCCGATCGGCGCCACTCTCTGCAAAATACTACTCATAGGGGATACCCGCCGCATTCAAATGAATCGGCTTGCAATTTGTTTGTTGTGGGAACGCCCATCTTGTCCAATCGTTTCGCCAATGAATCGAATAATTTTCGCCTTCACGCTCATTCTGACCTCGCTGGCGACGGCCCAGGACAACCTGCGTCCGTCGCTGGAGACCACCTACAGCGCCTGGAGGGAGGCGATGATCCGCAAGGATGTCTCCGTGTGGCAGCGTGTCACCGCCGAGTCCCGGCGCGTCGAGGTCCGCAATCGGATTCTGGCGGAAAAGCAGCCGTTTCCCGCCGCGGTTTTCAATCTCCCGTCTCCTCCTCCGTCACTCCAGGGGCTCAAGTTTCTGGAAGCCAAACAAAAGGGGCCCACCGCGAAGGCATCCTATTTCGGAAAGGTGGACTTCGGTGTCGGTGGCGATCCCACCGAGAATCTCCTTGTGCTATCCTTCATCAAGGGCTCCGGCGGCTGGCTCTATGACCGTGCGGACTTCGTCAACCTCACCGCCCTGGCAACCGTGCGCAAGGAGCTCGCCGCCGGAAACCTCAAGTATCTCAACGAAACGCCCGAAGCCCAGCCGTCGGGAGTGGTCCCGCCGACTCCGATCGCCGCCGGCCCCGCTAAATATATCGCGAAAGTCTATGTGTTCTGCCCCGGCCGGGAAGTGAAGGTCCAGATCAACAAGATCAGCGCCCACCGTTTCGCGAACGCCAAGGAGGCGGAGGTTGTCATCGGGGGGGCAAAAGAGGGTTCCAACGAAATCCAATATGCCATCACGAAACTCGAAGGCGGCACAGGCAAGGAAGCGATGACCATCCGCGTGTATCTCATGTCGGAGGTGGAGGGAACCCAGCCGATCAAGGCATTCGAGTATCAACTCGCCGAAGGCGACAAGCTGAAATCTTACGGAACGGAAACGTTCACCCTGGATGCGGCGACCATTTCAAAGCTCACGGGCAATTGAGTGAGGGGTTTTCCACCCACACCTTTTCATCGGGGGCGGGCGAGGAATATTCCGGTGGCGAGCGCGGCAGAGAGATCCGCCCGATGTTCCCGGAGTATTTCCACGGGGTTGGACACCGCATCGACGGTGGTTTCGGAGGAGGTGGCTTCTACCGCAGGTGCGGAGGCGGCCAGGACGGCAGCCGTTGATCCAAAGGCGGCCATGGGGACGTGTGCTCTTGTGAGGACACGCGTCATTTGACGGACAAGGGGGGATGCTTTCATGGGGGAAGCCGCCGCTCGTTGCCGAAGGCGGTGGGTTGGAGATGATTCCAGCGCTGAATCGAGGGAGACGCCACCGGGGGAGTTCGTTTGGCGACGAATCAGCGTTGGAACGCCAGAGTAGGAAAGCCCGCACATGCGGTCAAACGCGGAAATGTTAAGATTCTGTTAAGCCCGGCCGTCCAAGCCCCACAAGATCAGGGCCGTCCGCGATTCCGATTTCATCGGGATCGCCCCGATATGGAGAAACAGATCGGGCGAGGGAGAAAAAAGAAAGACTCCCATGAAATATTCCGTCACATGACAAACCTTGATCGTTCCTGAACGATGCGGTTCAAGAACGGCAGAATTCCAAAACCCTCATCACTTTCATCAAATGGCTGATCTACGTAAAATCATCGCTTCTCAAATCCTGGGCGGACTGCTCGCCGCGCACGCCTCGGCCGCCGTCCAGATCGGTTTCGACACCGCGGCCGACCTGACCGACAATTTCACCGTCTCGTTTGTCACCACCGGCAGCGGAAACAATCTGACCCCGGTCACATACAGTACGACGGCAGGGCTGGGCGGTGGCGGCGGGATGCTTGTCCTCGAAGACTCCCGTGACCAGTATGCCATTCTCAACGACCCTTTCACACTGGCGGCGGGAGTTGAATACAAGGTGGGAGCCCTCATCCGCAGCTATCACTACGTCGGGATCGGTTTCACCGACGACAACAGCTACGCATCGATCGATTTCCAGCCAACCAACTCGATCATGCTTTCGACCGGGGACTCGCAGTCGATGAATGTCTCCAACTACTACAACGGAAACCAGGAATGGAACTCTCCCAACAGTATCGATCCGGTTCCTCCGATCCCTGTCGGGAGCTGGATGGCGCTCAACCTGAGCATGACCTACAACGGTGCCGGAAGTTTTGACCTCGCCTATTCCATCGATCTGACCGACGCCGACGGCAATGTGCTGGATAGAGCGCTGGACGGGGCTTACAGCGTCACCAATACGGGATTCACCGGGAATCTCCATCCCTTCATTTTCTTCCAGAAGGATATGGGCAGGGCCGGCGAGATCGCGGCGGACAACTTCACCGCTTCCGCTGTTCCGGAGCCGTCATCGGCCATGGCGGCGATTGTCGGCCTGGCCTTGGGCCTCACGGCCATCCGCCGTCGCCAGCGCCCATGAGATCCTGGGAGAGGCAAGGGACTCGTTGGACTGGTTTCCGGATCCCGTGGCGGGACTAGCCCTTGTATCCGAAAAACCGGCGTTTGCAGATGAGATCGCTCACACCGGCGGGGACCATGTCCTTCCATGCCTCGTCCCCGCTGGCGATTTTCTTCAGCACATCTCTTGAGAAGATGCTGAGATACTCTGGTTTGAAGTTATCCAGCCCGACGAAACTTCCCCGATCCGCCAGATAGCCGTAGAGTTTTTTCAGCTCGGTCGCGACCGGCAGGTTGTCGATGGTCGTCAGTCCGCCCGAGGTGGGATTCGCAAGGGGGTAGACGTAGAGCTTGAGGTTGTTTTTGAACAGGCGGCCGAAAGACTCCAGAATGCCTCCGGGCAGTTGGGTATAGTATTTCTCCTCGAACAACTCGATGAGGCTTGGCGCACCCATGACGATGCCGATGCGCTCCTTTGTCCGCCATGCCAGATAGGCTGCGAGGCGATAGTATTCGAAATAGTCCGAAATGAGGACCGTCATGCCGCAGGCCGCCAGAAGATCGGCGCGGGCGAGGAAATCCCGGCGGTCGATCTGGTCACCTCCGGCAAGGAGATTTCTCATCGTCAGCTCGAAGATGGGGAGCACTTCCTTTCCTTCCACCGCGGGGTCCGCCTTGAATTTCTCCAGAGCGCACTCCAGCATGTCGAAGTTCACATGGGTCGGCGGGCGGAAGCTGCCGCGCTCGACAAGGACCGCCTTCTTATAAAGAATTTCCGAAGGCTGGAGGACCTCACCATCGGCACCGAACATGGCCGCGCCACTCAGACCGAGCTGTACGAGCTTGAGGCTGATGAGCCGGTTGTCCACGGAGCGGAATTCGATTCCCTTGAACTCGATGACATCGATCTCGATGCGCCCCGTGGTCAGCTTGTCCAACAGGCTTTCCACCAGCAGTTCCGGCTCGTGATGCAGGAAAAACGCGCCGTAGAGCAGGTTCACCCCCACCACGCCGAGGGCCTCCTGCTGGAGTGATGCTTCGGCATCCAGCATGCGGACATGGATCAGGATCTGGCTGGGTTCGTCGCGAGGGCGGGATTGGAACTTGATCCCCATCCAGCCGTGACATTCGTTGCCTCCCTTGAAGCTGCGGGCGACGACGGTATCCGCGAACGCGAAAAACGCCGTATGGTCTCCGCGCTTGTCGCTGAGCCGCTCGACATTGAGCTGGAACTCCCGGTCAAGCATCGCCTGCAGTCTCGAACGGGACACGTAGCGGTCGCCGCTGCCATAGATCGCGTCGCTGACGATCATGTCATAGGCGGAGATGCTCTTCGCGACAGTACCCGCCGCGGCTCCGACCCGGAAGAACCACCTCACGACTTCCTGACCGGCTCCGATTTCCGCCAGGGTCCCATACCACCGGGGATCAAGGTTGATCTTGAGTGCCTTGGAATGGGTGTCGAGCTCCACTTGTTGCATGCGGCAGTCCTAGCAGGGTTCAAGCCAGCAGTAGGAATGAAATATGGGGCGTTGGCGAAAATATCGGTTTCCGGAGGTGCATAGGCCGTTGGTTCATGATTTGAAGTTCGCGTGGCAATGCTCCGTTTCAAACTCATCATCGCTTACGATGGCGCGGGCTATCATGGCTGGCAGTCGAGGCCGGAGGGCACCGGTGTGCAGAATCGGGTGGAAGCGGCGCTCGCCCGGTTGTTTCCAAGCGGACCAACGGTGGAAAGTGCAAGCCGGACCGATTCCGGGGTGCACGCTCTGGGAATGACCGCACACTTCGAGGTGGACGATGGAGAGGACGCTATTCCTCCGGCAAAACTGGCCTTGGCGGTCAACGCGTTCCTGCCCGATGACATCCGCGTTCGGGTGGTCAGACCCGTCCGGGAGGATTTCCACGCCCGCTTCGACGCGAGCGGAAAGCAATACCGTTATCACGTCTGGAATGGTCCGGTCATGAATCCCTTGCGCCGGACCCAGGCATGGCACGTGGCGCGCGAACTGGATCTGGACGCGATGCGTGAAGCGGCGGGACGGTTGCTGGGACGGCATGACTTCCGTTCGTTCACCACGAACCGCGGTGTGGTGCTGGAAGATGCGGTGCGCACCCTGACCCGCTGTGAAATCCGCAAACAGGGCAGACTGGTGACCTTCATCATGGAAGGCGAAGGCTTCCTTTACAAGATGTGCCGTTGCATCGTCGGCACATTGGTGCAGGTGGGCGAGGGGAAATTCAGCACGGCAGAGATTGCAAGCATGCTGGAATGCCGGGATCGCGCCGCGGCGGGGGTGAACGCCCCGGCGCATGGCCTGGTCTTGTGGAAGGTATTTTATTAGGGGGGAGCCGTCCCAGGTGCGAAGCCCCTTTTCTTCCTATCGTGCCGGAGCTGCCGGCACCGCTGGAGCGGAGGCCGGGGTGGGCGTCTGCGCTTTCCGCGAAAATTCCGAAGTGTCGCTCAGGAACCAGATCAATACCCCGCCACCGACCACGGCGACGAAGGTGGAGAAGACGATGAGGAGACCGAGACAGGACTTCATGCGGAGATTTTTAAAACGTTCGATGGCCGCTAGCCAGCGGTAAAATTCAGGACTTCCGTTCGATGCGTGCGGCGAAGGCCCCGTCCGTCGCATCGCGGAACGGCAGGGCGTCCCGGGTGCCGCGAAGCTCGAGTTCCGGATGGTCGGCGAGGAAGCTTTCCACCAGCCCGAGATTCTCGGTGTGCTCGATGGAGCAGGTGGAATAGACGATGCGGCCGCCCGGCTTCAGGCAGGCCAGGGCGTTCTCCAGAATCTTCCGCTGGGTGATGGCGATCTTGTCGATGTCGGGTGCCTGCAGGCGCCAGCGGACATCGACCCGGCGCCGGATCACGCCGGTGTTCGAGCATGGCACATCCAGGAGGATGCCGTCGAAGCTGCCATGCCACTCCGCCGGTGCGGGTTTTGTCCAGTCGTGGACGGAAACCACCGCTTTCCGCGCGTGCAGGCGTTCGAGGTTTTCCTCCAGACGTGGGAGCCGCTTTTCGTTCGAATCGGTGCAAACCAACCCCTCTGCGGAACCGAGAGCGGAGGCGATGAGAAAAGCTTTTCCCCCCGGGGCCGCACAGGCGTCCAGAATGCGTTCGCCCGGTTTAGGATCGAGCAGTTCCACCGAGTGCCGCGTCGCAGGGTCCTGGATGTAAACGGAGCCGCTGGCGAGCAGGGCGGTCGGGAGCGAGCCATCCAGTTGGTAGAATCCCGGAGCACCTTCCACCGGATTTCCGGGCAGGGTGTCTGGTGTCGGGGCGAGGGGATTCACCCGGAAGAACGTCACGGCGGGAAGGTTGTTCCACTCCATCAGGGAAATCGCGTTGCGGGTGCCGAAGGCCTGGCGCCAGCGGTTGTAGAGCCAGTCCGGGTGCGAGTGGATGACGGGCATCGGCACGTCGTCCAGATCGTCCAGCATGCGTTTTTTCGCGAGCGTCGCACGGCGGAGCACCGCGTTGATCAGGCTGCGGACGCTGGCCTTCCCGGCCTCCACCGTTTCGTTCACCGCCGCGTGGTCCGGCAGGCCGAGGATGAGCAACTGGCACAGACCCACCCGCAGGATGTCGCGTGTTTCCGGATCCAGCTTGCCATCGCGCAGCTTGCCGATCCAGTGGTCCAGCAACCGCCGATGCCTCAGCACACCGAAGAGGATCGCCTGCAACAGCCCCCGGTCCGCAGGAGAAAGCTTGCGGCGTTGCGCGTGTCGTTCGATCAGCGTTTCGGCATAATCATGGCCTTTTGCCCAAGCGCGGAGCGCGGATACGGCGGCTTGGCGGACGTGGAAATTTTTAGCTGGCATGGAGAAACGATGGACAAATCCACGATCGCGAAATGTCGCGCACCGCGGAGGTGGAGTATCCGTATTTCGCCCTCAGGATAAATGACAGCAAAATTCAGGCCCGGTCCACGTTGCCCTCCGGGCACGTGTCCGTCATTTCCGGGAGCCGGCTCCTTTCTTCCGTTGGTCGATCCTGCAATCGGCATCCGGTGGCACGGCCCTGCCGACCTCCTCCACGGGATGGGTGAAGAGGTAACGCCAGACCGCCTCATGGATGAATTTGCCGTCGGGCCCCTTCACCGCCGCTCCGCCGGGAATGGAGGAATTGTGCGCGTGGTCGTGATTTCCGCCGACGTCGGCGTCCGTGATCAGGCGGCGGGTGTCTCCGTAGGGAGGGGAAGTCTTCTCCACATTGACGATGGGACCGCAGGACTGCAGGTCCATGAGCTGCCACGACCGGCGGTAGTGATCGCCGGTCCAGCCGTCATCGAGCACGTGGGAAAAACCGAAGTAGCGGTTCGTTGGCGTGGCGGAAGGGAGTTTCTGCCAAACCTCGTACTGATCTCGTGGCCCGGAAAACATCACCACACGGTCCACCTTCACCGCTTTCGCCATGCGTGCGGCGGTGGTGGAGCCATGGGAGATCCCGGAGAGGATCACCTTGTCCCACAGCAGACCCTTGCCGTCGCGGGTGATGAACTGCTTCCAGTTCCCCTCCGGATTCTCACGATCCAGCCATTTCACGAACTGGTAGGCCCGCTCCATGATGCTGTCCGGCTTCGGGATATCCACCGCCTTGCTGGCGTTTTCCCCGGTGGCGGCTTCGAGGCGGATGTTGGAAAGGAACAGATCGTCCTCCGGTGGTGGTCCGGAATAAAGCTTCCCGAACCACTCCCGCGCGTAATGGATCTGGATGGAGTGCATGCCGTAGCCGTCGAGGTGGTCGAAGAGTTCCTTGTTATGGCCCATCAGCCAGATGACCAGTTTTCCGCTGGAAGGGACCCGGGTGTCCACGCTGGCGTGCTGCACATCCTGTGGCTTGCCGTCCTTCTCAAAAACGAAACCGATCTCCGGGTGCGGTTTGGTCCGCTTGTCGATCTCGCTGGCGCGGGCGGTGAGATCATGGTTTTTTCCCTCCGCCGCAGCCGCCACGAGAGGGCTGGCCAGCAGGACGGTCAGAACGAGGGAGGCGGAACGGTGGAGGGTTTTCCGAATCATGATCGTGGGTTTTGGAGATTGCGGCGATTCACTTCGCATCCGCCACGGGGATGAATTTCTCTTTCGCCAGCCACTTGAGACACTTGCTTTTCCACTCCTCCCACAGCGGTCCTTGGTAACCATTGATGCCGTGGCCGCCGGACGGGAGTTTCAGGTATTCGGCAGGGACCTTGTTTTTACGGAGCGCGTCGTAGTAGAGTTCGCTGTTCGCAGGGACGACGAGCGTGTCATCTTCAGCGTGCACCAGAAACGTCGGCGGCGTGTCGCGGGTGACCTGTTTTTCATTGGAAAAGAGCTCGATGGCCTTGGCATCCGGAGCGGGGCCGAGCAGCGCGCCCTTCGAGCCGCCGTGGGTGAGTTCACCCATGGTGATGACCGGATAGATGAGAATGGAAAAATCCGGGCGGCTGCTGAGTTTGTCCACCGGATGGGCGGCCTTGTCATCGCCCTTGTCGAAATGGGTGGCGGCGGTGGCGGCGAGGTGGCCGCCGGCGGAGAAGCCGATGTTTCCGACGCGCTTCGGATCGAGTTTCCACTCGGTGGCATGCAGGCGGACAATGCGGGTTGCGCTTTTCGCATCGGCGAGCGGAAGTCCTGAATTTCCGTTCGGCAGGCGGTATTCGACGACAGCTCCGGTAATGCCGTGCTCGCCGAACCATTTCGCGATGCGGTGTCCCTCCGGTTCGACAACGAGCGTGGTGTAACCGCCGCCGGGGTAAATAACGACAGCGGCACCATTCGGTTTTTCCGGGTGATAAACCGTCATCACCGCCTCGCCAGCGGGCTTCTCACCCTCGGTCAGGGCCTTGCCCGTCGCGACAGAGAAGCGTTCCGGAGCCTGCTGCGCCGGGGAGGGAAGGGAGAAAATCAATGTGGAGGCGAGCAGGGAGGCGATGGGAAATTTCATGGTTTTCTGGATGATCGCAGGTGGTCCGCGCGGCGCAAGCCCTCGCTACGTCCTTAAACGGAGTGATTTTGCGGCATCGATTCTTTTTGTCCCCTCCGATGTTCAATGTTTGAAGTTCGATATCCGATGTTCATCCTCCCCGCATGAACCGTCCACGCCGCAACCGCCGCACGCCCGCGATCCGCTCCATGGTGCGCGAAACCATACTCACTCCCGCGGATTTCATCCTTCCCGTGTTTTTCCATGAAGACGCGGAGGACACGCCCATCGCCTCCATGCCGGGAGTGACGCGCTGGTCGCTCGAGAGTCTGGTGAAGGAAGCGGGGGAGGCGCACGCGCTCGGCATTCCGGCCATCGTTCTTTTTCCGAAAATCGAGGAATCGTTCAAAACCCCGGATGCCGGAGAATGCTCCAACGACGACGGACTCGTCCCGCGTGCGATCCGTGCCATCAAGGCCGCCCACCCCACGCTCTGCGTCATCACGGATGTCGCGCTGGACCCCTACAACTCGGACGGTCACGACGGCATCGTCGAGCGGGATGAATGGGGCGAATTGGAGATCCTCAATGATGAAACCGTCGCCGTGCTTTGCGAACAGGCCCTGTGCCATGCCCGCGCCGGCGCGGACATCGTCTCGCCTTCCGACATGATGGACGGTCGTGTCGCCGCCATCCGGGAAGCGCTCGATGAGGAAGGGTTCACCAAGGTTTCCATCCTCAGCTACACCGCGAAATACGCGTCCGCATTCTACGGTCCCTTCCGTGGCGCGCTCGACTCCGCACCCAAGGAGGGCGACAAGAAAACCTACCAGATGGATCCATCAAACTCGCGCGAAGCCGTCCGCGAA
The DNA here is from genome assembly GCF_016595465.1 of Luteolibacter yonseiensis. Classification (NCBI taxonomy): domain Bacteria; kingdom Pseudomonadati; phylum Verrucomicrobiota; class Verrucomicrobiia; order Verrucomicrobiales; family Verrucomicrobiaceae; genus Luteolibacter; species Luteolibacter yonseiensis. The sequence continues at coordinate 693,474 of NZ_JAENIK010000012.1, read as the reverse complement.
ACGCTTTTGGACGAAGCCGAGGGCGCGGACATGCTCATGGTGAAGCCTGCGGGCATCTATCTGGACATCATCGCGAAAGTCCGCGAAACGACGACTCTCCCGGTCGCCGCGTACCAGGTGAGCGGCGAATACCTCATGCTGAAAAGCGCGGCTGCGGGTGGCTGGCTGGATGAAAGAAAAATCGTGCTGGAATCGCTGACCGCCATCAAACGCGCGGGAGCGGACATGATCCTCACCTATTTCGCGAAACAGGCGTGCGGGTGGCTGGCGAAATAGAACCGCCCGTCATTCAGCGCGGGATACTATGAACCGGAGTGGTTGCAAACAACCGATAGGCGTCATCCACCTCGGTTGTGGGTGACTGTAAACTCTGTGACCTCCAGAAGTGCCATTTCGGGGAGGGGGCCTTTCTTGAATTCCATAAAATTTCAAAGGCTTTGGATCGATTCATTTTTCGAAATGTAAAAAAATCACGCGACCGCCGCCAATGATCAAATTTTCAATAAAAGGTTTCGCCGGAGGAGTCGGACAATCGGCATTTCTGACGAAAGTGACTGGCGGAACCGGGAAAAGCTGTCTAACCTCACCTTTATAGATGGCAACGCAGAATATGAACAAGCGCTTCAAGATCGAGCCCCTGCTGGGTGGTCTGGCGCTCCTGCTCATCCTGATCGGGTGCTTTTTCATTCTCAAGCCGTTCATGACGGCGCTGATGTGGGCGATGATCCTCGCCTACTCGCTGCATCCGCTGCAGAGCAAGTTCACCAAATGGTTCCGTGGATCCCGGACGATGGCGGCGATTTTCGTGACCCTGACGATCACGGTGGTATTGGCGGGGCCGATCACCTTGATCGGCTTCAGCATCGCCCAGGATGGCAAGGATCTCGCCTACGCCACCCGGAACTGGTTCATGGCGGCTCCAGAGAAGGCCCCGGAATGGGTGGCGCAGCTGCCGGTCGTGGGAGATGATGTCGCCGGATATTGGGGTGGGGTGACCGGTGACCGGAACCGCTGGATGGAACAGCTCGACAAGGAGGTGGTGAAAACACCGCCCCGCCCGAAGATCGTCATCGAAGGCACGGACGGTCCTGTCCTCCAGGACGCCGCACCCGCACCCTTGACGGAGAACGCGGCGGAAGAAATCGCTGCGGTGGAAAAGAAGTCTGATTCATCGAAGACCATCGAAGTGGTCGGTCAATTCATCGTTTGGGCACGGACGTGGCTGTTTGCCGTGGGACTTGGGGTTCTTGAGGGAGTGACGCAGGTGTTGCTGAGCGCTTTCCTGGCATTTTTCCTCCTACGGGATACGGACATCCTCGCGGAACGCCTCTCGGTGGCGGCGGACCGGCTTGCGGGACCTCGGGGCCAGCATTTGATCAAGGTGGCGGGAAACACGGTGCGTGGAGTGGTTTACGGTATCCTTGGCACAGCCATCGCCCAGGCGCTGGTCGCTGGGCTGGGGTTTTGGATCGCGGGCGTGCCGGGAGCGGTCCTCCTCTCCGTGCTGACATTCTTTTTCGCGGTGATTCCATTTGGTCCGCCGATGATCTGGCTACCGGCCGCCCTGTGGTTGTTCGCCCAGCACAAGCCGGGACTCGGACTCTTCCTGATCCTCTGGGGTGTGCTCGGAATCAGCATGGTGGATAATTTCCTGCGCCCCTACCTCATCAGCCAAGGCAGCAAGATGCCTTTCGTGCTGATTTTCTGCGGAGTCATCGGAGGTGCCCTGGCTTTCGGACTGGTCGGTGTCTTCATGGGACCGACGTTGCTGGCGGTGGCGTTCCGGTTGATCGAGGAATGGTCCGCCACCCCGAAAGAACCGGAAAGGACGGTGATCTTTGAGGAGACTTCGGAGTTGCACGTCGAACTGACAAAGACCACACACCTGCATGGCGGTGAGTCCTTCAGCATTAGGTAAGGTTCTGGAAGTCTTCGAACGGAACTTCCGCGAGCGGGGGGAGATCGGAGCGTCGGTAAGTATCTGGTGGGACGGCACGGAGCTGGTTTCCGAAGGTCACGGCTGGTGCGAGAAGGACAAGACGAGGCCATGGACCACGAGGACGTTGGTGCCGGTTTATTCAGCGACGAAAGTTCCGTCGGCCGCGACCTTGCTGTTGGCGCTGGAAAACCACGGATTCGGCCCGGACACTCCGGTCAGGGAAATCTGGCCGGCGTTTCCAGTGGGGGAGGCGAGATTTTCACACCTGCTGTCGCATCAATGCGGTCTGGCGGTGCTGGATCAGAAAGCGGATGTTTTCGAGCATGCGGAGGTGGTGGCGGCCATCGAAGCACAGGTCCCGGCATGGCGATTGGGCGAGGGACACGGTTACCATCCCAGGACATTCGGCGCTCTCACGGACGAGCCGGTGCGTAGGCTCACCGGCATGACCTTGGGCAGCTACTGGCGCGAGAAGATCGCGGAGCCGCTCGGGCTGGATTTCTGGATCGGTCTCCCGGAAAGCGAGTGGCCGCGGGTCGCCCGGCTTTATCCGGGAAAGGCCGACAAGTCCGATCTGGCGGATGGTTTCTACAAGCAACTCACCACCTCGGGAACCTTCACCCGGATGGCATTTTCCTCACCAAAGGGATTACACGCTGTCCATGAGATGAACGAACCGCGCGCATGGTCCGCCGGATTGCCCGCGATGGGTGGTGTTGGGACCGCCTCGGCTTTGGCGAAATTTTATCAAGCGATGATCGGCCGCATCGACAGCCCGCTCAGCGAGAATGTTCGTAGGGCCCTGACGGCGCACCAGGTTTCGGGAGATGACAGGGTGCTGCTGCGTCCCACGTCCTTCACCTGCGGCGTGCAACAGGATCCGTTGGATGAGTCAGGGCGGAAGATCCGCCAGCTTTACGGGCCTTCACTCTCGGCCATCGGTCATCCGGGAGCGGGGGGGAGCCATGGCTTGGGAGATCCGGAAACCGGGATTTCCTTCGCCTATGTGATGAATCAGATGGATCTCAGCGTCATGCCGGGGCTGAAATGCGTGGAAATGGTGGAGGCTTTGTTTTCGGAGATTTGATGGAGGTTTCAGGAGACGAAGAGACTATTTCTGACTACGGATTTTACTGATTTACGGATTAGCATGGTCGCGTGGATGCGGAATTCGTGTGAGGTCACTCTCGATTCCGGAGGGTATTCCGCCGTGGCATAGGATCGATGGGGGAGATCTTTCGCATGTAGTTCAGCCATTTATGGCGTCTTCCGCGCGCATGGAAGACGCCATAAATGGCTGAACTACGAACGGAGGAGCATCCACCTCCGAATCATTCTGATGCTTTCGTCTCCCCGGCTTCTTCCGTTTCCTCGCCTGCTTCCTCGCCTGCTTCCTCGGGGGTTTGCTCCTTGGGTTCGTTCAGCGCTGTTTCCTGCACGGGATTCGGGATGATCCAGTTCTTGCCGTCCAGCTTCACCAGAGGAATCGACCCTTTGGTCAATTTCCGCGCGGCGGCATCCCAGACAAATTCGCATTTCAGCATAACCTTGTCCGCATCAGGCCGGCTTTCGTGCCAGCTTTCGTCGTTGCGGAACGAGGAATAGCCGGAGATGGCGGATTCCTCCACGGTGAAGGAGATGGTCAAGGGCTTGGCTTCGGTGGGTTGTTTTGAAATCACCAGCGCGAGGAGGTTCGCGGCGAGAGTCGCTGGATCCACCCTGGGATAAAGGATGTCCATCGAGCCGGGTTCCGTGGTTGCGGTGTCGGCCCCTCCGTCCCCGACATAGGAATTCGCTTGGCTCACGCCATGGGATTTGAAAGCGGAGTAACAAATATTGGACGACCAATGATTGAGGCGGAGGAAATCGCTCTCATCATTTCCGTTCCCCCACACAGGCAGCACATGCCAGCCGGGATCCCCGTCACCTCCGGATTTCAGAACGACCACGCTGGGATTGATCGGAATGAAGGTATCGTTCTTTTTGGCATCGGGAAAAACCACCCATGCAATACCCCGGGAATCTTCTTCGAGCAGGGTGCCCGGCACGCTCAGGGGAGGAGTTGTCCCGTCGTCCTTGGATGGGCGTGTGATGTATTTCCCGGAATACCGTGCTTCCAGGGCCTTGTCATCCTCGGATTCCGCGACCACCCGGACTTCGAGCGGGGTTGCGGGAGTGGAATCGACCCTTCGCAGCAGGCACCAGAGCGTGGCCGCCACCACCTGCTCCTTGGTGTATGGGGTGTATCCCGGCGCTTTCCATGGCTTCACCCGTATGAACACAGGAAGAGCGGGGATCTGGCTGGAATCCGCCGGCTCCACGGAAATGCCGAAGACACTTGCCAGATTCTGATCCAGTTCCGAACCGCCGGACCAGCGCATGGCTCCGTCCGGAGCCGGCCGTGCCTCACCGATGAAATGATGGAGCCCGTAGTAATAGTTACAAACCACCCCCACCGGCCCGAGTGGAATCCGGGTAGGATCGGAACGGGTTCCCAGATTGACGGGTTGCTCGACCGTGGACGTCGCGACCGAAGTGGCCACAACCGGAGTGACCAGCAGGGAACCCACCAAGATGACCACCGAAAGGAAAGGCTTGATTTTCATACGATCTAATTGACTCAGCTACGTACATAGCACGATTTCCTATCAGCGTTGAGTGGAATTTCATCGTTATTTCAAATTTATAGTGAACGGCTTGCGGAAAACGCCAAGGCCATGGCATTTCCGGATGAACTCCCGTTCCCATGCCATCCCCGCTTGACCGATTCCCCGTGACGAATCCATGCTCCGCGCCATGCGAACTCTCACTGGCCTTCAGCCCAGCGGAAAACTCCACATCGGCAACTATTTCGGCGCGATGCAGCCCGCCGTGCGTCTTCAGGATGAAGGCGAGGCCTTCTATTTCATCGCCGACTACCATGCGATGACCTCGTCGCGCGATGCCGCCGCGCTGCGGGTGAACGTGCGCGAACTGGCGACCGATTTCCTCGCCTGCGGATTGGACCCTTCCCGTGCCGTGTTCTTCCGCCAGAGCGCGGTGCCGGAGGTGAACGAACTCGCATGGATTCTTTCCACGGTGTGCCCGATGGGATTGTTGGAAAAATGCCACTCTTATAAGGACAAGATCGCGAATGGCATCTCCCCGAATCACGCGCTCTTCGCCTATCCCGCGCTGATGGCTGCGGACATCCTGCTGTATGACTCGAACAAGGTTCCCGTTGGAAAGGACCAAAAGCAGCATCTTGAGGTCACTCGCGACCTCGCGGTAAAGCTGAACGAAGCCTATGGCGAGGGAACCGTTGTCCTGCCGGAACCCATCATCCGCGAGGATACCGCGCTGGTCGTCGGCCTGGACGGCCAGAAAATGAGCAAGAGCTACAACAACACGCTGCCCATCTTCGGCGAAGAGAAGCCGCTTAAGAAGCTCGTCATGAAGATCACCACCGACTCCACTCCGGTGGAAGATCCCAAACCGACGGAAGGCTCGACCATTCTGGCTCTCTACAAGCTCTTCGCCAGCGAGGAGGACTACGCCACCATGGTGGCGGATCATGAGAAAGGCGGCTGCGGCTATGGAGATTTGAAAAAGCGCCTTGCGGAAGCCTACTGGGATTACTTCTCCGCCATGCGCGCGCGCCGTGCGGAGATCCTGTCAGATCCGGGCTATGTGGATGCGGTGCTGGCGGCGGGTGCCTTGCGTGCCCGCGAAGAGGCTGCCAAGGTCTTGGACCGCGTCAGGAAGGCCGTGGGACTGGCATAGCACGCCCTTTGGGGGAAACGCTGCCACAGCCGATAGACCTGTCATCCGGGTGAAAGAGCGCTTGCCATCACGGCAATGGTCGGGGATGTTCCGCCCATCGTGCCTTCCGAGCAGCGTAAGCCCTTGTGGCTCATCCCAAACTTGCTGAGCCTGGATGCTCCGCTGGTTGCGGTGGCTTGGCTCTACATTTTTGCGAAGACATGGAGGGCGGACTATCTGCCATGGATCTCCTACATCGCGCTCGCGCTGGTGGTCTGGGTCATCTATGTGACTGACAGACTGCTGGATTCCTCGATTCAGGATGGCACCGGCGGGAGATTCGAATCCCGTCATGTCTTTCACCGGAAGCACGCGAAATTATTCCGCATTGCGGCGATCTTCGCCGGAATTCTTGCGATGATCCTCGTCATCGGAAGCATGCCCATGAGGATCTTCGAAAATGCGGGCTTGGGCATCATCCTGGTCATCGGTTTTTTCGCCCTTTCCGTAAACTCCTCCACAGGTCCGAACGACATCCCTTATGCGAAGAACGTGATGGCGGGCCTCGCTTTTGGTTTCGGCACCAGCGTCATCGCCTTCGTTTACACGGCATTCGACTGGTGGGAGTTTGTCATGTCCCCGCAGTTGGTCTGTTTCGCGGTGCTCTGTGTCCTGAACATCTCCGCCATCGACTTGTGGGAACACGCAGGCCGTTCATCCGACCCGGAGGTGAAAGCCTCCGATGAACTCGCGCTCACGCTCCCTCTTACCCTGCTCGGAGGCTCCTCGATCTATTTCGCCGCCCGGGACCACGAACTGGCCACCCGTCCCTTCTTCTACGCCATCCTCACGGGGGCGGCGCTCCTCCACATCATCAACCGGACCCGCTCACGTTTTTCCATGGATGCCCTGAGGGTTCTGGCGGATGTCGCGCTGCTCATTCCGTTCGTTGTTTTTCTTGCGGCGTCCAAGTCCTGACAGCAGCCTCCGGGACGCGTAATCCTCCGGTTCCGCCTTCGTCCCGATCCATCTTTCTTTCATCAATGTCATCCATCGAGCACGCATACAAAAGGCCCGCCTTCATCATCCTCGGAGCACCCGGCTCGGGGAAGGGGACCCAGGGGAAAATCCTCGGCAGCATTCCTCGTTTCTTCCACTGCGCTTGTGGCGATGTCTTCCGCTCGCTCGACACCCGCACCGCGTTGGGCCGGAAATTCGTGGACTACTCAAGCCGTGGCGAACTGGTTCCCGACGAACTGACCATCGAGCTGTGGAAGGCCCAGCTCGACAATCTCGCGGACACGCATGTTTACAAACCGGACATCGATTTCCTCATCCTCGACGGCATTCCTCGCAATGTCCGCCAGGCGGAAATACTCCAGAACCACATCGAGGTCCATCAGGTGTTTCACCTTTCGTGCCCCAACCGCAACGAACTCGCCCGCCGCATGCGCAAGCGCGCCCTGAAGGACAACCGCATCGACGACGCGAGCGACAAGGTCATCGACCAGCGCATCGCGACATACGAGGCCGAGACCAAGCCCATCCTCGAATTCTATCGGGATGAGATGATCACCACCATCGATGCCACGCAACCACCGGTGAAAGTCCTGGCGGAAATGATCCAGCGCATCACCAGCCTGTCCATTTACAACCAGATGGCCCGGCACATCGCCTAACAGATTTTTTCAGACATGCGGCTCATCTTCATCGCCACCGGCGACATCGCCCTTCCGTCCTTCCGTCATTTGTTGGAAAACGGTCCGCGCCCGCTCGCGCTCGTCACCCAGCCGGACAAACCGACGGGTCGTCACCAGAAGCTCACGCCGCCCGCCATCAAGGTGGAGGCGCTCGCGGCGGGCGTCCCTGTCTATCAACCGGAAAAAATCGGAGACATCACCTCCGATCTGGCGGCTCTCCGTCCGGAAGTCATCGTTGTCATGGCTTACGGTCAGATCCTGCGGAAAAACATCCTTACGCTCGCAAGCGAAGCGATCATCAACCTCCACGCCTCGCTGTTGCCGAAATACCGTGGTGCGGCCTGCATCCAGGCCGCCATCGATGCCGGAGACCAAGAAACCGGAATCACCGTCATGCACGTGGTCCGGCAGCTCGACGCCGGGGACATGATTGTCAAACGGTCGATCCCGATTTCCCCGGACGAAACCGGCGGAACCCTTCACGACCGCCTGGCTGATCTCGCCCCGCTCGCAATGGCGGAGGCACTCGAAAACCTGACGACCCGCGATCCGCAGGACGAATCCGCCTCCACCTACATTTCCAAGTTGGAACGTGACGACGGGAAAATCGACTGGACGCAGGACGCGACCGCCATCGAGCGCCGCATCCGCGCCTATGACCCGTGGCCGGGGACATTCACCCTTGCCGTCGAAGGCGGCCAGTCCAAGCGATTGAAGATTTTTCCACCCGTATCCGTATCCTCGGAGGAACTCGCCGCAGGGGAGATATCCACCGCCGGGGGACAGCTCGTCGTCGGCTGCGGAAAGGGAGCGGTCCGTTTGGAGACCGTGCAACCGGACGGCGGCCGCCGGATGTCCGCTTCCGACTATCTCCGTGGCCGCAAGCCCACGGGCTTCGAGTCGTGAGAGAATCGCGCTTCATGCTTTTCATTTTGTTCCGAACGGGGAATGCTCATGAAGCTGTTCATTCCAAACCCATTTTACTCCCATGAATTTCAGGAACGCGCTCTCGGGCATTGCCGTGAAGGACATCGACGCGGCCATCATCTGGTATGAGGCATTGATCGGACGTCCGCCGGACATCCGCCCGATGGATCGTGTGGCCGCGTGGCAGTTCCCGGAAGGTGGCTGGATCGAGGTTTTCCGGGAAGAGGAGCGGGCGGGGATGTCCACCGTGATCCTGGCGGTAGCGAGCCTGGAACTGCAACTGGCCGAACTGGCGAAAACAGGGATAGCCGTGACCTACAACACACCTTCGAAAGACATTGGAGAGGTGGCCATCATCGAAGACCCGGACGGCAACCGCATCGTCTTCGCGGGGCCGCTGACCGGTGTGCTGGATGATTGAGGCACCGGTCACCCGAAGGTGATGAGAAGCGAAGGGGAAGGGGAGTCATCCCCATATCCCTATGCAGGACGTGGAACCACCGGCAAAAATGAACGGTTGCGCGGGTCCGGATTTGTCAGGCGGAATGGTCCCTTTTCATCGTTCTGTCACAAGGCCGCCGCGATTTTCTCCAGCCCTTCAAGCATGCGCGCACGCGGGCAGCCGAAATTGAAACGGATCCAGCCGGGCCATCCGAAGTAGGCCCCGTCCGACAAGAACAATCCGGCTTTTTTCTCAAAATGCAGCGCGGGATTTTCGAGGCCCAGGCCACGCGCGTCGATCCAGGCGAGGTAGGTCGCTTCGCCCGGTTTCACGGACATGCCGGGGCAGCGGGTGTTGATGAATTCGACAAGCAGGTCGCGATTCCCTTTGAGATAATTCACCAACTCCTGACGCCATGGCTCACCATCGCGGTAGGCAGCTTCCGCCGCATAGTAGGCGAGTCCGTTGATCTCGCTGAGAGTGTGTCCGCGGGCGGCGGAAAACTTGCGGCGGATCGTGTCGTCCGGAATGACCGCGAACGCGTAGCCGAGGCCGGCGATGTTCCATGTTTTGCTGGGTGCCAGCAGGGTGATCGTGCGCTTGGCGAGCGTCTCGGGCAGATTCAGCGCGGAGAAATGCGGCGTCGTGACCTCGTCGAAGATGAGATCGCAGTGGATTTCATCCGAAACCAGCACGAGGTCATGCGTCTCGCAGAACAGGGCAAGCTTCTCGACTTCCTCACCGGAGAAAACGCGTCCAAGGGGGTTCTGCGGGTTGCAAAGCAGAAAGACCTTCGTTTCGGGGGTGACGGCGTTTTCCATGGCCTCCCAGTCGAACACCCAGCGGCCGTCAGCCTTTGCATGGTCGACGGTGATCAGGGAAACGTGGGCGTCGTGGTGGACACCGATGAACGGCGGGTAAACCGGGGTGCAGGTCATCACGGCATCGCCCGCCTTGCAGAAGGCCCGGGCGGAGAGCGAGAGCGCGGGCACCAGGCCGCCGAGATGGACGATGTGGTCGATGGGGACGTCCGTGTTCCGGCGATCCCGCAGGTAGGTCAGGATGGCGGAGTTCAACCCCTCATGAGCCTGGGCGTAACCGAAGATGCCGTGATCGACACGCTTGTGCAACGCCTCCAGGATCGCCGGAGCCGAGGCGAAATCCATATCCGCGACCCAGAAGGGATCGAGCTCCGGGCGTCGGTCATACTTGATGCAGCCGGTGCCACGGCGGGTGATGGGCGTGTCGAAATCGAAATTCATCGCGCGGACTTTTCGCCTCTGGCGACGGCGGTTTCAAGTCCGGGCTTGTGATTTTCCACAAATCATCCGCTGCCAGATGACAACTCTTTCAGGTGTTCCATTACTCCATCTGGGCGTTTGACGCTGTTTTCGGGGGGCGGCTAATTTCGACACCGCTGCGTTTGCACTCGTCTGCCTGCCGACGGATTGCCACGCTGCCGGGCGTTATCAAATACCCATGAAATCATTTCTTAGAAAATCCGCCTGGCTTGCAATTGGAACCATCGCTTCCACCTGCGATGCTGCGTCGCTTGAGGTGACCGTCTCGAACACTCTCCCGTCGGCTCGTGGCAGCCAGACCATCGAGGTTTCCGCCAGGGATCTGGCACCGCTGGGGGCGAAGAATCTCAATCTCGTCCACGTTAAGGATGGCAGCGGGAAAGAGGTGCTCTGCCAGGCCATCGATCTGGATGGCGATGAGCTGCGTGCTTTCGACGCCGTCATTTTCCAGGCCGATTTCGCAGCCGGCGAGACGAAGACGTTCACCCTCGGCGTCGGTGCCAAACAGGTCTACAAGAAGGAACAGTTCAAGGCGTTCGGCCGTTTCGTCCGCGAACGTTTCGATGATTTCACCTGGGAGAACGATCTCATCGCCCACCGCACCTACGGGCATGCCTTGGAAACATGGAAGGGGGAACCGCTCACCAGCAGCACCATCGACATCTGGTCCAAACGCACGCCACGCATGGTCATCAGCGACTGGTATCTCTCGGACGACTACCATGCGGATCACGGTGAAGGCGCGGATTTTTACTCCGCCGGACTCAGCCGTGGCTGCGGTGGCAGCGGCCTGTGGGCGGAGGACAAGTTATGGGTTTCGAAAAACTTCATCAGCTCGAACGTGCTGGCGAACGGACCGATCCGCGTGTTGTTCGAACTAAGGTATGCGCCGTTCGCCGTCGGTGGTGCGCAGGTGGAGGAGACCAAACGGGTTTCGCTGGATGCCGGGCAACAGTTCGACCGCTTCGAAAGCCGCTACACCATCAGCGGAGGTGACAACCTGGTCGCCGCCGCCGGTCTGAAAAAGGTTTCCGGCGAGGTGGTGGAATCAAATCCTGCGGAAGGTTGGCTGGCAAAATGGGAAAAAATGGAGAAAGGGGCGGGGAATCAAGGCCTCGCGATCATCACCGCTCCTGCCGGATTGGAAAAGTTTGCTGAGGACAAGCTGAACCAATTGGCGCTCGTCAAAACCGACAAATCCCACGTCGCCACCTACTGGGCGGGATTCTGCTGGGACAAGGCGGGCAGGTTCACCACCGCGGAGGCTTGGAAAAACCATGTCAGCGAGACCGCGAAAAGCCTCGCCACACCCTTGGAGGTGAAGATCACCGCAGCGCCATAATCACAAGGAATGCCGGGTGCGGGCCGGGCTTTCCACAGTCACAATTTCATGAAATCGGTCATACTAACACTGCTGTGCTCAACCGCGTTTTCCCTGGTTGCGAATGCCGGGGAGAAATCTCCCGCCTGCTTCACGGACTGGCCGGAAGGCGCGTCGCCGGCAGTGGTGGGCAAGCGGATCTCTGAAAACATCCTGCCCCGGAAATTCCGCTTCGAAACCAATCCCGCGAAGGCGAAACTTGGCGTCATCTATCCGGAGGTCATCTCCTGGTATGGTGCGCTGACGGTGGCGGATCTCACCAAGGATATCAACCTCCGGGACCGGCTCATCGCGAAGTTCGAGCCATTCCTGTCGGACCCCGGGTCCCAGAGGATCAACCGCGTCGCACATGTGGACTATCGGGTCTTTGGTGCGGTTCCGCTGCAAATCTATCTGGAGAACAAGGACGAGCGTTGCAGGACACTCGGGCTTTCGCTCGCGGACGCGCAATGGGAAAATCCCACACCGGACGGCATCACCGCCGAGGCGCGTTATTGGATCGATGACATGTACATGATCCCGCTCATTCAGACCCAGGCCTACCGGGCATCGGGGGACATGAAATACCTCGACCGCGCGGCACTTACGATGGCCGCCTATTTCGACAGGATGCAGGAGCCGAACGGCCTGTTTTATCACGGCACGAACGCGCATTTCTTCTGGGGCAGGGGTAATGGCTGGATGGCCGCCGGATCGGCGGAATTGCTTCGGTCGTTGCCGGAAAACCACCCCCGGCGCGCTAGATTGCTCGAAGGTTATCGCAAGATGATGGCGGCTCTTCTCGCAAACCAGACTGAAGCGGGAATGTGGCGGCAGCTCATCGACAAGCCGGAATCATGGCCGGAAACATCCGGAACAGCAATGTTCGCCTTTTCCATGGTGACAGGAGTCAAAAACGGCTGGTTGGATGAAAAATCCTACGGTCCGGCAGCCCGCAGGGCATGGCTCGCCCTCGTCGCGCACTTGGACGAAGACGCGAATCTACGGGAGGTGTGCATCGGCACCGACAAGGGATTCTCCGAACAATTCTATCTCGACCGCCCGAGGACAGCAGGGGACCTCCACGGCCAGTCACCGATGCTGTGGACCGCAAGCGCGCTGCTCCGGTGACGTGGCCGGACAGACGTTCCTGATGCTGGTTCTGGAACGTGCAATATTTGACTCCGCATTACATATATTGTAACAAGTAGTAAATGGCCTGCATTTGAACACAGGTGGAAGCACGGATCCCTCGCTATTCCTTGCGTTTGGCGGGTCTCGGACGGATTTCCGGTTTATTTGGCGGTCCTCAGCCATGACATGCCATCGACAACGGAAATTCAGCTGCCTAGGGTTTACCCATGCGACGATTCATTCTCCCAGTTTGTTGTTCCCTGAGTCTGATTGCCTCTGTGGCCGCGGAGCCGGAAAAATCCAATGACGCCAAAAAAGATGACGCGCCGGCGAAAGCCGCGGAGCCTACCACACGTGAGTCGAGTGTGACGATCGATGGGAAAAAGGTTCCTTACAAGGTCACCACCGGAAAACTCCAGCTCAAGGCTGACGACGGCAAGCCGCGCGCGTCCATTTTCCACGTGAGCTACGAGCGCACGGATTCCAATGATCCGACGACGCGGCCGGTGATGTTCGCCTTCAATGGAGGTCCCGGATCGTCCGCCGTGTGGCTCCACATCGGTGTGCTGGGCCCGAAGATCGTCAAGCTCACGGGCGACGGCACGCAGCCCCCCTCCCCGCCTGTCCATCTAACAGAAAATCCCCTGAGCATCCTCGATGTTTGCGATCTGGTGTTCATCGACCCTGTATCCACTGGTTACAGCCGTGCGGAGAAGGACGTCCAGCCCGGTGATTTCCACGGACTGGACGAAGACATCCAATCGGTCGGAGACTTCATCCGCCGCTGGGTCAGCGAGCACGAGCGCTGGGCCTCGCCCAAGTATCTGTTGGGAGAATCCTACGGAGGCATCCGGGCGGCCGGGTTGTCCCATCATTTGCAAAACCGCTATGGAATGAGCCTCAATGGCGTGGTGATGCTCTCGACCTTGCTGGATTTCTCCACGCTCCAGCCCGCCCAAGGGAACGATCTTGCTTATCAGGTTTTCCTGCCATCGCTTGTCGGCACCGCCCACTTCCACAAGAAGATCACCGGGGATCGCGATCAACTCGTGAAGGACAGCACCGCATTCGCGTTCGGCGAATATGCGGCGGCCTTGCTCAAGGGTTCCGATCTGGATCCTGCCACACGCGATGCCGTCGCCGCGAAGCTGGAGAAATTCACCGGAGTCGGCGCCGCCATATGGATCCAGCACGACCTGCGTCTGGACTCCACATCCTTCCGTAGCGAACTCCTGCGGAGTGAGGGAAAGGTTGTCGGACGGTTTGACGCGCGTGTCGCGTGGGATACCACGGACAAGGCCGCCAGTACACCGGAATACGATCCCTCTTATTCCCTCGCCTACGGGGCCTTCGCCACCGCGATGATGGATTATCTGGGACGTGATCTGGGCTACAAGGAAGAACAGCCTTACGAAATCCTGACGAGCAAGGTCCAGCCCTGGAAGTGGAATACGAGCAACTCCGTGGTCAATCTCAGCGGACGCCTCGCCACCGCGATGCGCGACAATCCGAAACTCCGCGTGCTTGTGATGGGAGGATACACCGATCTCGCCACGCCTCCGACCGGCGTGGCATATTCCGTCCGCCACATGTTGAATCTTCCGGAAAACGCCCGGAAGAACATTTCGACCACCTACTATGATGGCGGTCACATGTTCTACCTCAATCCACCGGACCTGATCAAATGCCGCAAGGACATTGTGAACTTCATCCAGGCTCCCACGCCGTGAGGTTCCAAAAATAGGAAAGCCGGTTTCCCTCCGCGCCGCCGTCATTCGCGACGGCGGCGTTTTCATTTTGGCCATTATCGCATGATTGGCCCTCATGTGGTGGTGGAATACGCTTCACCCATTTCGGACCGGCGGCCGGGAATGTGGCAGGGCGCACGCTTTATGGAGGTGTGTGGGGTGCTCCCCCGTTCACGCAAAAAACACACTCATGAAGACGCCATTCGCATTGTTCTTATCCACCGCCGGCCTGCTCCATGCGGGAACTCCCGATTTGGAATCCACGCTTGCCGCCAAGCCCGAGCCATGGATCAAACCCGTCATCGACATCCGTGCCCGCTATGAGTTCGGCGATGTGGATGCCTTCGACCCCTCCCATGCCCTGACGGTCCGCGAGCGTCTGGGACTCAAAACCAAGGCATGGAATGGGTTCAGCGCGTTGATCGAAGGTGAGTTCAGCCAGGCCGTGATCGATGACTACAACGGAGGCGCCGGTCCTACGGCCGACCCGTTCGACCCGGCCAACACCGCCATCTTCGACCCGGAGACCAACGAGTTGAACCAAGCTTTCCTGCAATACGAAGGCTTCGACACCACGGCCAAGATCGGCCGGCAGCGCCTGATCTACGACAACGCGGCATTCATTGGCAATGTGGGCTGGCGCCAGAATGAACAAACCTATGATGGCATCACGTTGGCGAACAAGTCGATCGACGGACTCACCTTGAACTACGGCTATATCAACCAGGTGAACCGTATCTTCGGTTCGGACGCCGATTCCGAAATCGGCTTCCTGCCGGGCTTCGCAAATGTCCAGGATCTTCAATCCGAAATCCACCTCCTCAATGCCTCCTATACGGGTTTCGGCGGTGTGACGCTCGGCGGTTACGCCTATATCATGAACTTCGAGGAACTCGGGGCATGGGATAACAACACCTTCGGTGCGAGCGCCAAGGGAACGCTCGGTGGCGTGGTGCTGTATGGCGAGCTGGCCTTCCAGGACAAGGCCGGTGTGCTGGGAGAGCAAGACGCGCTGTATGGTCACGCCACCGCAACGAAGACCTTCGGAAAGCAGTCGCTGACGGTGGGCCTCGAACATCTTGATGCAGGATTCAAGACCCCGCTCGCCACGGTGCATGCGTTCAACGGCTTCGCGGATGTCACCGACGGCGCCCGCTTGTCCGGTGCCCACAACGGTCTCACGGATCTCTACGTTTCGCACACCATCCCGCTCTTTTACGGTATCAAGTGGACGAACGTGCTGCATGCCATGGGGGACAACGAGATCTCCAGCGGCTACGGATGGGAATATGATTCGGTGCTTACCAAGAAGTTCGACGACAACTTCACCGCAATCGCCAAATTCGCCCAGTTCGAGTCCGAAGGGGATGCCTACGTCGGACCTTCCGGTTCGCCGGGACTCCCGACGGCCACCCGCGTATCCATCGAACTGGACTACACTTTCTGAGTTTTTGGTTGTAGGTTGTTGAGTGGTGCGGGCCGTTCCGGTAACACGGAGTGGCCCGTTTCCTGTCACTCGGTCAGGCTGCTGGGCATCGCGGCGAACGCCATTTCACAAAGACCGATGAACGCTTCCTCAACCAGGCTCGGTTCCCGTTTCGGCGAGTGGAAGACGCCCCATTCGCGTTCGATGCCGGGTTCGTTGATGTTCACCACCTTCAGGCTGCCGTCCGCGATCTCCCGTGCGGCCACCCAGGGAGCGACTATCCCCACGCCGATTCCGAGTTTCGCCATTTCCTTGATGGCCTGCATGTCGCCTAGGACCAGCGGCTTCTTGCCCCGTCCTCCTTTTTGTTCCAGCCAATCTTCGATCAGACGGTGGGTCTCGGTGGCCTTAGCATAGATGATGAACTGGTGGTCGTTGATCGTGGAGAGCACCGACGAATGATCCCCCGCCCAAGGATGGAAGGGTGATACCACGAATGCCAGACGGTCCTTGAACATGGGGCGGTAACCCTCATCTCCCCTGCCCCTTGGCTTCAGTCCGACCACCAGATCGAGATCCGCACCAGCCAGGCGGTCCAGAAGCACGGTGGTGTCGCCTGCCTCGATGACCGGTTCGCATCGGGGAAAGCAATCGCGGAACTCGCGCAGCACAGAAGGGATGAGAAAGTGACAGAGGCTGTGGGGAGCTCCGATGCGGATGCGGGTTTGTCCCCAGCGGCGCAATCCATCGAGATCGCGGCTCGCCTGCTCCAGTTCGAAAATCACCCGCTTGCATCGCCGGAGCAGGAGTTCCCCTTCCGCGGTGACCGCCACCCGTTTCCCGGTCCTGTCCAGCAGGCGGCATGAAAGTTGCTCTTCCAATGTTCTGAGTGAATGACTCACAGCCGACTGCGTCACGAATATCCTGCGGGCGGCGAGCGTGAAACTGCCTTCTTCCACCACGGCAACAAATGCCCTCAACTGTCTTAAATCAGGAACCCACTCCATAAATGAACCGCTTTCATTGAAAGTTGTTTTGCCATGAGCAGTGCTTGTGCCAAATTGTCACCTTTGGCATTCCACGCGCTTTGAGAGGCCTCATGGAAATTTCCGGAAGCCAGACCAGTGGCAAACACTCGATCCGTTTGGGATATGTCCCCTTGAGTGACTGCGCCCCCATCGCGGTTGCGAAGGAGACGGGGATTTTCGAACGTTACGGACTCAACGTCGTCCTTTCCCGCGAACTCGGCTGGGCGAGCGTGAGGGACAAGATGTTCTATGGGGATCTTGAAGCCGCCCAATCCATCGCGGGCATCGCATTCGCCCTCGGAATGGGGCTGGGCGAGCTTCGCTGTGAAGTCGCGGTTCCCCTGATCCTCAATCTCCACGGCAACGCCATCACCCTGTCCAGCGAACTGAAAACCTCGGATATAGGAAAGGGCGAAGGACTGCAGAAATACCTCACCCACTCTTGGAAGAAGGACCGGCCTTTCACCCTTGCCGCGACGCATCGTTACTCGTCACATCATATCCTGCTCAACCAATGGCTCAGGCGGCACGGCCTTTCCACGCCGTCGGACGTGGAAATCATTTTCCTTCCCCCGCCTCTCATGCCGCGCCACCTGAAGGCGGGGCATATCGATGGGTACTGTGTGGGGGAGCCATGGAATTCGGAGTCGATTCTCGCTGGCACGGGCTGGTGTCCGGCCACCTCTTCGGATCTTTCCCATGGGCATCCCGAGAAGGTCCTTCTGCTCTCCGGGAAATTCCTGCGCGAGCGCAAGGATGAATCCACCGCATTGGCCGCGGCTCTTTTGGACGCATGCAAGTTATGCCAGGATCCGGGTTTCAGAAATGAAATGATCTCTATCCTGGCCCTCAAGGAGTATACGGGAGCATCCGAGCGGATCCTGAGGAACAGCCTCAGCGGACAGTTCAACACCGGCATCGGCTCCTCGAATCACACAGCGTTTCATGTCTTTCATGGTGAGTCCGTGAACCGCCCGACGGTGGAGAAGGCATCATGGGTTCTCGCGGGTCTGCGCGGCATCGGCATACTGCCGGATGTCACGGCCGGCTCGCTTTCACGTATCTATCGGGAAGACCTGTTCCATGCCGCCACGCTGTGTTCGCAAGGTGCATGAACCCACTTCATTTCCATGATGAAGATACATCGTTCCGGTTGATTCCATAGAATTTCATTTGGCATCCATGCCGCTTTGTTGACGGACGACATACCCGACAAACCATGGAAACACAATCCTCCCTCACCCGCCGGAAGTTCCTCTCCACTTCCACGAAGACCACCGCGCTCGGACTTCTCGCCTCCGGTCTGCCTGCCGGCTGGCTGGGAGCCCAAACGTCCGGTGAAGCTCCGGAGTCGCCGAATGTGAACTTCGGAATCATCGCCCTGACCGATTGTTCGCCTATCATCATCGCTCATGAAAAGGGCCTGTTCAAAAAATATGGCATCAACTCCACAGTGACCAAAGGCGCGAGCTGGGCGGCCATCCGGGACTCGCTTTCCAATGGCGACATTCAGGCAACCCACATGCTGTTGGGCATGCCGATCGCCTCCACCATGGGTCTCGGAGGTGCTCCGAAGAAGCCGATGATCGCGCCGTGGATTCTCAACCGCAATGGACAATCCATCAGCCTGGCCAGCTCGCTCAAGGGCAAGGTCGCCGCGGATCCCAAGGCTCTCAAACCTCTGGTGGATGCGGCGAAGGCGAAGGGTTCCCCCATGTCCTTCGCCATGACATTCCCACCGGGCACCCATGCCATGTGGCTGCGCTACTGGCTTGCCGCCGGTGGCATCCATCCCGGCGACGCGGCGGGTGCCGGAGCGGACATCTCGCTCATCACGATCCCGCCCCCACAGATGGTGGCGAACATGCAGGCGGGAAAGATGGACGGCTTCTGTGTGGGAGAACCTTGGAATGGCAAGGCAATCAAGGATGAGATCGGTTTCACTGCGATCAATACCCAGGACATCTGGAAAGATCATCCGGAGAAAGTCTGTGCCTTCACCGAGGAGTTCGCCGCGAAGAATCCCAAGACCGTGAAGGCGGTGCTCAAGGCGCTTCACGAGGCCAGCGTCTGGCTGGACAAGATGGACAACCGCCCCGAGCAGGCGAAAATCGTCAGCGCGCCGACCTACATCAACTGTCCGCCGGAAGCCATTCTGCCAAGACTTCAAGGCAAGTATGACATGGGGGACGGCCGCAAGGTCCGGGATCCGAATTACATGATCTTCAGCGACAGGAACTGCAACTACCCACAGCTCAAGTATGGAAAATGGTGGCTTACCCAGCTCCGCCGCTGGGGCTTCACCGAGGGCGCGCCCGACTACGAAGGCATCGCCAAACAGGTCATGCGTTCCGACATTTACGAGGAGGCGATGAAGGAGATCGGATACGCCCATGGCGGTGCCAGTAAGGAGAAGGACACGTTCTTCGACGGAGGAGTGTTCGATCCCGCCGGTGACATGGAAGCCTATGCCGCCTCCTTCTCGGTGAAAACGATCAAGGGCTGACATCGATGGAGCGCGGGATCCGTTCCGCGTGGATGAACGGGTGGATCAGCGATGGTCCACCCTCA
Organism: Luteolibacter yonseiensis; assembly: GCF_016595465.1. Classification (NCBI taxonomy): domain Bacteria; kingdom Pseudomonadati; phylum Verrucomicrobiota; class Verrucomicrobiia; order Verrucomicrobiales; family Verrucomicrobiaceae; genus Luteolibacter; species Luteolibacter yonseiensis. The sequence continues at coordinate 674,157 of NZ_JAENIK010000012.1, read as the reverse complement.
CAGAACAATACCATGAAACTCTTCTACCAACTCAGGCTCGACGCCATTCTCCTCCCGCTCATCGCGTTGCTCATCTGCCTCGGCGGCTGGGCGCTGATCGCCGGGCATGGGAAGACCACTGTCTCCATCGACGACTGGGGTGACAAGGTCACGAAAACCGAACGTTTCGGATTGTCCAAGAATCTCCCCTCTCCCGCCGAGACATGGACCGCCAGCAAGCCCTACATCGTGGAGCCTTTCGCGAAACGTGGCGAACTGGACCAGGGGATTCTCCGCTTCGCGTGGTTGTCCCTGAAGCTCGTCGCCCAAGGATATGCCATCGCGCTGCTTCTCGGCACACCGATCGGTTTTCTCCTTGGGTTGTCAAAGAACTTCACCCGTGCGTTTGACCCGATCATCCAGATCCTGCGCCCCGTGTCGCCGCTTGCCTGGCTGCCTCTTGGAATGGTCCTCTTCAGCGGCCTGAAAATCATGGATGCGGATGGCCGTTCGGTCTTCGGTACCTCCGATGCCGCGGCCCTCTTCACCATCGCCATCTGCGCCATGTGGCCCACGGTGCTAAATACGGCGGTGGGCGTCAGGGCTGTGCCTCAGGATTACCTGAACGTGGCACGGGTTCTGAAACTCTCGAAGACCAAGACCCTTTTCAAGATCCTCATTCCTTCCGCACTGCCTTACATGTTCACCGGGTTCCGGCTGTCGCTGGGGATCGCCTGGCTGGTCATTGTGGCGGTGGAGATGCTCATCGGAAAGCCCGGTGTCGGCGGATTCCTCTGGCAGCAGTACAACGCGAACAGCTACGCCCACATCATTCTTTCCATCCTCACCATCGGATTCATCGGCTATGTGTTGGACCGCGCGATGAGCATGATCGAAGGACGTTTCCGCTCGGCCTGATGCAACATGGAAGCCCCAACGACCTATGACACCCATCCTCGAACTCTCCGGCGTCACGAAGACTTTCGGCCGCGCCCATGAACTTGCCACCGTCCTGCGGAATGTTGATCTCACGGTGCGTGAAGGTGACTTCGTTTCCATCATCGGCTACTCCGGCACCGGCAAGAGCACGCTCATCAATCTCATCGCGGGCCTGCTGAAACCATCCGCAGGGTCCGCGATGATGGATGGAAAAACCATCGACGGTCCCGGGCCGGAGCGCGGCATCGTTTTCCAAAACTACTCCCTGCTTCCATGGCTCACTGTTTCGGAAAACGTCCGGCTCGCCGTGGACCAGCTTTTCCCGGACAAGAGCGCGCGGGAGCGGAAGGAACATACCGCGAGATACGTGGACATGGTGAAGCTCACCCCGGCCTCCCACAAGTATCCCAAGGAGCTTTCCGGCGGCATGCGCCAACGCGTGTCCGTCGCACGCACCCTCGCGGCGAATCCCCGCATCCTCCTGTTGGATGAACCGCTTTCTGCCCTGGACGCCCTCACCCGCGCGACCCTGCAGGATGAGATCGCCGACATCTGGCACAAGAACCGCACCACCGTCATCTGGATCACCAACGACCCCGATGAGGCGCTGCTGGTCGCGGACCGGGTCATCCCGCTGCTCCCCGGTCGCGATGGTGCGACCCTCGGCGGTGAAATTTCCGTAAACATTCCGCGTCCGCGCCTGCGCAACGAGGTGTTGAAATCCCTCGAATTCAAGGATCTCAAGCTCCAACTCGTCGAGACGCTGTTGAATGCGAAACGCGACACCGCGCCTACGGTCACCAAAAAGCTCGCGGCTCCGGACATCCTTCCGGAAGACCTCGCGCACCGCCGCGCATCCTCCCTGTTCAACCGCCCCACCCCTCGCAGACGCTCACAACTGGAGCGTGAGGAACTCAGCATCGAAGCATCATGAGCACCGCACCCGTTCTCGAACTTTTCAAGCTGTCCAAGGCTTATCCCACGCCCAAAGGCCCCGCCGTCATCGTGAAGGACTTCACGCTGAACTTCGCGGCCGGAGAATTCATCACCCTCATCGGCCACTCCGGTTGCGGAAAATCCACCGTGCTCTCGATGGTGGCCGGACTTACGGATGCCACCGATGGCGCCATGATCCTCGCCGGCAAGGAAACCAACGAGGCCGGTCCGGACCGCGGCGTCGTCTTCCAATCGCCGTGCCTGCTGCCTTGGATGACCGCGTTTGAAAACGTCATGCTCGGCGTCAACCAGGTCTATTACACCGCGTCCAAACAGGAACGCCGGGAACTGGCGGAATATTATCTCTCGGTGGTCGGCCTCGGAAACGCGATGCACAAATACCCGGCGGATCTCTCCCAAGGCATGCGCCAGCGCGTCGGCATCGCACGCGCCTTCGCCCTCCAACCGAAGATGCTCCTGCTGGACGAACCCTTCGGCATGCTCGATTCCCTTACTAAAATGGAACTGCAGGAAGTCCTGCTGGCCCTATGGCGCAGGAACAAGCTCACCACCCTCATGGTCACGCACGATGTGGACGAAGCCATCTTCCTTTCTGATCGTGTCGTGATGATGACGGACGGACCTGAAGCGGAGGTCGGCGACATCCTCACCATCCCTTTCGCCCGGCCACGCGTGCGTGCGGAAGTGATGGCGGATCCCCGGTATCTGGAAATCCGCAACCACCTTCTCACCTTTCTCAACGAGCGTTCGCACATCCGTCCCAGCAGGATCGCCGCAGTGAAGCCAGGGGAGATGGCGACGGCCGGATCAACCCACGCCCCGCATTCGGCCCTGCAAGCGCATTGAACGTGGAAGAGGCATTCCGATGAAGTCGCCGGCAGTCATTCGAATAAAAGCGACGGCGATTCTCCAAAACGCCGCCCGGAGTTAAAGCTTCAGAGGCTGTCGGAAAACGGCAGGAGCCACCTGTGGCGGTGTGAACCGGAGCGGCGGAACGTGTCCGCCCGTGCGGCAGACGTGGTTCTCGAAAAACGAACAAGGGTGAACGGCCTGTCGGCGTGAACGGGAATTGCTTTCAGGTTCTCCGGATCACCACAATCGTCCCATTCCCAGGGTGATGAGACCCTATGGCCCGGATTGTCCCATGGTGCGGGTCGGAGTGGCGGACGCGTTCCGCCACTCCGACCCGCACGACAAACGATGGTTTTTAGTTTTCCGACAGCCTCTTCAGTTTGCTCTTTCACAGACCTGAGCTCTTTCATCAGCCCTAAACAACGAAGGGGCGGATGAATGGGCAAGCTGCTTTCACAAACCTCCGCTCCTTCACCAGTTCACGACTGTTCATGAGCCCGGCTCTGTCAAAACCCCCGTTGTCCATTCGGAAGAGCACGCTGAAGGCGTGAACTCCGGACCACTTCAAGGACTGTCACGTCCCTTGCAATCTCACCGATAAATCACCACCAGGAACAACAACGCTTCCGCCTTGCCGGTGTTCGCGATCGTATGGTCCACATCCGCACGATAGGTGGCGGAATCTCCTTTTCCCAGAACCTCCCTCGAGCTGCCGGATTCCAGCTCCACACTCCCCTCCTCCACCGTCAGGAATTCCCGGGTGCCATCCACGTGCGGCTGGCTGCGGAGCGCGCCGTTCACGGGCAGACGCACTTCATAAAATTCCACATCCTTCTCCATGTTCAGCGGCGAAAGGGTGCGGATCTGGCATTGCTTGTCCTTGCGGAAAATCTGCGCGCGCTCGTTCGCCCGGATGATCTGGATGGATGACGCGGAGTCCGCGCTCTCGATGAGTTCCTGAAGCGTCAGACCGAACGCGCTGGCGATCCGGTAGGTCACGCTCAGGGTCGGGTTCGCGCGTTCCCTCTCGATCTCGCTCAGCATCGACCGGCTCACGCCGCTGGCGGAAGCCAGTTCCTCCAGAGACCAGCCGCGATCTCCGCGCAGCTTCTTCACGCGTCGTCCGAGATCCTCGTTGATGGAATCCTGTTTCGTCGCGGGAGGTGTGGCGGATTGTCTCGAACCTCGTGGCTTGGCGGGCATGGAGTGGCAATATACTGGATCAAATTTCCTGTAAATCGGAATTTACGCTTGCCAGCTTGTTGGAATCAAATCCAGTATGTTGGAAGTCGCGATGCTCTCCACGTTCCTAGACCACTTCGGTGTATCAGTTTCCGCGCTTTCCGGCGTCCTTGCGGCACGGGAAAAAGGTCTCGATCTTTTCGGGGTCCTGGTGCTGGCGGTGGTGACCGCGCTCGGGGGCGGTTCGGTGAGGGACATGCTGGCGGGAGATGGCGCGGTGGCATGGCTGCTGGCCCCCGGAATTTTTTATACCGTCTGCACCGTGGCCTTGGTCGCCTTTTTCATCTGCCGCTGGTGGGAGCCTCCGCAAACCCTTTTCCAGGTGGCTGACGCGCTGGCCCTCTGTTTCTTCGCCGTCGCGGGCACCCGCAAGGGAATGGGCCTGGGCTTCGCGCCTCCGGTATGCATCGCTCTCGGAGTGATCACCGGCGTGGCGGGAGGAATCCTGCGTGACACGTTGCTGGGCCGCGTGCCCCTGGTGTTCCAGAAGCACACCTACTTCTATGCAACGGCGGCATTCTTCGGAGGGTTGATCTACACCCTGCTGCGTGGCCCGCTTGGAGACCATCTCGCGATATGGATTTCCATATCCTCGGCCATTCTGTTGCGTCTTGGCGCGATCCGGTACCGCATCTCCCTACCCTCATTCACTCTGAAATCAAATAACGATGAAAGCCTTGGTTAAAGCCAGATCAGAACCCGGCCTGTGGTTGCAGGATGTACCCGAACCGGACATCGGAATCAACGACGTCCTCATCAAGGTTCTTAAAACGGGCATCTGCGGAACCGATCTCCATATCTACAACTGGGACGCATGGGCACAGAAGACCATTCCCGTTCCCATGGTGGTTGGCCACGAGTTCGTCGGAGAGGTCGTGGCCGCCGGATCGAACGTGAATGATTTCCATCCCGGAGAAATCGTCAGCGCGGAAGGACACGTCGTCTGCGGCCGATGTCGCAACTGTCTCGCCGGCCGCCGCCACCTGTGCAAGGACACCGTCGGCATCGGGGTGAACCGCACCGGAGCCTTCGCCGAATACGTCAGTGTTCCGATGACAAACGTGTGGCACCACACCAAGGGCGTGGATCTCGAAGTGGCCTCCATTTTCGATCCGTTCGGAAATGCGATGCACACCGCGCTGTCGTTCGGCCTGTTGGGGGAGGATGTGCTCATCACGGGGGCGGGACCCATCGGTGTGATGGCAGCCGGAATCGCGAAACATGCGGGCGCCAGGCACGTGGTGATCACCGATGTGAACGACTACCGTCTCGACCTCGCGAAAAAACTCGGAGCGGACGTGGCGCTGAATGTCACGCATGGCAGTATCCAGGACGTCCAGAAGCAGCTCGGCATCAGGGAGGGTTTCGACGTGGGACTCGAAATGAGCGGCAATGCCTCCGCGTTCAACAGCATGATCGACAACATGTGCCACGGCGGCAAGATCGCGATGCTCGGCATCCCGGCCACACCGATCAGCATGGACTGGAACAAGATCATTTTCAACATGCTCACCATCAAGGGGATCTACGGCAGGGAAATGTATGAGACCTGGTACCACATGAGCGTCATGCTGGAGTGCGGCCTGGACATCAAGCCGGTGATCACCCACCGCTTCGGCGCGGATGAGTTTGAAAAAGGCTTCGAAGTCATGAACACCGGAATGAGCGGCAAGGTGGTCCTCGATTGGACCGTCTTCGATTGATCCGACAACAATCCCACACACCCACTTTTGAACATCATGAAATCCTACAGCGCTTTCCAATCCCATCTCAACGAACAGTTGGACGCCATCCGTGGCGCGGGCACTTACAAGAGCGAACGCACCCTGACCACTCCGCAAGGAGCGATGGTGGAGACCACCAGCGGGCAACCGGTGCTGAACATGTGCGCGAACAATTACCTCGGCCTCGCCCAACACCCCGCGATCAAACAGGCCGCGCATGAGGCGCTTGACGCATGGGGCTATGGCTGCGCCAGCGTCCGGTTCATCTGCGGCACCCAGGGAGTTCACAAACAGTTGGAAAACAGCCTCAGCGACTTCCTCGGCACCGAGGACACCATTCTCTATGGATCTTGTTTCGATGCAAACGGAGGCCTCTTCGAAACCCTGCTCGGTGCCGAGGACGCCATCATCAGCGACGAACTCAACCATGCCTCGATCATCGACGGCGTGCGGCTCAGCAAGTCCATGCGCTTCCGTTATAAAAACCGCGACATGGCGGATCTCGAGGCGCAATTGATCGCCGCGGATGCGAAGGGCGCGAGATACAAGCTCATCGTCACCGACGGCATCTTCTCGATGGATGGCTTCATCGCCCCGCTGAAAGAGATCTGTGATCTGGCGGATCGATACAACGCCCTTGTCATGGTGGACGATTCGCATGCCGTCGGATTCATGGGCGGCCATGGCCGCGGCACCCACGAGCATTGCGGCGTCATGGACCGCATCGACATCATCACCGGAACCCTCGGCAAGGCGCTTGGAGGTGCCAGCGGGGGCTACACCAGCGGCCGCCGTGAAATCATCGAACTCCTCCGCCAGCGCTCGCGTCCTTACTTGTTCAGCAACACCCTCGCGCCCACCATCGCCGGCGCATCCTTGAAGGCTCTGGACATCCTCAAGGAATCGACCGCCCTGCGGGACAAGCTGGAGGAAAACACCCGGTATTTCCGGGAGGCCATGACGGAGGCCGGATTCAACCTCGCTCCCGGGGAGCACGCCATCGTCCCGGTCATGCTGGGCGACGCCGCCCTCGCCACCCGGTTTGCCGATGCCATGCTGGAACGGGGCGTTTATGTGATCGGTTTCAGCTATCCGGTCGTCCCCCAGGGCAAGGCCCGCATCCGCACCCAGATCAGCGCCGCACATAGCCGGGAAGAACTGGAACGCGCGGTGGAGGCGTTCAAGTCAGTGAAGATGGAACTGGGACTTTGATGATCCCCTTCCCGCCACCGCCCTTGCACACCCTCCCCGCATCGCTTTAGATTTTCCCCATGGACCTTGCTGATTTCCGTAAAGAGTATTCCGACCGCGGCCTGAAACGGGCGGAACTGGATGCCGATCCGATCGCTCAATTTTCAAACTGGTTCGCACAGGCCATCGAATTCGGTGTCCACGAGCCGAACGCGATGACGGTCGCGACGGTCGATGAAAACGGAATGCCATTCCAGCGCACGTTGCTCCTGAAAAATGTCGATTCCCGCGGGTTCACATTTTTCACGAACTACCAGAGTCGCAAGGCGGCTCAAATGGAGAAGAATCAACAGGTTTGCCTGCTCTTCCCATGGCTCACGCTGGAGAGGCAGATCATTGTCCAGGGTGAGGTGGAAAAGGTCGGTCGCGAGGAATCCCAACGGTATTTCTCCTCCCGTCCGCGGGAATCGCAGATCGGTGCGTGGGTGTCCAACCAGAGCGAGGTCATCGCGTCCCGGGATGTTCTCACGCAACAACTCGCGGAAATCAGGGAGAAGTTCCAGGATGGTGAAATTCCCCTGCCTCCACACTGGGGAGGGTATCTCCTGAAGCCGCGGAGCATCGAATTCTGGCAGGGCGGCCCCGCGCGCCTGCATGACCGCTTCCTGTATCAATTGAAGAACGGTCAATGGACGATCGACAGGCTTTCCCCTTGATTCCCAATACCTGCTTCCGGTTACCGGAACGGTGAAATGAAAAAGCCCCGCTCGCGAGCGGGGCTTTTTGTGATTGGATGCTGTCAGGGAATCCCGGTCATGCGACTCCGCTGACCTCTTCCTCCGGCTCGGGCCGGGTGGAGACGAAGTCGAGTTCATCGCTGTCCGGTTTCTTGATGACATTGACCGTATCTTTCGGCTTCACGTCACCACGCAGCAGCGCCTCGGCGAGCGGATCCTCGAGGAATCGCTCGACGGCGCGGCGCATGGGGCGTGCCCCGTAGGCCGGATCGAAGCCTTTTATCGAAAGAAGATCGCGGGCCTCGGCGGTGAGCGTGAGGTCGATTTCCTTTTCCTTGAGACGCTTGACGAGTTTCGAGACCTCGAGATCGACGATCTGGTTGAGGTCCTTCTTCTCCAACATGTGGAAGACCACCAAACCATCGAGACGGTTCAGGAACTCCGGTTTGAAGTAACGCTTGGACTCTTCGATGATCTTTTCCTTCATGCCTTCCTGATCGGCATCGTCCGCCGCCATCGCGCCGAAACCAAGGGTGGTCTGGCGTTTGATGGTGGAAGCCCCGACGTTGGAGGTCATGATGATGATGGTGTTCCGGAAGTCGATCTTGCGGCCGAGCGAGTCGGTCACAGTGCCTTCTTCCAGAATCTGGAGCAGCAGGTTCATCACGTCCGGATGGGCCTTCTCCACCTCGTCGAACAGCACGACGGAGTAAGGACGGCGGCGCACCGCTTCGGAAAGCTGGCCGCCTTCCTCATAGCCCACATAGCCCGGAGGCGAACCGATGAGACGGCTGGCCGTGAATTTCTCCATGTATTCCGACATGTCGATCTGGATGAGGGAATCCGGATCGCCGAACATGAACTCCGCGAGATTCCGCGCCAGATAGGTCTTGCCGACACCGGTGGGTCCGAGGAACAGGAAGGAACCGATCGGACGGCGCGGGTCCTTGAGATCCGCGCGGGAACGGCGCAGGGCCTTGGAGATGGCGACGACGGCCTCGTCCTGACCGATGACCCGTCCCTTGAGCTCTTCCTCCATCTTGAGAAGCTTCTCGGCTTCCTTCTCCTCCATGCGGCGGAGAGGCACACCGGTCCACTTGGCGACCACGGCCATGATATCGTCATCGGTGACGGTGACGATGGTCTCCTCCGACGAGGCGCGCCAGTTCTTGATCGTATCCTCCAGATTCTTCTTCGCGTGCTTCTCGTCGTCGCGCAGGGCGGCGGCTTTTTCGAAGTTTTGCTCGGCGATGGCGGCGACCTTGTCGCGGTTGATCTGTTCGATGGCCCCTTCCAGCTCTTTGATGGACGGTGGACGTGTCATGGTGCCGATGCGGGCGCGGGCACCCGCCTCGTCGAGCACGTCGATGGCCTTGTCCGGCAAGAAACGGGCGGTCAGGTAACGCGAGGTCAGCTTCACCGCCGCCTCGATGGCCTCAGGCGTGAACTTGGCCTTGTGGTGGGTCTCATACTTTTCCTGAAGACCGCTGAGGATCTTGATGGCGTCATCCACGGAGGGTTCGTCCACCTTCACTTGTTGGAAACGGCGTTCCAACGCGGAGTCCTTCTCGATGTACTTGCGGTACTCGTTCAGGGTCGTCGCGCCGACGCACTGCAACTCGGCACGGCTGAGGGCGGGCTTGATGATGTTGGACGCATCCATCGCTCCTTCCGCCGACCCCGCACCGACGATGGTGTGGAGTTCGTCGATGAAAAGAATGACGTTTTTGACCTTCCGGATCTCGTCCATGACCGCCTTGATCCGCTCTTCGAACTGACCGCGGTATTTCGTGCCGGCGACCATCAGGGCGAGGTCGAGGGTGATGACCTTTTTGTCGCGGAGGATTTCCGGCACATTGCCTGTGGCGATTTCCTGAGCCAGACCCTCGACAATGGCGGTCTTGCCCACGCCGGCTTCGCCGATGAGGACGGGATTGTTTTTCGTCCGGCGGCAGAGGATCTGGATGACGCGCTCGATTTCGCTCTCACGACCGATCACCGGGTCCAACCCACCTTCGCGGGCGACCTTGGTGAGATCGCGGCCAAATGCCTTGAGAGCGGGAGTCTTCGACTTGGCCTCACCCTCCGAATTGGTCGGCTGGGCCTGCCCCTCCTCTTCGAACGGACCATCGCTGTCTTCGATATCCTCATCGTCATCGTCCTCGTCGTCCTGATCGTCAGGTGAAAAATTCGGATCAATCTCCGCAAGAATCTCGTTGCGAGTGCGTTGTATGTCCACATCGAGCCGTTTCAGCACGCGGGCCGCCACTCCCTCGCCTTCCCGCAGGAGTCCGAGCAACAAATGCTCGGTTCCCACATAGGAATGGTTGAGAGCCTTCGCCTCCTTGTTGGCAAGGGCGAGGACTTTCTTCACACGAGGAGTGTATGGAATGTTTCCCGCTGACTTCTGGGGAGGGCCGGAGCCGACCTCCTTCTCCACCTCCATGCGGACGGCTTCGAGCTCGAGGCCCATGCGTTCGAGAACGTTGACCGCGACACCCTGACCAAGCTTGATCAGGCCGAGAAGCAGGTGCTCCGTGCCGACATAGGAGTGGTTGAACCGATCCGCCTCCTTACGGGCGAGAGCGAGAACTTGTTGAGCGCGTGGAGTGAAGTTATTCATGCGTCGCCGGGGTTGGGGTTGGGTGTGTCAGAAAAATTTTTGTCGTCATTTGATGACATACGATTATCAGGAGTTTCAAGAGATTGCAAACGGGAGCGTACGATTTCTGCCCGAATCGAGTCTCTTTCTTCCGGTGAAAGCTTCCGCCCGGAGTGCAGTTGAAGGTGTGCGGGCTGGATGTCCATCAGCAACGAGTCACACAGCATCACCGTTTTCGTGGGAAAATAACCGAGGGTCCCACCCAACCGGAGCAGGGAGAGGTGGTTGAGAGCCTCTTTGGAGTCAATGATATGGGCATAGCGGAGCACGCCGTAGGCCCGGCCGATTTTATCGGAAACCATCTCCGGATCGTCCTCCAGCAGTTTTTCCCGGGCGTTTTGTTCGTGATTCGCGACTTGGGAAATGACGCGCTCGAGACGGCGGATGATCGTCTCCTCGCTCTCGCCGAGCGTGGATTGATTGGAAATCTGGTAGAGATTGCCGAGGGATTCGGTCCCTTCTCCATACAGGCCGCGGACAGCCAGGCCGATCTTGTTCACCGCCTGCAGGACCTGGCCGATCTGGTCGCTGAGCACGAGACCGGGCAGATGGAGCATGGCCGACGCGCGCAGGCCGGTGCCGAGATTCGTCGGGCAGGTGGTGAGATAGCCCAAGGTCGGGTCGAAAGCGAATTCGAGAGACTCCTCCAAATTGGTGTCCAGTTCGGAAAGCGCGCTGAAAGCCGCCGTAAGCTGCAATCCCGGACGAATGGCCTGCATGCGCAGGTGATCTTCCTCATTGAGCATCAGGCTGAACGTCTGCCTGCGTTCGATGACGGCCGCCGAGCCGTCGCCCCGGGCGGCATGTTCACGGGAAATGAGGTGCCGCTCGACCAGAACCTGCTTCTGGACGGAGGTGAGATCGCCGAGTTCGTGCGAAAAAGCTCCTTTCATCGCAGGCAGGGCCTCCACGGCCGGACGCATGAGATCGAGGGCGGCGGCGCGCTGGTCACGCTTCGCCCAGCCCGGGAACGGGTGGCGGCGGAGATTCCTCGCCAGCCGGATACGCGAGGTGATCACGGCTCCGTGCTCGCCCTGCCCGCCTGTCATCCAGTCGGCGGGGTGCTTGATAAGGGTGTTGAAGCGCATCATGGTCGTTTGATTTTCAATGTTTCACCTCATCCAGGTTCCGGATCTCATCGCGGATGCCGGCGGCTTCTTCATAGCTCTCGGAGGCGATCGCCTGGTCGAGCCGCGACCGGAGTTCCTCGATGCGTTGGTTGCGGAACTGGATCGCCATCAGCCCCTCGGGAACTTTCCCGACGTGCGAGGTGCCCTTGTGCATGCCGCGGATCATCTGGGCCACCTCGTCACCGAAGGTCGCATAACAATCGCTGCATCCGAAACGCCGCACGCGTTTCAAGTCATCCAATGTGAAAGTGCAGGTGGCGCATTGCTTGCCATTCCCGGGCACACCGGGTGAAGGGTGGCCCGCCACCGTGCCCGGACCACCCGGCAGACCGCCGAGCAGGAGGTCGGCCAGGGAAAATCCGGTCGGGTCCGTGACTCCGCGCTCCTTCGCGCAGTTGTCGCAAAGGCAAACCTTTTTCATCTGTCCATCGACGAGCTGTGTCAGGAAGACGGTGGCCTTTTTTTCGCAGAAATCACACTTCATTGGCGGGTGCTGGGTGGGTCGCTTCAAGCAACGGGTGTGCCGGTGCTGGTCGCGAGTTCGTGGAATGCTTCGAGGAACCGGGCGGTGAACGGACCGGGCTTGCCGGTGCCGATGACACGGCGGTCGAGCGCGACCACCGGAATGACTTCCGCCGCGGTGCCGGTGAGGAAACATTCATCTGCGGTGAATATATCATAGCGTGTCAACGAGCACTCCTTGAAAGGAACGCCGAGTTTTTCCGCCAGCTCGATGATGACCGCACGGGTGATTCCGTCCAAGGCGCCATCGCAGATCAGTGGGGTGAGCAGCTTGCCGTCCTTGATGAGGAACAGGTTGTCGCCCGTGCATTCGGCCACGTAGCCCTGCTCGTTGAGCATGACGGCTTCCAGCGCGTTCGCCTGGATGGCCTCCACCTTCGCCATGATGTTGTTCAGGTAGTTCAGCGACTTCACCTGTGGCATCAGCGCGGCGGGTGCCGGACGGCGGGTGGCGCAGGTGATGATCGCGAGACCGTTCTTGTAGGTCTCGTCCGGATACAGCTTGATCGTCGAAGCGATGATGAACATCGACGGCTTCGGGCAAAGGTAGGGATTCAGGCCCAGTTCCCCCGCCCCGCGCGTGATGACAAGACGGATGTAGCCGTCCTTGAGGCCGTTGGCCGCAACGGTGTCGACCGTGTATCGCACCACTTCCTCCTGCGTCCAAGGCAGGTTCAGGATGATCGCCTTTGCCGAGTCGAACAACCGCTTGATGTGCTCTTCCAGCCGGAAGACGCGCCCGTTATAAATGCGGATGCCTTCAAAAACCCCATCCCCGTAGAGAAGGCCGTGGTCAAAAACCGATACCTTCGCTTCAGATTCATCTACTAGTTTGCCGTCGAGCCAGATTTTCATGTGAATTCGTGGCCAAGGGTATGGAGATCACCGCCTGTGGCAAGCGGGAGATTCAAGAATCCATCCCGGACAGCCACATTCCTCCCCGCCGGACACCCGCTCAAACGCCCTGCCAATGCAGCTTCTGCCGCAGGGCGCCGTAAAACGACCGCCCTTCGAGACGCAGCAGGAGGAAGGATCGGGGCGACTTTTTCACCTCGATGCGATCTCCCGGTTCGATGTGGATGTTGTCCCGACCGTCCACGGTGAAAATCATCGGACCGCACTCGGCATCCTGCGACGACAATTCGACGGTCGAATCGTCCGAAAGCACCAGCGAGCGCTGGCTGAGACTGTGCGGGCAGATGGGGGTGATGACGAAAACCCCCGCGCTGGGCGCGATCAGCGGCCCACCTGCGGAAAGCGAGTAGGCCGTGGAGCCGGTGGGTGTGGCGACGATGAGGCCGTCCGCCCGATAGTCGTTGAGCAGTTCTCCGTTCACCTGGGCACGCAAGGAGACGAGACGCCCCGTGTCGCCACGCGCCAGGGTGATTTCGTTGAGGGCGGTGAACGATTCCGAAGATCTTCCCTGCCGGTGGACCGTTGCTTCCAACAGCATGCGCACGCTGGTCATATACCGGTTTTCCGAGACGGCCGATGCAAAAACATCCAGCTCGTCGTCCGTGCAACTGGTTAGGAATCCGAGCGTTCCGATATTGATGCCCGCGACGGGTTTTTCAAAATTCCCCAGCTTGGAAAGCGCGTTCAGCATCGTTCCATCACCACCGAGCACGGCGGCGACGTCCACGCTGGACGAGAACTCGTCCGCCGGGATACCGCCGGTCTCCCCCGCATGCCTCGCCGCATCCACATCGAGCACGGTGGTGCAACCGCGGGCTTCAAGGGATTTCCTCAACGCGTGAAGCGTGGAAAGCGAGTCGTTTTTGAGAGGATTGACGAGGATTCCAACTTTCACGGTGGCAGAACCTAACGAAGGAATTCCTCCGCTGGCAAGGGAGTAACACGATTCGCCTGTTGCCTCGACTGAATGAATCATTAGAAATCAAGCAGCCTCTTTCATGAAACAATCGTCCCTTCCCTGCATGAAAATCATTCTCATCGTGTTTGCGCTCGCAATCTCGACCCAATCATCGGTCTCAGCCCGCTCCTGGACAAACGCTCAAGGTAAAACAGTCGAGGCTGAAATGACGTCCCACGACGGCATCTCCGTCTCACTCCGGCTCGGGAGCGGAAAAGTTGTCTCGGTACCCATCGCCACACTTTCTGCGGAGGATCAGGCTTTCATCAAAATCCAACCGGAAATTTCAATCCCACCGGAATCGGTAACGCCTGCCGAACAGCGGATCTGGCCCGACCTCGTGACCATTCCGAACTCCGAGCTGGAAAAAGTCACCATTGAAAAAACCGCGGAATTCTTCATTTACCGCAGCCCGTCATTCGAGTTCACCTGCTCCGCGAATCTCCTCCCCGCCCTGACCAAAGAAATCCCCCGTACGTTCGAAGCGACGAAACGGCTTATTGACGCCCTGCCGTGGGGCATCACGTGCCGTCCGCCAGCGGGCCGGGAACGTTTTCTCGCCGCTCTCTATCCCAAGCGGGAAGACTATGAACGCGCCGGAGGCCCCTCGAACTCCGGTGGGGTCTATATGTCCAAAGACAAGACATTCCGCATCCCGTTCGAAAGCCTCGGCATCAGGAAAGTCGGCGAAAGCTACACCCGCGACAAGGATTTCGACAATGACACGCTGGTTCATGAAATCACACACCAGATGATGGATGAGTATCTGCCGTTCCTTCCCAAATGGGCCGTCGAAGGCACTGCGGAACTAACCGGAATGCTTCCTTACAAAACAGGCACCTTCCGCTCCGGGGATCACAGGAAAGGACTGGTTGACTATCTCGCACGCCCCAGGATCAAGGGAACAAAGGTTGAATTCCCCGACCTGGACACCTTGTTCAGAATGACCCGCTCCGAGTGGGACAAACAAAGCAGCCGCTTCTATTCCGGCGGCAATAGTGACCGCCAACGGGAACTCTACGAACAGTCCGCATTGCTTGTCTATTACTTCAACTTCCTTGATGCGGAACCACCCACCCAAGGGCGGCGCTGGATCCGCTTTATGGACGCCGTCAAGGGGGAGATCGGGAAGTGGAACGAATATCAGGCCGCCTTCGACACTTATCGCAAGGACATGGATGAATTCATGAAACTTCCCGGAGTGAGGCAACTGGAAGGCGCCCGGTTCAGCTACCCACAAGGATTCACACCGCCGAGCCCCCCCGCTTCACCGGATGGCCAAGGAAAGATTTACAGCGAGCAAACGCCGTTCAAGCACGTTGACATCCTTTTGGATGGTCGCAGTCTGGAGCAAGTCAGCGAGGATATCCGCCTTAAGTTCTCACAAAGCAGAATCAAATTGAATGAGTGAGATCGAACGCGCGGGGCACAGGGACGCGACAATGCCCGGATGGTCGCAGCCAATCTGGTGCCCCCCATCCCCGTAGGCGGCCGTCCGACGATCACACTCCGCTCACGCCAGGGCCACCTTGGGTGCCACCAGCTTTCTTACCGTCGGGATGATGTCCGCCAGTTCCTCCACGACGACGAACTCGCCGTCGCACAAGGTGCCGAGCATTTCGATGAGCGGTGTCCAGAAGGATTTCCCGGTGGCGTCCTTGCGGTTGAAAATAATGACGGGCTTCCCTGCCATGGTGGGGTTTCCCTGTTGCTTGAAAATCATCAGCGCCAGCATTTCCTGAACGGTCCCGGAACCTCCGGGGAAAATGACGAACGCGTCCGAATTCTCGATCATGACTTCCATCCGGGTGTAGATGTCCGGCTTCAGCCAGAAACTGGAAAGTCCGATGGGCAGGCCCTCGAGCTCGATGATGTGCGGGACATTCGAACCGCCCGTCCAGCCGCCCGCATCCACCGAACCTCGCACCACCTCGCCCATGATGCCGGAGCTGCCCGCACCTGAAACGCAGCCCATGTTGCTTTCCGCGAGCTGTTTTCCGAACTCGTAACCATCATTCAGATACGCCGGGTCCTCGATCGAAGCGGAACAGAAAACACACACGTTGCCCTCGTGGTTTTCCGGCAACGGTGTCTCGAAGGAGGTGACGGTGTTGGTGCCGATTTTCTCACGGCCGACGACCGGCACACCATTGCGGCGGGTGTTCTCCAGAATCTCGAGAACTTCTTCAGGCGACCCGGCCAGCAGCAGATAGTCCTCGTGGTTTTGCTTCACCGTCCCGAGGGAGTTGAGATGCTTGAGGAGGGAAAAAAGGCGGCTCCAGGAGCCGTCGGAATTGAGCAGCACGGTGGCTTTGCCCGCGAGGTTGACGTCCAGCGTTTGATACCCGACGAAGATGGACACCGCCTTGAACAAATCCTCCAGCGTGGCCCCGGGGGTGAAGACGAAGGCGTCCGACTCGATGATCTTCCGCTCGATGTTTGACAGGGAGATCCGCTGGTCGCCGTTCGAGTTGTAAATATCCCAGCCTTTGCTGAAGAGGCTGTAGAGCAAACGGGCGCGGACTTCCCGATTGGGATCCTTTTCTCCGCGGACGGTTCCTGCGAGTCGGACTTTTGGCATTTCTTGTGGATGGTGTGATCATATGGCAATGCTTGTGCCGGATCGGAAAATTACGTTCGCGGCGGCCTGCCATCTGCATTATCAAAGCGCATGGATTCATTCATGCAAGCGGCACTTGATGAGGCGCGGCTCGGACTCGCCGAGGGAGGCATCCCTATCGGCAGCGTCCTCGTCCACAACGGGAAAATCATCGGACGCGGACACAACCGCCGTGTCCAGAAAGGCAGCACCACCCTGCATGGCGAGATGGATGCGCTGGAAAACGCCGGCCGTCTGGGCGCGGAAATCTACCGGGAATCGATCATCTACACCACGCTCTCCCCTTGCCCGATGTGCAGCGGTGCCATCCTGCTCTATGGCATCCCCAAGGTCGTCATCGGCGAAAATATCACTTTCATGGGCGACGAGGAGCACCTGAGATCCCGGGGCGTGGAACTGGAGATCGTGAATTCTCCGGAGTGCGTCGAGCTGATGGCCGGATTCATCGCCGCGCGTCCGGACCTCTGGAATGAAGACATCGGCGAACCTTGACGATGGGGATCCCCTGTTGTCTGATGCCCTCAAGCGCATGAGAGACGTGGATGCCACTTTTCTGCTGACCGCCGGCATCCGGATCCACCGTTGTCCGGCGCACCCGACAAATTCACCGAACCCGCAAAAAAATGTGGTTTTGCCGACGTATCCGACGGTTCCCGCGAGACAAATATCCCGATTCGCTTCGTTCTTTTATAGCAAATTTGCTCCGGATCTGACCACAGACCTGCAGGCAGCCTGAAAACAACCGGCTTCAACATCCCTCTCGAAGTCCGCGCCCAGTCCAATACCGATTTCAACACACCTTATGGAAACTTTACGCCAAATTCTCGAACAACAGTTCACCTGGGGCCTGCTCCTCGGGCTTCTGGTCGCCACATTCATCTGGAAATCCGGCTTCAGCACGCGCCGGAACATCACGCGCGAGCTCAAACGCGTGGAGACGGAAATGAAGGATCTCCAGGGCCATCTCAATACCCAGCTCAAGATCAACGCCACCGGCAACCAGTCCCTCCAGGCCGAACTCGAAAGTCTCCGGGCGCAGAACGAAACCCTGCGGGTGAACAACGCGGCGCTTCAACAGAAACCCGGCCGGGCCGAGCAGCGTCTGCTTCACGTTTACGACATCGCCATCCGCGCCATGCGCGAGCAGGCGCCGGGATTCGCTCCCGCATGGGAGAAGGCGATGCGCCAGGGCGAACAGGAGGTGGATGCTGCCGAGTCCGGTTTGGTGAAACTGGTGCGCCGGGTGATCCCCGGACTGGGGAATGCCGCCACCGCCGGAAATGGCACCACCGCCATTACTGTGAACGAGGAAACCCCGGAGCGGCAACCGGAGCGACCGTAAGGATCACGGGGGCAAACACGCCGTCATCCGGCGACTACTTGCACCGGACATTCGGTCCGCTAAATTCCGTCCAAGGGGCCGGATGTCTCCCAGTTGGCAGCGTTCAGAACGAACGTGCTCCATCAGAGAAAGACCGGTTCCCCTACTCCAAATAAGGATTTTCGACTTTTTCGCGAGCGATGGTTGTTCCGGGCCCGTGTCCCGGCCAGACCCGCGTCTCGGGAGGCAGGGTCATCAAGTGCTTCGCAATGCCGGTCATCAACTGCCGCGTGCTGCCACCCGGCAGATCCGTCCGCCCGACCGAACCGGCGAACAACGTGTCGCCGGAGAACAACACGCCGTGGTCCTTCAGATACAAGGTCACGCTGTCCGTCGAATGACCCGGTACGTGGGCGAGTTCGATTTCCAGCCCGGCGATCTCCAACACCTTCTCCATATCGAAAATTTCATCGATCTCGTAAGGCACCACCGAGATCGGCAGTCCCCATCCCCGAGCGGCGGATTCCAGAGTGAGATCCTGGGAATATCCGGCGAAGGCATGCAGCTTCAGTCCGAGAGTTTTGAGTGCGGCAGCATCCGTGACGTGATCGTAGTGCTGGTGGGTCAGCAACACGCCATCCACCCGCACACCTCGCGCGCTGATCCATTCCGTGATGCCTTCCGGCGCGTCGATCAGGAGATTGCCATCCGGTGTTTCGATGAGGTAGCCGTTGGTCTGGACGAAGCCGCCGGTGTAGCAGGTGATTTTCATGAACGCGAGGGTCTGAGAAAGAAACGCCCCGTTCAAGCCAATGAACGGGGCGTTGGGATTTAGATGGGTGACTATCGCGGGGTCAGATTTTCTTACCCTTCTTCGCGAAGTATAGCATGACGAGGCCGAACACGAGCATCACGACACCCCAGATGAGGTTCACGTTCATGCCGAGTGATTTCGAGTACATCTCGACATTCGATTTGGTGACGATGCCGTAGATGCCGAGGATCACGCCGTAAATCGTGAAAACGTAGCCGATAGGAAGACGAAGGTCCATGGTGTGGGTGGGTTGGTATTTACCAGAAGATGATGTTCAGGATGAGAGAAACCACGAAAACGATCGTTCCGAGCACCGCAGGACGCATGATCCAGGAATCATTCTCATCCTTGAACTTGGGCGTGAGCGAGTAAACAAGGCCTTGGAGTTCCTCGTCGGTCTTGGTGCGCTTTGTGACCATCGAAAGCGCGAGGTTGACGACGAAGGTGGAGAGGAAAGCCACGATGGCCACCCAGAAGGTCTGGGACATTTCCTTGGGGAACTGCACGAGCGAGTCGGCAGGCAATCCGAGGAAGGTAAGCCAGCCCCCCTTGGAGCCAAGAGCGTTTCCGGTGGCGAAGCTGAAGCCGTGGAAGAGAACCGCGGTGGAGGTGCCCACCACAAGACCCCAGAAAGATCCTGTTCCGTTGGAACGGCGGGTGAACATGCCAAGAAGGAACGTGGCGAACAACGGAGCGTTCACGAAACCGAACACCAGTTGGAGAACGGACATGATGTTGTTATATTTGGAGGCGAACAACGCGAAGCCCATCGCTGCCACGATGCCGAAGACCGTGGCGTATTTGCCCATGGCGAGAAGATCGCGGTCCGTCTTGTTCGGATTGATGGTCTTGTAGAGGTCATAGGTCCAGACGGTGTTGAACGCGGTGACGTTCGCCGCCATGCCGGACATGAAGGAAGCCATCAACGCGGTGATCGCGAGACCCAGCAAGCCGTTCGGGAAGTAATGGAAGATCATCGAAGGCAGCACCTGGTTGTAGTTCAGCGCGCCGTCGGGCTTGATCGGAATGGAGTAGCCACCGGCGACGGTGTCGCTGGTAAGACCGTAGGCGATCATGCCGGGAAGAATGACGATCGCGGGGAAAAGCATTTTAGGGATGGCACCGATGATCGGCGTCCGACGGGCGGCCCCCATCGAGTTCGCAGCAAGGGCGCGCTGGACTTCCGCGAAGTTCGTGCACCAGTAGCCGAAGGAAAGCACGAAACCAAGACCCAGCAGGATGCCATACCAAGGCACACCCATCGGGTTCGCCGTTCCGGCGGTTTCCGCCCAAGAATGAAGAGCTCCCTGACCTTGTGGCGAAGATTGAAGCTTGGCGACGAGGCCGCTCCAACCACCGACGTCCTTGAGGGCGATGTAGGCGAGAGGGGCGATACCGAAGACGATCATGAAAAACTGGAGCACTTCCGTGTAGATCGCGGAGCTGAGACCACCCTTGAGCACGTAGGCCAGGACGATGGCGGAAGTGATGACGAGCGAGGCATAGTAGTTCCAGCCCAGCAACGCGTGGAGTAGATCCGCCAGGGCGTGCATGGAGATACCCGAGGAAGCCACGGTCATGAACGCGAAGGACACCGAGTTGAAAACCCGGGTCGGCTCGTTGTAACGCATCTTGAGGTATTCAGGCACCGACTTCGCCTTGGAGCCGTAATACATCGGCATCATGAAGATGCCGATGAAGACCATGGCCGGGATCGCGCCCACCCAGTAGAAATGGGATGTCATGATGCCGTATTCCGCACCGGAGGCGGCCATGCCGATCAGCTCCTGCGCGCCAAGGTTCGCGGAAATGAATGCGAGACCTGTCACCCAACCCGGGATCGAACGGCCCGAGAGAAAGAAATCCTCAGCGCTCTTGGTATACTTCTTGAGCGCGAAACCAATGCCGATGACGAAGGCCAAATAGATCAGGAGGATCGACCAGTCGATGAAGTTGAGCGGCGGGGCCTTGAGGCCTTCCGTGGAGACAGCTCCGGCGGCTGATGCTAGGAATGAGAAAATTGACGGGTCAGGCATACAGATGGGTAGAGATCGGTGTTTTTAACGTGGGATATGGATGTCAGAAAACCGGGTGACGTTGGCGCGCCACCCAGTTTTGAAAAACCTGCTGGAATTACTCAGCGGAGAACTTGAAGACCATCGTGTGGGAATAGTTCTCACCCGGGCGGAGGACCGCCGAAGGGAAGGATGGCTTGTTCGGCGCGTCCGGGAATCCTTCGGTCTCAAGTGCGAAAGCCGTGCGGTAGGCGTATGCGATGCCGTCCTTGCCCTTGGCTTTTCCGTCGAGGAAATTGCCACCGTAGAACTGGATGGCAGGCTTGTCGGTGGAGATTTCCAACACGCGTCCGGACTTCGGATCCTTCACGCGGGCGGCGAGACGGACGCCTTCTCCTTTTTTCAGGACCCATGCGTGGTCGTAGCCGCCACCGAGCTTGAGGGCTTCGAATTTCTCATCCACGCGCTTGCCGATGGCGGTTGGCGTGGTGAAATCCATCGGAGTTCCCGCCACGGGATCGATCTTGCCGGTCGGGATCAGGCCCGCGTCGGTCGGCAGGTAGCCGTCGGCATTGAGCATGAGGACGTGGTCGTTGATGCTCGTGGTGTGATCGCCGGAAAGGTTCCAGTAGGTGTGCTGGACGATGTTGAGAACGGTCGGCGCGTCGGTGGTGGCCTTGGCAACCCACTTGAGCTCGTCGTTGTCGTTGAGCGTGTAGGTCACGTTGACGGTGAGATTGCCGGGATAGCCTTCCTCACCATCCTTGGAGAGATAGGAAAATTCGACGCCCTTGCCTTCGATCACCTTGCCGGTCCAGACCACCTTGTCGAAGCCCTTGAGTCCGCCGTGCAGCGCGCATGGAATACCGCCGGGATCGTTGTTCGTGGCGAGTTTGTAATCCTTGCCATCAAGGGAGAACTTGCCGTCCTTGATGCGGTTGCCGAACCGGCCGACCGTGGCGCCGAAATAGGAAGTGTTCGTCAGCCAGCCTTCGAGCGTGTCGTAGCCGTGGGTGAGTTCACCGGATTTCCCAGCCTTGTCAGGAGTTTTCACCGAAGAGAGGATGGCTCCGTATTCGGTGACTTGGGCGACGATGCCGTTTTTATTGGTGAGGGTGTAGATTTTCACCTTTTTGCCGTCCGGCGTGGTCCCGTAGGTATCCTCTTTGATTTCCATTGCTGAGCTGAATTGACAGGCGACGAGGCTGAATGCCAGTGCCGTGATAAAGGAATGGGCTTTCTTCATGTGGGGAAGGGTTTGGCGGATAACTTGCAACATGCCAAGTCCGAAATACCGCCACATTAGGGGGGTGACTTTTCCGCCATGCCGTGCTACAGGGTCCGGCATGTCAGAACAGGTTGATTGGTCGTCCGAGCTAAGCTCCATTCTTGAAGATTTCGGCTGCCAGACGGGCACGATCCATCGCACCGCGGCAGATGGCGAGACCCTCGTTCTTGTCGCGCAGATCGGCGTTCCCGACGGCTTGATCGAAAGGATTTCCACCATCCCGTTTGGAAAAGGAATCGCCGGAGCCGCGGCGGAGCGCGGAGAGCCCGTCGAGCTCTGCAACCTCCAGCAGGATCTCGGCGGCATCGCCAAGCCCGACGCCCGCCAGACCGGCGTCTCCGGATCCATCGCCGTGCCTGTTTTCTCCAGCGGTTCCCAGCGGGTCATCGGTACCCTTGGTATCGGAAAATACACGCCCTACGAGTTCACCGATGCGGAAAAAGCATCGCTGGCGGATATCGCGGTACGATTGGCTCACGTAATTTGATGATAAACCCGCCGGGGTGGTTGACCCGGCTGGCGATGTGAATAAACTCCGCGCCATGACCACGGTAGAATCCGCGACGAAGATTCTCGATACCATGCTGGGACACTTGGGGTTCACGGCGACGATCGAACTACAAGACACCCACGACGGCCCCTGCCTGCAGATCCACTCCGGCGAGAGTGCCGCGATCATCGGCAACGACGGGGACCGCCTTGACGATCTTCAATACCTGGTCAACCGGATCGTCCGCCGCCACTTTCCCAAGGCGGAGCGAATCAAGGTGGATTGCGGGCATTTCCGCTCGATCCAGGAGGATCATTTGAAGGACGAGGTGAAAAACATCGCGGCAAGGGTGAAAACCACCGGAAAATCCTTCCAAATGCGTCCGCTCAACGCTTACTACCGTCGCCTCGTCTATAACATCCTCCTCGAGGATCCGCAGATTGTCTCCCATTCGCCCCAGGGGGATGACCGGCTCAAGCGCATCACCATCTCCGCGAAATCCTCATCTTCCACATGAAAAAATTCCTCTTCGACTGCGGCACCCGTGACGTCACCGCCTCCATAGGGATTCTCTCACTGCGCCTGCTTGCCGGAGCAATGATGCTCATCGGCCACGGTATTCCGAAAATCCAGAACTTCGCCGCGCTGAAAGCGACATTCCCGGTGCCCCACTTTTTGGACAAGGTGCTATCCTCTCCGGCCAGCCTGGTGCTCTGCATCTGTGCGGAAGCCGGTGCCACCGCGTTGGTGATTCTTGGACTGGCCACCCGCCCCGCCGCCTTTCTGGTCGGGCTTTGCATGGTCTTCGCCAGCTTCGGATATCTCGACGCGGCACCTTGGTTCCAGACGTCCCCCACCCTTGTCGAGACCAAGGAACTCTCCATCATGTATCTCATCCCCATGATCGCGATCATCCTCTCCGGGGCCGGCGGTTATTCGTTCGACGCCCTCCTTCACAAGGAAGACAAACGCCGCCGCTGGTGAGATGGACCGGTCGTCCGCCCCAGCCATCTATCCGTAAAATCTCCACCATGGAAACCCACCGTCTCGTTCTTCCCGGAGATCTGAACCAATATGGATTCCTCTTCGGAGGACGGTTGCTGGCATGGATCGACGAGGCGTCATGGATCGCCGCCAGCCTCGACTATCCACATTGCCAGTTCGTCACGGTGGCGATGGACAAGGTGGAATTCCACCACAGTGTGCGCGACGGCACCATTCTTAAAATCTCCTGCACACGGGAACGCGAGGGCACCACCAGCACCACCTATGCCGTGAATGTCACGGATCAAAAAGCCGGGCCCGGCATCCTGTTCTCCACCCGCGTCACCTTCGTCAGCGTCGATGACGCCGGCCGCAAGCGCGGCATCCGCTGAAATTTCCTACCTGTGGACCCACTGATCCAATCCATCGACATTGTCCTTCCCTTGGAAAAATCCGAGGATGACGCGGCCCGCCGCCAGGCAGCGGCCGCGAAACTCGGCATTCCCGTCCATAATATCGGCGGCGTCAGGCTGCGCAAGCACTCGATCGACGCACGACAGCGTGCCGTCAAGGTGCAGCTTCGTCTGGATGTCTCGCTCGACGGTCCCCTGCCTCCCGACATCACACCCCAATGGTCCGCGCCCGCCCTTGCCTCCGGTGCGGAAAAAGTCATCATCGTCGGCTGCGGACCGGCGGGATTGTTCGCCGCGCTGCGTTGTCTTGAAAACGGCAGAAAGCCGGTCCTCCTGGAGCGTGGCAAGGACGCCAGCGCCCGCCGTTTCGATCTCGCCCCCATCCTTCGCGAGGGGCGCGTCATCGAGGAGTCCAACTATTGCTTCGGCGAGGGCGGAGCGGGAACATTTTCCGATGGCAAGCTCTACACCCGCGCCACCAAACGCGGTCCCGTCGCGAAGGTTTATGAAGTTCTCGTCGCACACGGGGCGCCGGATGAGATCCTGACGGACGCCCATCCGCACATTGGTTCGAACCTCCTGCCGAACGTGGTCAAGGCCATCCGGAACTCCATCATCGCCGCAGGTGGCGAGGTTCGTTTCCAAACCAAGGTCACCGATTTCCTCATCTCGAACGGCAGACTGCGCGGAGTCGTCACCGCTGCCGGGGACGAGATCCAGGCCGACTCCGTCATCCTCGCCACAGGACACTCCGCGAGAGACATCTACCGGCTTCTGGCGGAGAAGAAAATCCTGCAGGAGGCGAAACCCTTCGCGGTCGGCTTCCGCATCGAACATCCCCAACCGTTCATCGACCAGACCCAATACCACCTGGATCCGGGACAGGAACGTCCCCGGCTGCTGCCAGCGGCCCGTTACCGGCTTGCCACGAAAATCCGTGGCCGTGGCGTGCATTCCTTCTGCATGTGCCCCGGCGGCTGGATCGTCCCCGCATCCACGGAAAACGATGAGGTCGTGGTGAACGGCATGAGCCTCTCCCGCCGTGACTCGCCCTTCGCGAACTCCGGCATGGTCGCCACCGTCGAACCCGAGGACGTCCAGCCATTGGTGAAGGAACACGGCATCCTCGCAGGCCTGGCTTTCCAGAAAGCCCTCGAACGCACCGCGAAAAAAGCCGGTGGTGGAGGCCAGGTCGCCCCCGGTCAACGTGTCACCGATTTCCTGACCGGTCGGATTTCCAACAGCCTGCCGGACACCAGCTACTTCCCCGGCATGACCTCCGCCCCGTTGCACGACCTGCTGCCGCAGTGGATCACCAGCCGCATGCGCGAGGGTTTCAAGCTCTTCGGCCGGCAGATGCACGGCTACATTTCGGAAAACGCGCTGCTGCTCGGTTTCGAGACACGGACCAGTTCTCCTGTCAGGATTCCCCGTCGCGACGACACTCTGGAGCATCCTGAAATCTCCGGTCTCTTCCCTTGTGGCGAGGGCGCCGGCTATGCGGGAGGCATCGTGAGCGCCGCCATGGACGGGCTTCGCGTGGCGGACGCCGCGTGTGGTGTGGCCCGCTGAACAGGTGCCCCATGCCCCCCTCTCCTTCCACACGTCGCGCTGCCGGACAGATCGTAAAAAAAACCGGCCATCCCTGGAGGATGGCCGGCTGAGAGGGTTTCCGCGAACGGAAATCAGAAGGTAGTCTGCAACGAGAAGTTGAACTGGCCTCCCTTGTCAGCTTCGTCATCCGGAGTGGCGACCGGGATCGCATAGTCCAGCGCGAGCGGAAGCGGGCTGATCGGCAGGTGCAGGCGGATGCCGATGCCGACGTCGCTGTAGATCTCGTTCACACCGATGTCCCAGCTGTCGCTGTTGACGAAACCGGTATCCGAGAAGACCGCGGCACGCACGGTCTCGATGATAGGGATAGTGTATTCCACCGAGACGTAACCCAGCGAATTTCCGCCGTAAACCTCGTCCGTATAACCTTTGTCGCGAGGTCCGACATCGCGGAACTCGAAGCCGCGGAGCGTGCGTCCGCCACCGAGGAACATCCGCTCGAAGACCGGAATCTCATCGCCCTGCGTGCTGTCCACGCTGGCAAGCTCGCCGCTGATGGAAAGGATGCTGTCCCATTTCAGGTTCCAGTATTTCTGGCCCTGCATCGAGAGGGTGATGGTGTCCACATCGCCGCCCACAAGGCCGCCGGCCATCGTGAGTCCGACGTCGATCTTATGTCCGCGGCGGGCGGTTTCCGTGCTGTCCAGGCTGTTGTAAACATAGTTCACCGCCAGCGCGCTGCGGGCGAAGTCGCCGCCGATGTTCTTCTCCGAAAGCGCCGAGTTGTCACCGTTGTCTCCGGGGAAATTTTCGTTCTTGTAGTCATTGGAATCCACTTCCGAGTCGATCTTCACCTTCTCCAGGCGATATTCCCCCTTGATGGAGCTTTTAGGTCCGAGCGGCTTGCGCAGGGAGATGGCGGCTCCGAAGTTGGTCTGCTCGTAGTAGTCGCTGAAATAAGTGGACTGCTTGTAGAAAAGCTCGGTGCCGAGAGCGAGTTGCTGGTCGAGGAACCAAGGCTCCACGATCGAGATGCTTGCTTCCGAACGCTCGGAACCGGCACGGAGGCTGGACGAGAATCGTTGTCCGCCACCGGTGAAGTTCCATGGATTGAAGAGGTCGAAGTTCGCCTGTTCCAGCGTGAGGAAGCCCACGATGCTGTCGATGGAGCTGAAACCCACGCCGACGCCGACCTTGCCGGTGGACGCTTCTTCCACGAGCACGTTCACATCGCGGTAGCCGGAGCCGCCGGGAGCGCCCGAGACCTGCACGCTGTCCTTGGTGAAATACTGGAGGTTTTCGAGGCGGGCCTTGGTGGTATCCAGTTCCACCGAGTTGAACTGGTCGCCCGGCTTCAGGGTGATTTCCCGACGGATGACCTTGTCCTTCGTCTTGGTGTTTCCGGAAATGTTCACACGGCCGACCCGGAAACGCGAACCTTCGGTGACACGGTAGGTGATGTTCACCCGGTTTGGTCCGGCATCGCGGATGTCCGGGGTGACGAGGGCATCGGCATAACCGCGCGAGCCGTAGAAGCTGCGGATCATGGTGATGTCATCACGCATCTTCTTCGAGTTGTAGGCGGTCTCTCCCACAAGAGTGAGCGACGGATAAAGCTCTTCCGGCTTGAAAACAGTCATCTTGCCGAAACCGACACCCGCGACGGTGTATTTATCTCCTTCGTTGATCTGGATCACAAGGTCCGTGCGGCCATCGCCCACGGCTTCGCGGTTGATTTTCCCCGTCGCGCGCAGGTAGCCCTTGCTGCGGTAGTAGTCGAGAATGGCGTCGAGGTCGGTGTCGAGCTGGTTCGACTCGAACCGGCCGGACTTGGTGAGCCAGGAGAACCAGCCCTTTTCCTTCACCTTCATCTCCTTGCGGAGTTCCGGATCGGTGAAGGTGTTGTTTCCTTCGAAGCGGATCTTGCGGACCTCGTTCTTCGCTCCCTCGTCGATGACGAAGATGAGATCGGAGACACCCGGCTGGCTGGTCGGCTGCAGGCGGTGCGACACGGTGACGTCGGGATAACCGTAACCTTGGTAATATTTTTCGATGTTCCGGCGGGCCTCGAGGATCGATGCGTCGCTCATGACTCCGCCGCTTTTCAGCTTGGTTTCCTTCGCCAGCTTCTGATCGGTGAAAATCGAATTCCCCAAAAATCCAACCCCGCCCCAACCCGGACGCGTGGTGACTTCCGCGATCAGTTTCACGCTCTCGCCGCTGGGCTCCGCGAGGAAGCGCACGTCGTCGACAAGACCGGATTCATAAAGCGATTTGATGTCGTTATCCAGGTTCTCCGCACGATAGCTGGCGCCAGCCTTGGAAGCCATCAGGTTCCGCAGGCGCGCCTCATCCACCGTCTTCGCGCCGTTGTAACGGATCGTCACCTCGGAGATGTTCTTTCCCTCGAAATCCTGCGCGTGCAAGGTGCCTGCGAGAGCAAGGACGGAGAGCGATGTCAGAGCGGCGAACTGCCCCACGCCACGCGGCATGAGAAATGAAGAGTTGGTAGGAAATCGCATGCGGTGATTGAGGTTGCGCAATAAAGCCCGTCCGCAGCCCGATCCGTCAAGGTCAATAGCTGTGGATTAGTTCACTTTTCCTAATCAATTCCGGCAGATTGCCGAAATCCTTGCCCACCGCCCGCGCGTGATTTACATCCCCCGCGTGCTCACTATTCACAAGCTCACCAAAACTCTCGGCGGCCGCACGCTGCTCCGCGAAGCGGAAATGTCCATCAACTGGGGCGAGCGCGTCGCCCTCGTCGGTCCGAACGGCGCTGGCAAGTCCACGCTTTTCCGCATGATCCTCGACGAGGACCAACCGGACGAAGGGAAAATCGAGCGTGATGAGTATGCCATCACCGGCTATCTGCCTCAGGAAGCGGGCGAGCCGACGGATGAAACCATTTTGGAAATCGCCATCGGCATCACTCCGGAGATGATAGGACTCCTCCGCACCATCCGCGAGGGAGAAAAGTCCGGTGATCTCTCCACCCCGGAGTTCGCACACGCGCAGGACCAGTTCACCGCGCTGAACGGCTACCAGCTTGAGCCGAAGGCAAAAAAGATCCTTTCCGGCCTCGGCTTCAAGCAGGAGGACTTCAACAAACCCGCCCGCGAATACTCCGGCGGCTGGGTGATGCGCGCCCACCTCGCCCGTCTGCTGGTGATGGAGCCGGATCTCCTGATGCTCGACGAGCCGACCAATCACCTGGACCTGCTTTCCCTGCTCTGGCTCCAGCGCTATCTGCTGAACTACTCCGGCGCGATCCTCATGATCTCCCACGACCGGGACTTCATGGACTCCATCATCGAGACTGTCATCGAGATCGATCCCGATGCGGCCGCGCTCATTTCCTACACCGGAAATTACAGCGCTTTCCTTGACCAGCGCGACAAACGCTACGAACTCCAGGTCCAGGCCTACCGCAACCAGAACAAGGAGATCGAGGCGCACCAGGAATTCATCGAACGCTTCCGCCAGGTCGGTTCCAAGGCCGCGCAGGTCCAGTCCCGGATCAAGCTGGTGGAAAAAATCGAACGCATCGAAAAGCCGCGCACCCCGCGCAAGCCGTTCAAATTTTCCTTCCCGCAGCCACCGCGATCCAACCAAAAGGTCATGGAACTCACCCAGATGGGCCAGAGCTATGGCGAGAAGCGCATTTACAAGGACCTGGACCTCACCATCGAGCGCAACGACAAGATCGTGCTCGTCGGTCCGAACGGTGCCGGCAAGACCACCCTGCTCAAGATCCTCGCCGGAGAAATCCAGATCAACGAAGGCAAGCGCGAACCAGGCTATGCCACCAAGATCGGCTACTACAGCCAGCACCGTGCGGAAGCCCTCAACGAGTACAACACGGTGCTCGAAGAGGTCATGGGCGCCTGCACCACCCTGCGCGAGGAAGACGCCCGCGCCATTCTCGGCACCTTCCTCTTCCGCCGCGCGGATGTGGAAAAACGCTGCGGCGTGCTCTCCGGGGGGGAGAAGTCCCGCCTCAACCTCGTCAAGTTTCTTGTCGATCCACCGAACCTCCTCCTCATGGACGAGCCGACGACCCACCTTGACATCCTCTCCATCGACTCGCTTGTCGCCGCGTTGAAAAACTACGAGGGCACGCTCGTCTTCATTTCCCACGACGTGCACTTCATCCGCACGCTCGCGGAGACTACCCTGCACATCACACGGAACGAAAAGAACCCCGAGAAAGGAGCCCTCGTCACCCGCTACACCGGTGGGTATGACTACTTCATCGAAAAGAGCGGACTGAGTGATGACCGTGGCGCGGTGACGGCGTAACCGCGCCGGGCCTGCGATCATGGGCCCGCCTTCGCTGGCAAAGCTGCAATCTGACGGATTTACCTTGTTTCTGAAGATCTGGATCGCGTTGACGGTCGCAGCCACGGCCTTGCTTTTGTCGGGAGTGCTGTATCTTTCATGAACGGGTTCCGTCACCCAGGCTCCATCACGCGCATGGCTCCGCACCAGCGACCCGAAACAGTCCAACACCAGCATCCATGCGTCTTGTCTTCGAAAACATCGACTTCACCATTGTCGGCCACATGCAGAGCCTCCTTGAGTCCGAAGGCATCCGGACGGAACTTCGTAACGCGGGTGCGTCCGGGATCGCCGGAGAGGTGCCTTACACTCAGGTTTATCCGGAGCTATGGGTTCTCAACAACCGCGAGGAAAACCGCGCGCTATCGATCATCAGGGATTACCGGGAAAAGGACGCGGCCTCACCGACCGTTCCAGAGTGGAAATGCGCGAACTGCGGAGAGACTGTCGATGGTGTTTACACCGAGTGCTGGAACTGCGGCACTCCTTCCCCCCTGATGTGAACGATTCACTGCTTGTCGGGTCCGTCTTTTTATCGTGAATGGGAGGATGCGCTTGAGAGTTTTCATCCTGTGGCTGCTGGCCATCGCCGCCGCGCATTCAAACAGCATCATCGCCTGGAACTACCCCCTCGCAGGCTATCAGGAAGGCGGCCCGAAACGAAAACTCGACGCTCCGCCCGAGCCATCGGTCTTCTTCAGCCAAGGTGACATTCTCCACGATATCACACCACCTGTCCCAGCCGTAAAGGACAAGCCGGATACAAAGCTCGACTGGCTGATTTGGAACGAGACGTCCGGACTGATCGTGAGCAAGGGTCCCTGGCAGGCCATCTACATGTTCGCCGACACGGTCCGGATGGGGGAAGTCCTCTCGTCGGCGAAGGTGATTGTGGACGTGTTCGAATTGGCTGAAGGCAAACAAGCGACGAAGGATGCACGCCCTGCCTGTTCGTTTTCCGTCGTCGCCCGCAATGGCAAGCCGGTCACGCTGAAACAAACGAGCGGACCATGGAACATTGATTTCGAAGCTGTCCCTCATATCAACGAATGGCATGTCGACGAGGAGATTCGCTTCAGCACCAGATTTCAACTGAGTCTGACCAAGGGCGATGAAACCCTGAAGATCCAGACGGCGGTCAGGTCGCATGCCAATCGTGCCGTGCGGTTGGGACGCAGCATTCGCGACGGGCGGGGCTTCGAAGTCAGAGCCACCTTCCAACTTTTGCGACCGGATGGACAGATTCTGGAAACCGGGATTTCCGAGGAAAGAAACGGGGAGGCCAAGCCCCTTGATCGAGCACTTGTGGCCCGGAACAAGTCCGCTGAAGGCTGGTTCGAATCGATCCTCATTTCTCCGGAGATTCTTTACGAAATGTCCCCGGACAAATCGACGGACGATGCGGACCCTTTCGCGGAGAGGCCCCCGGAAGGCTTCTTTCGCAAGCCAAGGTTTCATTTCCCATTGGTGGATCTGGCAACCGGAACAATCGCGGCAAGCGGCCGCCCCTTGTGGGACGTCAGCGGATTGTTCGCGGGCTTGGCACTCAAGCCTGGTGAAAGAATCTCTTACGATCCGTTATGCGACCAGCTTCACATCCTGGCGACGGATGAGGAGCTCTTTGGAAAACTGGACATGCTTTTCATGGGATGTCATCTCGATCCACCGAATCTCGCTGTCACCATCACCGGACAGGACGAGTTGTCCGTCGCCGTGATAAGTAATGGGAAGGGGTTGATCTCGCAAGCGAACCACAAAGGAGAGATCCTGAATTCCCTCGAAACAGATGCCGTTCTGGGAGAGGGAGAAGGTATTATCGAGGTGAATCTCGAGATGCGCCATGGCTGCCCGCAGAATGTTTTCAAGACAACCGGCATCGTCTGGAACGGAGGAAAAACACAGTTGGGAAGTGCCGCGACCCAAGGAGAAGCCGAAACCCCGTGGATGCTCCAAGCGGAGGTTTTACGGCAGGAAGATTCTCCGTGATCACCCCGGAAGCATCGGACGTTTCCGTGGCTTTATGATGTCCTTCATTAATGCCGTCTGTTAAGAAGGAACTCAAACATATCCAGGTATTCATGAACCGGTTCGTCATCCACGCCTCTGATGAGGATCGAATTCTTACACGGACAACAATCGTTCGGCACCTCCTCCACGATCAGGAGAGTTTTATCCGAGCTGCTGGTGGAGAGTTTGATATAACCACCCGAATTTGACGCATTGCCGCACTCACCCCCTCACCACCCACTGTCTCGGCAGTTCCCACGTCTGCAACTTTTCCGAGGATGCGGACTTGAGCTGATAGAGGGTGACATTTTCCATCACCTCCACCTCTGCGGCGATTTCCGCATTGCGCTCGGGATCGTTGCTTGCGACCCCATGGACCTTCACCCGCCGCACGAGGCCCGTGGACAAGATCGCGGCCTCCACCTTCGCCGGACTGACCTTGCGACCCGCCACATTGATGGCTCCACCGAGGGTGCCTGTCAGATGGAGCCTGTCTGATGGGTCAAGGAAACCGAGATCCCGAGTGAGATAGCTGCCATTTTCCAACAAGTCATCCTCGCGATGTGAATCGTAGCCAATCGCGACGCCGCTGCTTTTCACGAGCAGGCGTCCGTCCCTGCCGACCTCCACCGAGACGCCCGGCAACGGGGTTCCGACGTCGGTCGCCGATTCGCGCGGTTTGTCGGACAGGTCCAGCGATATTCCACCGCATTCGCTGGCACCGTAGAAATTCCGGATCTTCAATCCTGAGGAAGAGAACACCTCGTTTTCCAACGCGAGCGGCAGCGGTGCGCCAGCGGACAATGCGAGCGTGATCGGCGCTCCTCTCAAGATCCCGGCGCGATGCCATGCCCGCCACATCGAGGGGACGGCGGGCAGGACGAGGGCGGTGTGTCGTTTGAAAATCTCCTCAATCACCCTGGGAAATGGCACGGGAGCGATATGGATGGGCACGCCGTGAAGGATCATGGGCAACACCACATTCGAAAATCCATACGAATGCGCCAGGGAGATGACGGACAGGTTCGGCACTTCGGGTGAGAGTCCCATGGCCGCATGCAGACGATCTCCGTCCGCGATCACTTGCGAGGCGTTGAGAAAAATCCCGCGCGGGATGCCGCTGGCTCCGGGCGTGTATTTCACGAGACATGTTTCCTCGGGAATTTCTCCATTCAACATCGGTTCCGGGGCGTCACGCTCCACCGGGATGACCGCCTGACCATCACGCCACGCCCGGAGGATCCCGACAAAAAAGTCCATCTCTCCGCTACGTGCGATGACCGGGCCGTTGGCAGGTGGCGCGGATTCGACCAGCGCCGCCAGGTCGGAAAAAGTCAGCACATTGCCGCCCTCGTAGATGGCGGGACGGGAAGCGAAGCGGCGGGAGGTTTCTAGCCAGCGGTGATACGGCATTTGACAAGGTGTGCGTGCGTGCCTAGCTAGCAGTGGCCCTGTCTGACGAGCCTTAACTGCGATTCATTTTTCCCGTGGCCTATTTCTCCGACGCCCCACCGCCCTCCCGACCGCGCTCCGTGGTGGTGAGCGGTCTCGGCATCCTCTCCCCCATGGGGTATGGGGCGGAGGAAAACACCATCGGTTTCCGTGCCGGGCGCATGGCGTTTTCTCCGGTGACGATTTTCGATGTCTCGCGGCAACGTGTTGCCACGGCGGGCCAGGTTGATCTGCCGGACGCGGCACCGGATGGCGGGATTTCCGGCAAGGCGTGGTCACGCATGGACCGCGGCACCCGGCTCGCATGGATCGCCGCCCGCGAGGCACTGGCCGATGCGGGGCTGTCAGGAGGGGAAATGCCGCTGGTGGTCGGAACCTCCGCCGCCGCGATGCCTGTGGGAGAGGAGTATTTCAAACAAGCCCTAGCCTCCCCCGTCCGGCGCGCCGCGCAGCTCCGCCGCGTGGAGCTCTACCAGGCACAGCGGCAGATGACCGACATGGCGCGCCAGCTGGGAGTGACGGGGCCTCTCCGCATCGTTTCGAACGCATGCGCCTCCGGAGCGAACGCCATTGGCCAGGCATTCCATCTGGTGAGATCCGGACGGGCGGATCGTGTGCTGGCGGGCGGTTACGACGCGCTGTGCCAGTTGGTTTTTTCCGGATTCGACGCCCTGCAGGCTCTCAGTCCCTCAGGGATCCCCCGTCCTTTTGATGCCGCACGCGATGGTCTTGCCTTGGGTGAGGGCGCGGGGTTTGTCGTTGTGGAGTCGGCCGGATCCGCGAAAGCGCGTGGTGCCAGGGTGATCGCTGAGATCCTCGGCTACGGAGCGGCCACCGATGTCCACCATCTCACCCAGCCCCACCCCATGGGAGATACCGCGCTCGTGACGATGCAAGCCGCCTGCTCCATGGCAGGGATCTCCCCCGGACAAATCGACTACATCAATTCCCACGGCACTGGAACGCCGCTCAATGACATCGCCGAAGGAAATGCGATCCAACGCTGGGCGGGCGACCTGGTGGAGAAGATCCGTGTCAGCTCGACCAAGTCCGCCATCGGCCACCTTCTGGGCGGTGCGGGTGCGGTGGAGTCTGTCATCTGCCTGCTGGCGATGGAGGGCCAGTTCCTGCCCGCGAGCCTGAACGTGCGGGAAGCGGACGCGGTTTGCACCTTCGATCTGGTAAAGACCCCGCGCGAGGCCACCTTGCGGCGGGTGCTCACGAACTCGTTCGGCTTCGGTGGGGCGAATGCGACGCTGGTTTTCGGCAAGGAGGGTGAAATCTCATGAGAACTCCCCTTTCCATCACCGGTTGTGGTGCCGTATCGCCCGCGGGCTGGGGTGTCGCTGCCATGATGCGGCTTCTTGAAGCCGGGGAAAAGCCGGTGCCTTCCTTTCTGGAGCGCGCGGTGGGGGATGAGATCATCCGGACACCTGTCCTGCGTGTCCCGGCGGAGGGAGCGACCACTCCGAAGTTCGCCCGCCTTCGCCGGACCAGTCCGATCTCGAAATTCGCCGCTGCCGCTGCAATGGAAGCCTTGGGTGAAAACCGCCTGGCGGAAGTCGCTGCTGGAAATCTGCGCGTCGGAGTCATCTGCACCCTGACGAACGGCTGCGTGAATTACTCGAACCGCTTTTTCGCGGAGGCTCTCGCCGATCCCTCGCTGGCCAGTCCCATTCTTTTCCCTGAGACCGTTTTCAACGCCCCCTCCAGTCACCTCTCAGCCCTCATCGGCAGCGTGTCCCCGAACGACACACTCATCAGCGACAGCACCGGTTTCCTGAGCGGGATCGATCTTGCCGTCGAATGGATCGTGCGCGGAGATGTGGACGGCTGCCTCGTGGTTGCCAGTGAAGAAATCGACTGGCTGAGTTCGGAAGGCCTTCTCCACTACTCGAGAAATTATCTGCCGGCGGAAGGTGGGGCGGCCGTTTATCTCGAAGCCTCGTGCGGCCCGGTGGAACTGCTGCGATTGCCTGATCCGGTTTCCCTCGCGGGTGCCGGCAGGGAGCAGGCGGCCTGTGAGATCCGCCGCAGGCTTGGTGCCGACGATGATGGAAAAACCCTGCTGGTGGATGGGCGCGCGGGAATTCCGCGCTACGATCGCCCGGATGCCGTCGCGTGGGAAGACTGGCAAGGTCCGCGCTGGTCGCCGAGAATGCTCCTCGGAGAAGGCATGGGAATTTCCGCGGCTCTCCAGACCGTGGCGGCGGTCAGTGCCCTGGAATCCGGCCTGTTTCAAAATGCCATTGTCGCCGCCACCGGTGCCAACCAGCAATCCGCCGGCATGTTGCTCGGCAAGAATCCGTAAAACCACCATGCGCCTCCTCATCCCCTTTATCTCCCTGCTCCTGCTCGCCACGACCCGTGCGGACAACGGCCCGCTCGAAACCTGGTTGAAACGGCAGGCCACCATCACCACCCTGGATGCCGATTTCGTCCAGGAGCGGAAACTTCCCGCGCTCAAGAACCCTGTGTCCACCAAGGGCAGGATCTCATTCGCGAAACCCGACAAGGTTCGCTGGCAGTTGGGAGATCCGGTGGAGACACTCGCCGTTTCGGATGGAGAGACCTTCACCCTCGTCGACACCGCCGCGAAAACCGCCCGCAGGACCGGAGTCAACTCGCCACAGGCCGCCCGGTTTTCACTCCTCTCGGGCAGGGCGTTCGACACGGTGGAGAATTTCCAGCAGACCTTTGAAATCATCGAATCCCGTGTGACCTTGGGCATCCATCAATACACGCTCAAGCCGAAGGACCGGAAAACCCGGTCACAGATCCCTTGGATCTTTCTCGATATCGATCCCGTGAAAAACGAACTCCGCGCGATGGAGATGGAGCTCCAGGACAAGTCCCGTCTGCGAACCGTTTTCCAGAATGTGAAGTTCAACGGCAGGTTGGATGACGCGCTCTTCAAGCCGGATCTCACGGGCTATGATGTGAAATGATGCTCCGCGCGACATGACACTTTTGTATGGTCCGTGACAGCTGACGGCAGTATGGGTGGTTTAATCGGCCGGATCCGACAGAAGCCTGTGTTCTACCGGAATCAGACCAGTCGTTTCCACAAAGAATCCGCCTACCCCGTTTTTGCCGTTTCATTCGTCCCGGCACCGGTCTAGCCTTCCCTCCATGTCCGCCGCCCTCCGCTCCGCCATCCGTGATGTGGTCGATTTTCCCAAGCCCGGGATCATTTTCAAGGACATCACCCCGGTGCTGGCGGATGGGAAGCTTTTCCACGAGGCCATCTCACTGCTTTGCGACACCACCGGCGGGGTGAGGATCGACAAGGTCGTCGGCATCGACGCACGTGGTTTTATCTTCGCGGCGGCGGTCGCGGACCGGCTCGGCGCGGGATTCATTCCGGTGCGGAAAAAAGGCAAGCTTCCGTGGAAGACCCACGAAGCCTCCTACTCGTTGGAATATGGCGAGAACGTCGTGGAACTCCACCAGGACGCCATCCGCCCCGGTGAGACGATCCTGATGGTGGACGACCTGCTCGCCACCGGAGGCACGGCTGCGGCCGCGGTGGAGTTGCTAGAAACGCTCGGCGCGGACCTTGTCGGCATCTCGGTGCTGATCGAGCTGGGCTTCCTCAATGGCCGCGAAAAACTCGCTCGCCACACTGTGAATTCCATCATCACCTATTAACCCTGCTAATCCCCCGGTCCCTCGTTTTTCATCCGCCCACCCGTTTCGCGGGTTGATCCGCACCGTCCATTTTTCCTAAAACCACCGCAACATGTCCTGGCAATCCTACAACCAAAGTCTCGTCCGATACCCGCAACACGGCTTCTCCCTCGACCTCTCGCTCATGGACATCGCGCCCGGGCTGGTCGCCTCGCTCCAGCCGAAGATCGACAAGGCGTTCACCGACATGGCCGCGCTTGAGGCCGGACAAATTGTCAACCCGGACGAAGGTCGCATGGTCGGTCACTACTGGCTCCGGAACGCCGCCCTGGCCCCAAATGAAGAAGTGCGCCGTTCCATCACCGAGCCGTTGGAAAACCTCAAGCGCTTCGCGGAAAAGGTCCACACCGGCGCGGTCTCCTCTCCGACGGGCGGAAATTTCCAACAGGTCCTGCTCATCGGCATCGGCGGTTCGGCCCTCGGTCCCCAGCTCGTCACCGAAGCCATCGGCCAGAACGCCCGGCTCGCGCTGCATTTCTTCGACAACACGGACCCCGCCGGCATGGACACGGTGATCGCCCGGCTCTCCCACACGGGACTCGACAAAACCCTCGTCCTGGTCATTTCCAAATCCGGCGGCACCGCCGAAACGCGGAATGGCATGCTGGAGGCAAAGGCCGCGTATGAAGCGGCGGGCCTCGACTTCGGCCGCCACGCCGTGGCCGTCACCGGGACCGGCTCCAAACTCGACCAATACGCCGCGCAACAGAATTTCATCGCCCGCTTCCCGATGGAAGACTGGGTCGGCGGGCGCACCTCCGTGCTCTCCACCGTGGGCCTCGTGCCTGCCGCCTTGCAAGGCCTCGACATCGATGCGCTGCTCGCAGGCGCCGCCGCGATGGACGTGGAGACCCGCAAGACAGAGGCCGCGAAGAACGCCTCCATGCAGCTCGCGATCGCCTGGTACAGCGCCACCAACGGCAAGGGTGAAAAGGATATGGTCGTCCTGCCCTACAAGGACTCGCTCGTCCTCTTTTCAAAATACCTGCAGCAGCTCGTCATGGAGTCGCTCGGCAAGGAACTGGACCTCGACGGCAACCCGGTGAACCAGGGCATCGCCGTTTATGGAAACAAGGGTTCCACCGACCAGCACGCCTACGTCCAACAGCTCCGCGACGGGGTGAACAACTTCTTCGCCACCTTCATCGAAGTCCGCAAGGGCCGCTCCGGAAACAGCATCGAGGTCGATCCCGGCACCACCACCGCCGACTACCTCCAGGGTTTCCTCCGCGGCACCCGCAAGGCTCTCCACGAGTCCGGCCGCAAGTCCCTCACCATTTCCATTCCGGAGGTCACTCCGTTCCAGCTCGGCCTGCTCATCGCCCTCTTCGAGCGCACCGTATCGTTCTATGCCTCGCTGGTGAACATCAACGCCTACCACCAGCCCGGTGTGGAAGCGGGTAAAAAAGCCGCCGGAGCCTTCATCGACACACTCAACAAGGTGCGCGGCCACATCACCTCATGGGCCAAGACCGCCGGGGAAATCGCCACCGAGATCGATGCGGATCCCGAGGATGTCTACCACTGCCTCACCCACCTCTCCGCGAACGGCGAGGTCCAGATCTCCATCGGCGCGACCCCTGCGGACGACAGCTTCCAGATCTGATCCACAAGGATTGGCTTCATCCTGAAACCAAAATGCGCCGGACACGACGTCCGGCGCATTTCTATTATAAAGCTCGGTGGCAGAACACAGCCCCCGCACCGGTCTGGCTGAAATACCATCTGGTCAAACCCCGCAATCCACGATCTCAAGGTTTGATCCTCCTGTCAGAACTCCCGGCAGCAGTTCCATGGCCCTGCGCGGCACGAAATCCTGTCCGGATTCCATCATCTCCTCCACACCCCACCAGCGGTATTCCTTCACATATCCATCCGGTTTATCCCCGCGGATCTCCTTGTATCCCACCCGCACCACAAAAAATTTCTCAAACTGGTCGATCTCCTTCCCATCCCACACATGCCGGTGACGCCGGTGCCATACGCAAGACCCGGGCGACACCACCAGACCGGTCTCCTCACGGACCTCCCGACGGGCCGCGTCTTCAAACGTCTCCCCCGCTTCCAGACCACCACCGGGCATCACCCAGAAAACCGCTCCTGTGACGGGTTCGACTCCCCGGCAGAAAAGCACGCGGCTTCGCTCGTCGATAAGAATGACCCTTGATGCCAGACGGGGAGTTCCCGATCGACCATCAATGCCCGAAGTGGGATTTTTGTCATCAAACATTCGAAGGTATCCTGGAATAGACCCGTGTGTTCCGCAGCGCACCCGCGAGGTTCCTGCGTTCGTTTCTCATGGTGCCCTCCAGTTCGAATCCCACCCTTTCCGCCAGTTTCCAGCTCGCCACGTTCCTGTCATCGGTGGTGAGGAAAACCCGTGAGGCACCCAAGGATCCCAGCGCGTGGCCAGCCAGTGCCGAAACCCCTTCCGTCATCAGTCCAAGTCCCGCGTATTTCGAATTCCCCCAGTATCCCATTTCGAAATGCCTGAGATCCCAGTCCGCATCGTGCAGACCGCTGCCTCCGACAAGGGAACCGTCCACCTTGAGGAAAAAGAATGCCATCAGATCCTCGTTCAGCAGAAATCTCGCATGAGCCTGGCGACAGGAATTTTCCGACTGTTCGAGGGTGGGCGGTGGAGTGACCCAGGCCAGCCACGGCGCGAGACTTTCAAGCGATCCGAGAATGGCGGCGTTGAAGACCGCCCCATCTCCCGGTCGTGCCACCCGGATGACGAGACGTTCGGATTCGATCTGTTCGGGAAGGGATGACTGCATTTTTTCGCGGATTCTCCAAAATCCTCACCAAGACTGCTGAAGATTTCGGGATAGGTCAACAAGCTCATGGAGTGTCGGCCTCCGGCTTTTTCGAAAAATGTCCGGAAAATTTGCGCGTCGAGGAGTCCATGAAATCCCACGGCTGGGCATCTTCCACGTATATCTCGAACTTCGGCTGGAAAATGGCCGGATCGTCGAGACTCGACGCCACCACGCCGATGATGCCCCGTTCCGCATTTTCCGCGCCCGTCAGCCGGGAACCGCACTCCGGACAAAACCCGCGCACATTATGTCCTCCACCCTCGGTCGCGGTGGAATGCCGCCGGACCTCTCCCTGTGTCAGCCGGAACGCCGGATAGGGGAAAACAACCACAGGCACATAAGGTCCGCCCGTGATCCGCTGGCAGTCGCGACAGTGGCATTTCAACATCAGCACCGGTTCCGCCGTGCTCTCGTATCGCACCGCCCCGCAAATGCATCCTCCAGTGATCGGCAAGTTCATCGTGCCTCAAACATGACCGCACCCGCCGTTTTCTCCACTCCGAAATGACAGTCCCCGCATGCGTCCCCCCGGCGTATCGCGACACCGCCGCAGCCGCGTTGAAAATCCCGGGGTTCCCGGATTTGCTGTGGCGCATCCCGCCTCCGCAGCCGACACTGTGCCCGCCGCTTGAGAAAAATCATCCACATCGACATGGACTGCTTCTACGCCGCCATCGAGGAACGGGAGAACCCCGCCTTGCGCGGCAAGCCCGTGGGCGTGGGCGGTGGCGAGCGGCGCGGCGTGCTGACCACGGCGAACTACGAGGCCCGCAAATACGGCTGCCGCTCCGCGATGCCTGTCTTCAAGGCGCTCGAACTTTGTCCGCAGCTCATCCTCGTGCCGGTGAGGTTCGATCTTTACCGCTCGGTCAGCTCCCGGATCCGTGCCATTTTCGGACGGTTCACCGACCTCATCGAGCCGCTCTCGCTGGACGAGGCCTACCTCGATGTCTCGCACCTGGAGTCCAACGGTGCCGCGGTGGCCCGTGAGATCCGCGCTCAGATTTTTGAAGAAACCGGACTCACCGCCTCCGCCGGGATCGCTCCCAACAAACTCATCGCCAAGATCGCCTCCGACTGGCACAAGCCGAACGGTCAGAAACAGGTGACCGAGGAGGAGATCCCGGCGTTTCTCGAAAAGCTGCCCGTCGGACGTATCTGGGGCGTGGGGAAAAAGATGCGTGAGAAACTCACCGTGCTCGGCATCGAAACATGCGGGGACCTGCAGAAGCTCGACCAGATCGAGCTTTCCCAGCGTTTCGGGAAATGGGGCATCGAGCTGTGGCACCTGTGCCGGGGGATGGACGACCGCGCCGTCACGCCCGACCGCACCCGGAAATCGGTGAGCAGCGAGACGACCTTTTCCGAAAACATCACCACGCTGCCAGCCCTCATCCCGCCGATGCGTGGCATGATCGAGGGACTGCTGGAAGATCTCGCGAAGTCCCACTCGGACCGCACCATCCGTTCGTTGGTGGTGAAAATGAAATTCGCGGACTTCGACCGCACCACCGCCGAACGCGCCGGGCACGTGGTGGACATTTCGGTTTTCGAAGACCTCCTCGCTGAAGCCTGGAAACGCGGAAACGCCCGGGCGGTGAGACTCCTCGGGGTCGGCGTGCGCTTCACTGACCCGCAGGAGGTCGAGCAACTCGAGTTCTTCGATTGAATATCGAAATGACGGAGGAATAAAACGCCTTCCGCACGATTCACTTGTAAAATGAGCGGGGCCGGGATCGTTTACGCCACATGATCCGCGCCGCCTGGTTACTGCCGTTTGTTTCCGTCCTGCCCCTCACCGCCCGGGAACTGCCTCCGCTGCCTGCGGAGCTTTCCGCCTACGTGCTGGAACCGGCTCCGGATACCGCTTCCCCTTTCCTGAAAAAAGGCGATCGCATCGCCATCTGCGGCGACTCCATCACCGAGCAGAAACTCTACTCGGTCCTGCTCGAATCCTACCTGACCGCCAGCTACCCGGAGTTGGAAATCACCTGCCGCCAGTATGGCTGGAGCGGCGAGCAGGCGGGTGGCTTCCTCGGGCGCATGAAAAACGACGTGCTGCGCTTCAAGCCCACCGTGGCCACGACCTGCTATGGGATGAACGACTTCCGCTACGTCCCCTACGAGGACGGGATTGCCGCGGAATACCGGAAGAACCAGACGGCCATCGTCACCGTCTTCCAGGAATCCGGCTGCCGCGTGGTGATCGGCTCGCCCGGAATCATCGACTCCGTGCCACACTGGGTGAAATCCGCCGCCGGCACCCAGCAGGACCTGAACCTGAGCCTTTCCCGCTTCCGGAACATCAACGTGGAAATCGCCAAGGCGAAGAACGCCGCTTTCGCGGATCTCTACCGTCCCATGCTGCTCGCTGATTTCAACGCGG
This sequence comes from Luteolibacter yonseiensis, assembly GCF_016595465.1. Lineage (NCBI taxonomy): Bacteria > Pseudomonadati > Verrucomicrobiota > Verrucomicrobiia > Verrucomicrobiales > Verrucomicrobiaceae > Luteolibacter > Luteolibacter yonseiensis. Next base: position 632,152 of record NZ_JAENIK010000012.1, on the reverse strand, counting down.
AAAAACAGTTCGGCCCGGACTTCAAGGTCGCAGGAAAAGACGGCGTCCACCCGGCGTGGGCCGGACAGGTCATCATGGCCTACGGATTTCTCAAGGGACTGGGCGTCGATGGAAACCTCGGCGCCGTGAGCTACGACGAAACCAGCGGCAAAGCCACCGCCGCGAACGGTCACGAGGTCCTCACCTCCATCGGGGGGAAGATCACCCTCCGCAGCACCCGCCTGCCCTTCTGCCCCGGGCCGGGAGCGACGGATAAAGACGATTCCATCCGCGCGGGCATGGCGCTGGTGCCCTTCGATGACGAGCTGAACCGTTTTCTCTTCCGTGTCACCTCCCCCAAAGCCGAGTCATACACCGTGACCTGGGGAGACCAGAGCCGCACTTACACCGCCAAGGACCTCGCCGCCGGGGTGAACCTCGCCAAGGACTTCGACAACAATCCGCTGGTTCCGGTGTTTAAAAAAATCTGGGACGCCGTTTCCAAAAAGCAGGAATATGAGACACGCCAGATCAAGAGCATCATCCATGGTCCGGAAGGTGCTGCGGATGCCGAGGCTGCCTTCGCGCTCACGGAGAAAGCCCGGACACCGTTGGAAAAAGCGATTTCCGAAGCAAAACAACCCGCCGAACACGCTATCATGGTGACCGCCGTGAAGTGAAACATCCGCATCCCCTACTCCGTAACTCCTGTCATGAACCGCTCTAACCTCATCTTCACCCACGGAGCCGTGTTTTCCGTAGGCATCGCGGCAGCCATGATCGCGAACAGTTTTCGCGAGACCGGCGCTGACGGAACAGGTGGTGGGACAGCCGCTCTTTCCACCCGTTCCTCATCCCGCGGTGCTGATGGATCATCCGGGAGTGCCGAAACCGACCGCGAGGGAAAAACTCGCGATTCCGACCGCGGTCCCTCGGGCAGGCCCAGAATCGACCCCGTCGAGCAGCTCGGCGGGATTGTGAAGATGACGGATGCCTTTTCCCGCCAGCGCGCGTTGATGGATATGATCGAAAAGCTCGGCCCTGACCAGTTCGCCGCCGTCGCGGAACAATTCCGCAATCTCGACCATCTCGGCAATTCGCGTGGCGAATTCGGCCTCATCCTGCAGGGATGGGCCAAGCTCGACCCGCTTGCCGCGCTCGAATACGTCGGTAAGAACGGCGAAGGCCGCGGCCGCGGAACCATTCTCGAAACCTGGGCGGGCAACGACCCGGCCGCCGCCGAGGCATGGGCCAAGGCGAACTTCACCGGCGAGGGGCCGAATCCCTACATGGCCTCCATCATCCGGGGTATCGCAGGCAACGACCTGACCTCCGCCACCCGCCTCGCGGAGGAAATGCCACGCAGCGACGAGCGCGGATATGCCGCGGGTGCGATCACGGACGCGTTGTTCCTCCAAGGCATCGATGCGGCGAAAAACTACCCCGCCACCATCAAGGACGATGCGTTGCGGGGCGGATTCGTCGCCATGATCGCCGAGCGGCTCGCCCAGAAAAATCCCGAGGACGCCGCGAAATGGCTCGCTTCCATGAACGCGGGCGAGGACCAGATCCGCGCCGCCCGCGGCGTCGCCCAGGCCCTCGCTTCGAAAGATCCTGACGAGGCCGCCCTCTGGCTGAAATCCCTCCAACCGGAAGCCCGGGGCGAGGCCGCCCGGGGCATCATCCCCGCCATGTCCTCAGGCGACATGAACAAGATCACCCAGACCGCGAAATGGGTCGCCACGCTCGCAGGCACACCGGGCTACGACAACGTCGTCGAGGAGTTCGTCTGGAGCTGCAACACCCGCGCTCCCGAGCAGTCCGCCGCATGGATCCAAGGCGTCGCGAATCCCGACCAACAACGCCGTCTCTATTACCGCATGCTCGGTGAATGGTCGCAGCGGGACGCTGCCGCAGTGAAACAATGGGTCGCCGCGAACAACGTCCCTGAAGACGTCCGCCGCCGGTTCCTGCGGTAACGCCGTGCGGAGGCAACCGGGTCGAATGACCTGTGGCTCCTCGTAAGTCTTCCCACAAATCCCCATTTTCCGGCTTTGCCTCGCGGCGGGATTCATTCAGAAACCCCGCATGCCGATTTTTGAAAAAGCCCGCGAGCTTGCGGTCATCAACTCGTCCGCCGCCGTCATCGGCTGGGACCAGGAAACCTACCTGCCGGAAGCCGCCGCGAAGCACCGTGCGGATCAGCTCGCATGGCTCTCCTCACGCGCCCACGAACTCTCCACGTCCGATGCATGGAGGAGGGATCTCGAAGAGGCCGAGGCGGCTGATGATGGCTCCGATTTCAAAAAAACCGCCAATCTCCGGGAGATGCGCCGCGAGTTCGACCGCGCGACGAAGCTGACGGTGGAACTCGTCGCCCGTGACTCGGTGGCCAGTTCGCTCGCGAAGCACGCGTGGGCGGACGCCCGCGAGCGGTCGGATTTCTCCACCTTCGCCCCGCATTTGGAAACCTTGCTCGGCATCGCCCGCGAAAAAGCGGATCTGTGGGGATACGCGGACGAACCCTACGACGCGTTGCTGGACGGCTACGAACGCGGAACCAGCACCGCCGCTGTCGCCCGGTTGTTCGACGAAATGCGGCCTTCCCTGCGGGAAATCTCTGCGGGAGCGGTCGAGCATTCCGCTTCACACGCCCCCTCGCTGCCTCCCGGCCCTTATCCCGTCGCCGCCCAGCAGCATTTCAACGCGCGCATCGCCGCGTCCATCGGATTCGATTTTGATGCGGGTCGCATCGACACCACGACGCACCCGTTCTGCACCACCCTCGGACCGAGGGACATCCGCCTCACCACGCGCTACATGGAGTCGGATTTCACCTCGTCACTCTTCGGCGTCCTGCACGAGGCGGGACACGGACTTTACGAACAAGGACTGCCTCAGGATGACTTCGGACTGCCATCCGGCAGCGCGGTCTCGCTGGGCATCCACGAGTCCCAGTCGCGGCTGTGGGAAAACCACGTCGGGCGTTCGCGGGAGTTCTGGGAGCATTGGTATCCCGTGGCACAGGGCACCTTCCCCCAACTCGCCGGATTCCCGCTGGAAAAATTCCTCCGCTACCTCTGGCGCGCCGAATTCTCTCCCATCCGTGTCGAGGCGGATGAGGCCACCTACGACCTGCACATCCTGCTGCGTTTCGAGCTGGAGCGGCGCATGGTCAGCGGCAAACTCGCGGTCAAGGACGTGCCCGCCGCTTGGAACGAAAGCTTCCGCGAACTCTTCGGCTTCGCGCCGGAGGACGACCGCCACGGCTGCCTGCAGGACATCCACTGGTCGATGGGTGGGCTCGGCTACTTCGCCACCTATACGCTCGGAAACATCAATTCAGCCCAGCTCTTCGCCGCCGCAGGGAAACAGCAGGCCATTGCCGACGCCATTGGCAAGGCGCATTACCTGCCGTTGTTGGACTGGCTGGGAAAATCCGTGCATGCCCATGGCGCCACGCTCGATCCGGCGGAACTGATCCGCTCCGCCACCGGCACCGCGCCTTCCACGGACGCTTATCTGGCCCACCTCAAATCCCGCTACCTGTAAAGACATGCCGGACGGATTCTTCATCGTCATCGAGGGGATCGATGGTACTGGCAAGTCCACCCAGGTGGCACGTCTCGGCGCCTGGCTCACCGCCCAGGGCCGCGAGGTGGTGCTCAGCCGCGAACCCACCGCCGGACCCTGGGGCCGGAAAGTCCGCGAGTCCGCCGCCACCGGACGGCTTTCTCCCGAAGAGGAACTCGAGTATTTCCTCAACGACCGGCGTGAACATGTGGAAGAACTCATCAGACCGTCGCTGGCCGCGGGGAAAGTCGTGATCCTGGACCGCTACTATTTCTCCACCATGGCCTACCAGAGTTCCCGGGGATTCGATCCGCAGGAAATCCGCAAGCGGAACGAACTCTTCGCCCCGGTACCGGATCTGCTTCTCGTGATGGATCTGGATGTGGACGCGGCCCTCCTCCGCATCGGTGCGCGCGGCGATGTCGCGAACGAATTCGAAAAACGGGAGAACCTCCAGCACTGCCGGGATGTTTTCCTCAGCCTTCGCGAAGAACCATTTGTCGAAGTCATCCCGTGTGGAGGTTCCCTTGATGAGGTGACGGAGCTGGTGAACCAAATTGTTTCGACGCGTCTGTTGGAAACCCGACGGCAGGGCTAAGGCAACCGCTCCATGCGGTAGGCAGATAGCGCAAATCGCCCGAAATCCCCGATTTGCTTTTGGGAAATCAAGGATTTATTGCATTTTGCACACATCGAAGCGATCTGCACGGCCAATGGGCACGCTGCGCACGTGATAAAATAGTCACCCTATTGATAATCATAGCGTTAGCCGTCCGCGACGGCTTGGCACCGTTCCTGCGAAAAGCTTTTCATGCTTACGCTTGAAGATCGTCCGGTCAAAGATGCCGCTGAGTTACAACACGTTCTCACCCGTTACATCGATTCCTACCATGGCTACCAACAGGCGGCTGCGGTGGTATCATCTCCCTCCTTTGCCGAAGCATTTCTCGAAATCGCAGATCGGCGCCAACTCATCGTCCGTCACGTTTCCACCCTCATTCTGAACCAAGGGGAAAAGGTGGATTCCGAAAGCAGTCCGGAAGCGACGCTCCACCGTTGGTGGATGCTGGCCCGGGCTCTCATGACCGACGACGAGCTGAAAGCCGTGCTGGCCGAGTGCGTGAGGGGCGAAAAGGAGCTTTCCCGAACCATCCACGACGTTCTCACCCATGGAAACCTGGATGCGAACCATGCCGCCATCATCACTGACGTGGCCACCGAGCTTGAAGAAGCCATCCGCACCTTCGAATCCGTCTTGAATCCGTAATTCTCACACCATGGCGGGCGGGGACAAGCCGGGTCACCGCCAGCCTCAGATCCACTCCGGCAATAGAAAATCAAAGTCATGTTAAGCTGGGCACTCACATTCCTCATACTCGCTCTCATCGCCGGGATCCTCGGCTTCGGGGGCATCGCCGGAACCGCATCCTCGATCGCACAGATCCTGTTCTTCGTGTTCCTCGTCCTATTGGTAGTCTCCGCGTTGGCGCGTGCGCTCCGTGGCAAGACCCCTTGAACCAATTTCCTCATCAACCCGTTTCCTCAGAACCATGAATTCATCCTTATTCAACGACAGAAGGGCCTCCAACCTGCTCAACCGCGTCCGTGACGACATCTTCCACCTCCGGGAGGACGTAGGCAGCCTGCTGTCCCACACCACCAAGAAGACCCTCCCCAACGGGGCACGCGAACTGGCTGACCAGGCGAAGAGCCAGCTCGCTGCCGGTGGTGCCTACGCGGCCTCGCGCCTGCGGGATTTCCGGGGACATCCTCCCCGTCAGTCCGCCGGCTGGATCGGCGGGGCGTTGCTGGTCGGAGTGCTTGCCTACGGCGTTTATTCGCTTTGCCAGAACAGACAAACCGATGAAACCCGCAGGTATGAACCGGAAGACGAGATCGGCGGCTGAAACAGCCAATCTCCACCTCAAACACAACCACCACCCGGTCCGGCCTCGCCAGGTCTTGCCGTGGTGGTTTTTTCATAAGGCCCTCCACCCATGGATCTCACCTCGGACCATCCCTTCTGGACGTTGAAAAACGGCCTGCTCGCCGACTTCCCACCCCTCGCTTCGGACCAATCGTGCGACATCATTGTCCTGGGCGCGGGCATCACCGGCGCATGCGTTGCCGAGGCTCTCACGGCGGACGGCCATGATGTCATCATCGTGGACGCGTGTGATGTGGGCCATGGCAGCACCAGCGCCAGCACCGCCCTCCTGCAGTATGAGGTGGACACGCATCTCATCGACCTCATCAAACTGCATGGCCCTGACCACGCGCGCATGGCCTATCAGGCGTGCTACGAAAGTATCGACATTCTCGAAGAGAAAATCCGCTCTCTCGGTCTGGAAGACTGTGCCTTCACGCGGAAGCCAAGCGTCTATCTGGCGTCCGTGAAGGGACATGTCCCGATCCTGAGGGAGGAAAGCGAGGCCAGACGCGCCATCGGGATCGAAGTCGAAGACTGGGGCGAAAGCGACGTGAAATCCCTGCTCGGATTCTCAAGACCCGGAGCGCTGTGCTCGGCACAGGCTGCGGAAGTGGATGCCTACCGCTTGACGATCGGCCTGCTGAAAACGGTGGCGCGCCGTGGCGGCAGGATTTTCGACCGCACCCGCGTCACGAGGTTGGACATCGACAAATCCGGAGTTCTTGTCAGAACCGACCGCTCCTCCACCATCCGGGCGAAGAGGGTCATCGTTGCGATGGGATACCAGACCCAGACCTTGTTTGATACCGCCTCCTGCGTGAATTTGCAAAGTTCCTTCGCTGCGGCGTCGGAACCGCTGGAAGAATACCAACGGTGGTGGAAAAGCTGTCTGCTGTGGGAATCCGCGAGACCCTATTTCTACCTGCGGACCGAGGCCGGTGGCCGGGCGATCATGGGAGGGGAAGATGTTCCATTCCGGAATGCCACCGCCCGCGACAAACTCATTCCCAGGAAAAGCGCGCGGCTGGCGGACCGGTTCAACGGGATGTTTCCGGAAAGCGGAATGGAAATTTCCCATTCATGGGCGGGCACCTTTGGCGAGACCCATGACGGGCTGGCTTTCATCGGGCCCTATCGGAAGCACCCGCTATGCCTCTTCGCACTCGGCTTCGGAGGAAACGGCATCACCTACAGCGTGACCGCAGCTGAAATCCTCCGTCAGGAAGTCCGGGGCCACCGGCACGACTATTCGCCGGTGTTCCATTTCGACCGCAGGTGAGCGCCCGCCGCCGCGTTTACTTTTCCAGCCGGATGGCTGTGGATCTGCCGTGGGCGTCCAAGCCTTCGATGCGGGAAAATTCCTCCACGACCGGAAGCGATTTCCTGACGGATTCCTTGTCCAGACGGACGATGCTGGTACGGCGCTGGAACTGGTCCGCCCGGATGCCGGAGAATGAACGGCCGGATCCCCCCGTTGGCAGGGTGTGGCTGGGACCCGCAAGGAAGTCTCCGACGGCAACGGGAGAGTCGTTGCCCAGATAGATCGCTCCGCAGGTGCGGATGAGCGGCAGCCAGCGGTCCTCCTCCGCGGTGATGAGCGAAAGGTGCTCCGGGGCGAAGGCGTTGCAGATGGACACACCCTCCGCAAAGGACTTCACGTGAAGCAGGAAGGTTCCGCGCTTGAGAACCTCCCGGATGTATTTCGAACGATTGAGGGTGGGCAGTTGTTTTTCGATCGCCTTCACCACCTTGCCCAGCAACGCCTTCGAATCGGTGGCGAAGCCGACAATGCTGTCGCCGCCGTGCTCGGCTTGTGCGAGAATGTCCGCGGCAATGAACTCCGCGTTTCCGGTCTTGTCGGAGAGAATGAGAATCTCGCTGGGTCCTGGCAGGAGATCGATCGAAACCGCGCCGACGAGCTGCCGCTTGGCTTCGACCACAAAGGAGTTGCCCGGGCCGAAAACACGATCCACCGGGCGGATGGTGCGCGTGCCGAGTGCCATGGCCGCGATTGCCTGGGCCCCGCCGACCTTGATCGCCTCGGTCACTCCCGCCGCTTGGAGCGCGTATAAAAGAGCCGGATTCACGGAGCCGTCCGGTCCGCAGGGCGTGGCAGCCAGGATCTCCGGAACTCCCGCCGCCTGGGCGAACCCGGCCGTCATCAGGGCGGTGGAGACCAATGGGGCCTTGCCTCCTGGCACGTAAACCCCCACCCTGTCAAACGGAGTGAATCTCTCGCCAACTGTTGCACCTTCCGCGTTCTTGGCGGACCAATCCTTCCGCAGGCTGCGTTTCGCGAAGGAGTGGATGTTCTTCAAGCTGCGCGCCACCGCGACCTTCGTCTCGGGCGTGACGGCCTTTTCCGCCGCGGCGAATTCGGCGTCACTGACAAAAAGCGTCTTGGCCGTGAGGATCGCGCCGTCGAAGCGTTTGGTGAGGGTGAACAGGGCCTCGTCCCCCTTTGTGGCGACCTCCGCGATAATCGTGCTGACAAGGTCCCGGGTCCCGGGCTCCGGCAGGGCGCGGCGGTTGAGACGACGGACAAACGGCGCGTAGCCGGAATCTTGGTAGCTGAGAATTTTCATGCCGGAAAAGGAGCCGCAAGTCATGCATACGAAATGCCGTTCGCCAAGCGTGATCCGCACTCCCCGTCATGATGCCGCACGGGCAGGACTCCGTTGCGCCGATTCAAGACGCGCCGGGTGGTCTCGAAGCCTTTTCCGGGTGATCATGATCCTCCACCCCATACTGGCTGGCCAGGTTGTCATGGGTGTGGTTTACAAACACCGATTCTCCCAGGGGATGGTGGTTCCCGATGACCTTTTTTACTCCACGGCTCAGGAGATCCGCCACTTGCACACTGGCTTCCACCGCAAGCGCCATGGATGAGGGGGCGGCTTGATGCAGGAAATGGGCGTCATGTTCCATCGAGTCCTCCTCCCGCTCGATATGGGCCAGCAGAGCTTCGATTTTCTCAAGCCTCACGGAGTCGGGTTCACCCCGGCGGACCGACTCCTCGAAGTTCCGCTTCAGCGCGTTCTCCTCGACTTTCAGCGCGTTCAGGCGCCTCAGCAGCTCCTGGCCCGCCGGCAGGCCGATTTCCGCGATTTCCAACTCGAGGTTGTGCAACTTGTTTTCAGCTTCGAGGATCTTTTCCGCGAGCTGCGAAGGATTTTCCGGATTGAATTTCATATCAGTAAAATTGGTTTATTACCACTCTCCCCACTACCCGATGAAACAGCGTCCTGCAATGCGTTTTTACCAAGTTGGCAAGTTTGTCAGCATTATGGAGCCGCACCCCGGGATCATTGATATAACTGGCGATGAACCTGTGGGCATGGATCACTTCACCCACATCAGACCAAGGACGCGCCGCTCCTTGCTCCGGTAAGGAAGATGCCACCGGCGGCGATCCGTGTGATGGCGCTGTCCGCCTCACATACATCTTGAAGCATCTCCGCCAACAGTTTCGAATCACGGTCGAATCCGAGACAATCCGCGAACGCCTTGGCAACGCCATAGCTCGCCATTTCGTAGTGTTCGATGCGGTTGCCGGATGCGATCAGCACCGCGTCCCGCACCTCGCCCGGGACGGTTTTGGTGAGATGCTTTTTGGTTTCAATGACGAGGCCCCGCATCGCGTCACAAATCATGGTTTCGTGTGAAATTCCATGCTCTTTCCGGATTTCGACAAGACTGGAAAAATGCGTGCGGCTGTCACGCAGACAAAGGCGGAACGCATCACGCAGTTCCGTGCGGGATGAGAAAGCGACCATCTGGGGGAGGACGCCTAGCAACTGGGATTCCGCACTGCACAGGTCGTGAATCTGGTTGAAGTAAAGCTGTTCTAGATTCGTGATCATTTTATTAAGGGGGTTTGAGTGCGGATTCGAAAAGGAATCTGTGGATGATTGTGCAGCAAACATACCATCCCGGACCGCGCTGTTGTGACAAGTTCCAACCCCTACATCGCCAGTATCTAACAGCCACGCGGACCGGTTTTTCACGGCAAGGCTGCAGGAAAACTGATGACAATATGAGGCATTATGCACCCGCACAGCGCATAATGCAAAATGCGACTCTGCCTAAATCGTTGAAATATCAATGCTTTTTGCAATGGTATGCATTCTGCGAATCCGGCAGCACCATGAAAACGGCCTACCTTATTCCACTGCTGACCCTTCCACTGATTTTTGCCAACTGCCGGGAAGCCAAACGAACGGTGTCTGAAGTGAAGACGGAAGTCGCCACTGCCGGCGATGTCACCTTTGCAAGGTCCGCCTTCGAGTCACTGGCGCGTGGGGATGCCTCCGTTGCCGAAAAGATCGACTGGCCCGTCTTCACGTCCATCGGCGAGAATGTGGGTGCCTCATACATCGCCCTTCCTTCCGCTATAGAGAAGGAAAAGCTCGTGAACGCGTTCATCACCCAGTTTGCCACATCATTCCGCGAGAATGGTGGCAGCATCGACGCGTTCACCAACTGGCGGGTCACCGCACATGACTCAGCCCACACCGAGGTTGCCGCGGATTCCTCCTCAGGAATACTCAGCATCACCGTTTCCGAGCGTGATGGCGTGGAAAAGGTTTCCTCACTCAACATGATCAAATGATGGTCGTCCGTTGGATCCTTTCCGGAACGAGCTTTCAAGCACTGTCCGGACGGATCCCGGTCTTCCCGGTTTCAGCGCACGTAGAACGTGTCCTCGCGCTGGTTGTTCAACGGAGTGAGGTCCTGCCCGGCGTTGCCAAGGCTGAGATTGGAGCTTACCCGAAGTGGTTCGTTCCCTGCCAATCCATCCAGACGGACCGGCATTGAGAATGTCTGCATCGCCCCCGGGGCGATCATGGTGGCGTTGAACCGCCGGTTGCCGAAACGGGTGTCGATTTCCAGCAGGGTGTTCACCAGCACCGAGGTGCCACGGTTCTGGATGGTCACCTGGATTTCATCGTTCACACCGGGTCGAACGGATCTTACCAGCCGTTGGTTGGTGATGGCCGCATCGACGATGCCGGGGATGTTTCGGTTCATGACGCGCCCGAGATTGAGTATGCCGCTGCCATATTCGGAATCCGGTCCGGGTATTCCGGCCTCGTCCGCATTGTTCATGACGATTTCCGCCGCCTGGCTGGCCGTCATGGTGATACCGCGCCCGTTCGACATGGTGGCGGCGATGGCTCCGCTGACGAGAGGGGCGCTGGCGGAGGTTCCAACGATGGACTGATATTGGTTGCCAGGCCATGCCGCGTCGATCAGGTAACCGGGAGCGGTGATGGAGAGGTAGGTTCCATAGTTGGAAAAATCCAGATGCTCTCCACGCGCATCCACCGCGCCAACACTGATGACGGTCGGATAGGCCGCGGGGTAACAGGCCTCGGACCGCTCCGAATTCCCCGATGCAGCGACGATGAGGACGTTCTGCTTGTGTGCGTAGAGCACGGCTTCCTCAATCAGGGGATTGTTTTCGGTGGTCCCCATCGAAATGTTGATGATGTGCGCGCCGGCATCGATTGCGGCCAGAATGCCCGCAGCGAGTGCGAAGGAATCCGCCCTGCCGTAATCATCGCTGACGCGCACGGAAATGAGCTCCGCAGCCGGGGCCACCCCTTGCGCGAGCGGGTCATTTCCCGCGATGAGCGAGGCCACCGCGGTGCCATGCCCGTTTGTCTTGGAAATGTCCGCCGGGAACGGAGTGATCACGATGGACTGGGAATAGCCGGGCAGCGCCGGGTGGGAGACAATGCCTGTGTCCAGAACGGCGATTTTCACTCCGGCACCCCAGCCGGCATGGTCCGCAGGGACCCCGAGCCACGGGAGAAGAGACTCACCAAAGCCGACAAGCCCCTGTTGCGTCCCTCCTGAGGAGCCCGGTGCCGGAACAGCGGGAAGCGAGTCGAAGGCCACGATGTTTTCCCCGTCCAACAGGTTGGAGAGATCATTCCATTCCGAGTAGCCGAGGCGCACGGCCCGCAGGCGGTCGAGCTGGTCCACCAACTGGATCTTGCTGCCGGCAAGGGCGAAAAGAAACGCACTGTAGGTTTCTTCCGAGGGGAAACGCAGGATCACCTGATCCGGAGTGCCGCTTTCGAACATCTCCACCGTGCTTCCGTCCCGGAACTCTTCACGATAAGGCGCCGACGCACGATGCGGCACGGATACGGCGGGCCTTGCCACCACCTGAGGCCTGACAGGACTATGCCTGACCACGGACTTTTCCACCCCACGCGCGATCCACCATCCCACCAGCCCGCAAAACACGAGGATGAAAATGGAAAGCAGATGCCGTAGGTGGTTTTTCATGGTCGGCCGGTAGCCGGTTTGGCATTCGACATTACACCCCGGGAAGTTTGGAAAGTTGCTAGGGAATTTCCAAACGCCCGGCGCAGCCGAACGCTACTGAAAATCGGCGGGTTGTGAAGAAGGAATATGGGTCACTTTCCGTCCTTGGCTGGAGGAGCGGCATCCGCTAAACCACCCCCGTGATCTCAATCGACGAAAACGCCGCACCGGAACCGATGAAATACGTGATGCTCGGTGAGGACCACAGCACCACGGCGGAAAAACTCGCCAAATACACGGGCCATGTCTCATGGAGCTACCTCAGACCGCATCATGAAAACGGCAGCCTGCTTTTCGTCGATCCGGAGCTGAAGCTGGAGGAAGTGGGCACGGCATTCGCGCACAACGACAGGAACCGTGTGGAGGCGTGGCTGAAGTCGGGAGAGCTCGTGAAGATCGGAAACCTTCACGCCGCCCAATGGGAGGATACCGACGCGGAGTTCGAAGCGCTTGTCGTCTCCCCCTTCGTCCTCTTCCGGCCCGTCTGAACCGTTGCAGGCGCGCACCGTATCCTTGCCGGTGCTTGTCCCTGTCGTCAGGTACCTATCTCCACCCGATGACATTCAATAGAAATATCTGTTATGATAGTTATGTCATACCCCCACGATCGGGGGGGAGGTTTCATTCAAAAGGAAAGTTCGAGAGAATCAGACCATCCCGCTCCGATGATTCCCCCGCCGATGGATTCATCACACCTTTCCGTGTGATTTGAAAAAATATAACATGAGTCATGGGTTTGGGAAATTCGCACGTTGACAATACATCATTCCTTAACTAGTGCATCGGAACCTTCGGGAAACATCGTTCGTTAGAATGGTTTTCCAAGAACATCGTCCGGCGTGAAGCCGGGCATCGACTCTCAAAGGAAAACCCATTTCGTTTGAAACCCTTTCAAAATCAACCCGCACGGGCACGCACTCTCGTGCCCGCATCATGGTGGAAGACCGCCTCATGGCTCGTCCCTTTCGGGATGTTGTCATTTTCGCTTTACCTCGCGGACATCGTCCCGGAGGCGGATACCGCCGACCATGCGAAAAGAGGATCACGCCCCGGAAGGACCGCCCGTCCGGCGGTGGCAAAACACCAGACCTCGTCCAGCACGCTGCTTTTACAGAGAACGCTCGCCAGCGGAAACGCATCAGACAAGGAGCATGCCATGCGGAATCTCCTGCCGGATCTGATGGCGCGTGACATCGCCTCGGCCGCAAGGATGGCACAACACCTGGAACCCTGGGCATGGCGTGAGGAGGTGCTCTTCCAGGTTGCGAGGGAATGGGCGCGGCAGGATCCCACCGCTGCCGCGGCCTGGGCTCGGGAGCTCGGCGATGCCACCGAACGCGACAACGTGTTCAGCCACGTCTGCATCGCGATCGCGAAAGACAACCCCCATCTGGCTTTGGATTTTGCGGAGCACCACAGGCCGTTGCGGGAGAGAATCCTCAAGATCATGGCGGCCGTAGATTCCGTCGAAGCGATCCTCCACGCGGAAAAACTGACGGATGCCGAGGCCCGCCAGAGAGCCTTTGCCAGCATCGCCCTCGGACGTGCGGAAGAATCGCCCCGTGAAGCCGCGCGCCTCGTTGCGGAACATCTGGCATCCGGCCCGCTGCAGGATGAGACGGCGCTGGCCGTGCTCCACAAGTGGATCATGCTCGATCCCGAAGGTGCGCGGGAATGGGTCGGCATTTTCCCAGACGGGCCGCTGCTGGATGTCGCCGAGTCCCAGCTGGCCGCCGCCGCGGCCTATCCCGCCTCCCGTTGAACAATCTTCCCCTTGGAGTGATGAACGACAAACCCAAACATAAAATACAATCCAAGATGATAAAAACCCACCTGGGCAAGATTATGGGCCTGTTCCTGACCGCCATCCCGGCGCTCTTGCATGGCGCCGGCAACAACTGGATGAACTCCGTCGATGGCGCGAGACTCATCTCCGATCTATCCATCCCCGGCACACACGATTCCGGTGCGAGATATGAGCCGGTGGCGGGCACGGCGAAATGCCAGAACCTCACCATCGCGGAACAGCTGAACGCCGGAGTGAGATTCCTCGACATCCGCTGCCGCCACCTTGACAACGCCTTCACCATCCACCACGGCAGCGTCTATCAGAACATCAACTTCAACGACGTGCTCAACGACACCATCGGATTCCTCAACGCGAATCCTTCGGAAACCGTCATCATGAGCGTCAAGGAGGAGCACACCTCCTCCGGCACCACCCGATCGTTCGAGGCCACCTTCGATTCCTACGTCGCCCAGAACCCGGGCAAATGGCTGCTCGCTTCGTCCATCCCGTCACTGACCAACGCGCGGGGCAAGATCGTGCTCTTCCGCCGCTTCGGAGCCGGCGGCCTGCCCAAGGGCATCGATGCCTCGAACTGGCCGGACAACGCCGCCTTCAGCACCGGCGGAACCCTCCGCGTGCAGGACATCTACAACGTCCCGGACAATGATCCCAAATGGAACTCCATCCTGGCGATCCTCAACGAGGCGCGCTACGGAGGCCCCGCCCCCCTCTATGTGAACTTCGCCAGCGGTGTGAAGAGCGGCGTGTTCGGCATCCCCAGCATCACCACCGTCTCGAACAACATCAACCCGCGGCTCACCACCTTCTTCACCAACAATCCCAGCGGCCGCTTCGGCAGCATCCTGATGGACTTCGCGGACGCGTCGAAGTGTTCGATGATCTACAACACGAACACCCCCGCCTCGCGTCCTTCATACCGCGCCGCCTATTACATGATCGTGAACCGCAACAGTGGGAAAGCCCTCGATCTCATCAGCGGGAACACGGGCAACAGCGCTGCCATCAACCAATGGAGCTACGATTACAACGGTCCGAACCAACGCTGGGTGCTTGCTCCAACCGAGGCGTCCAACCATTTCCGCATCTCCTCGTGGGTCAGTGGAAAAGCCCTCTGCATCGAGGCGGATTCCACCGCCACCGGAGCCAGGACCCACGCCTATGACTACACCGGCAACAACACCGGACAGCAGTTCGACCTCGTGGACGCTGGAAACGGCTACTACAAGATCCGCAACGTGAAGAGCAATCTCGTGCTTGAGATCCTCAACGCCGGCACCGCCGACAACGACCGCGTGCAACAGAACACCGACACCGGAGGACTCCATCAGCAATGGCGCCTGCAACCCTGGGGTGACTACCAGGTCCGTGCCTCCACGGGGAAATACATCTGTATCGAAAACGCGGGAAGCTCGAACGGCAACCCGATCATCCAATACACCTACGAGAACAACCCGTGGTTCAAATGGCGCTTCGAAGGCGTGACCAACGGCCATCTCAAGGCGTCCAGCCTCAACGCCCTCGGTCGCGCGATCTCCGTGGTCGGCGGCACCAGCGTCAATGGCGAGGACTGCCAGCTTTACGACTACAACGTGGCGAATGCCGGAGACCAGAAGCTCCGCATCGTGCCGAAGACGAACGGAAACGTGAAATTCCATTTCGTCCACGACGGCATGAGCTGGGATATCCCCGGAGGAAACTCGGCAAACAACGTGCGTCTCGAGCAATATCCCGACAACGGCAATGCCTGGCAGGAATTCCTGTTGGAAGCCGTGAGATAGGCGGATCAAGCGGCGGACGCATCCCGCAAATCACACTTCCGCCGCCGCGATGAAACGTGGCGGCGGATTTCACAATGCAAGGCGGACACACCGCTCCACAGCGGCCGCAAAAAAGAAGCCAGGCAGAGTGAGCCGGAAAAGCCGACATACCCGATCACCGAAAGCCAGCCAATCTTGGTGGGCCAGCTTCACCAAGACCGTTTACGTTATCCCATGGGACGACGTCATGATCACCCCTCGGCGAGACTTTCCGAAAGGCTCTCCGCGATCGCCTTGATCACCTCTCCGGATTCCTTCTCCACCAGCGGGCGGGCGAGCATTTCCTCGTAGATGCTGATGTAGCGGCGGGCGACTTCCTTATGGCTGAATTCCTGTTCGCTCTCGATCATCACGCGGCGGATCTCACGCTCCCGGATTTCCGCAGGAAGTGAGTAGAATTCCATCGCCCGGTCGATGGCCCAGCGGAAGCCTTCCGACGAGTAGTGGTCGAAGCGGAAGCCGTTTCCGGTGGAGTGGCCGACGTCGATGTGGCGGACGGTGTCGTAAAGTCCGCCCGTCGAATGCACGACCGGCAGCGAGCCATAGAGCGGAGAGGTCATCTGAGGCAGACCGCAGGGCTCGAAGAGCGACGGCATGAGCATGAAGTCTGAGCCTGCATAGGCGAGGCGCGACAAACGCTCCTCGAAGTCCACGATCGCCACCCGCTCGTGCAGGTCGAACGCGCAGACGATCTTGTCGATCCATTCCTGATGCGGACCATTGGCCACGATGACCACCTGCAAATCCCGCTCCCAGTAGTCCGACACCAGCTTGTGCAGGATCTCCGTGAGCAGTTGCGGGCCTTTCTGTACGGGATCGAGACGGGAAGGCCAGAAGAAGATGGGGGCGTCGGGATTCTGTTTGAGATGGAGTTCGCGTTGGAGCGCCTGCTTGTTGGCGGCCTTTCCCTCCACAAAGTCGGCGACACCGAAATTCCGCTCGAGCGCGTCGTCCGTCAGCGGATTGTAGGAAACGTCCGGAGCGTTCAGGATGCCGGCCGAGCATCCGGCGGCGTATTTCGCACGGAGTTCCGCGCGCACGGAGTTCGGCACCACGGAATGCCACCCCTCCACGATTTCCCAAAGGAACCTCGGGCTGACGGTATTGATGTAATGCGCGGCGAAAATCCCGGAAGTCAGCAGATCGATCGGGATGTGCGAGCGGGCGTGATCGTAGTTGAAGGGAGGGCTGGCGAAGAAAAGATTCATCCAGAACTCCGCGGCGTCGATGCCCGCTTCCTCAACCTGTGCCAGCGACACCTGCCGCGTGTGGATGTTGTGCACCGTGAAAAGGCTCTTGATGCCGCGGCGGCGGGCCATGCCGGGAATGAGGGCGGTCATCCAGTCGTTGCAGTGGATCAGGTCCGGATTCACCCGGGGGATGATGTGGTTGATCACCTCGCGCTGGAACACCAGGGCGATGCGCATGGCCTCGTCCGACTGGTTGCTGTAAACCTGCTCGCGATAGTAGAAAATGCGGTCCTCGGCCAGGTGGATGTGCGCCTCCGGGAGGACTTCATGGTATTTCCTCAGCTCCTTTTCATGCAGGCTGAAAATGTCGCCCTGGAACATGCGGCGATAGTTGGGCATGGCGACGTGCACGTCGGCACCAAGCTCGAAAAGCGCCGATACCAGCGAGGCTGAAACATCCGCCAGTCCTCCCGCCTTCGCCGACATCCTCTGCGCCATGTTCCCCATGCCGGATGGCAGATAGGTGATTTCCGGAGTGACAATCAGGATGCGTGGCTTGGTGCTTTTGGTAGTGACAGGCATGGGGCTCGGATTTTTTCGTCCTCTATTCGTTCCGATACTGGTGAATAGTCACCAGTATCGCCAACTCAAATAATGGATTTCGGGCGAATATTTTCGCGGCTCCTTACGGGATCGTGCAAATTCCGAATCTACGCAAGTGGCTGGGGCATCAATTCCCACATGAAGTGCCCCATACCAAGCTTGATCAAGGAATGACCTGACTCTCAGCCTGCCGGCGGCGTAGGGAAAGGCTGAGCATGGTGCCTCCATCGGGCGTCCGTCAGACCTTGCGGACGCACTCCGCGCATCTCCGGGCTTCCTGTCTCAACCCGGTTCGTCCGCCAGATACCGGATGCAGAACTGCGACCATGTCTCCAAGCGATCGAACATCGGACCTGCCAGTTCCTCCAGCGGAGTGAAACCGAGGTCCGTCAACGCGTCCTCACGCGAAGCCACCGCGTCCGATTTCAAATCCACCAGATGCACGATGCCCAGATGCACCTGCCCGACCGGGTTCGATTCATCGTTCAACAATGCGATGATGCGGTGCTCGTGTTTCTCCGGCAGATCCAGCTCTTCCTCGATTTCCCGGGTCACCGCGGCGTGGTAGGCATCCGATCCCTTGCGGTTCTCCCCCATGTCCACAGGGTTCACGTGCCCGCCGACGCCTACGGAAATCTTCGCATGCAGACGGCTCTCTCCGCCCGCCTTGCCTCGGGTGTAGTGGAGAATGCGGTCACCGCAGCGGAAGATACAGTAAGGGATCAGCTGCTTGTGGCCCGGATCCTCCTCCGCCGCCGCGCGATCCATGAAAAAGTGATTCGCGGGATCCAGCAGTTTCGCCACCGCACCGTCCAAGCCCTCCGTGCGGACGCCGGTGAACGATCCGATCTCGTCCAACAACGCACGCGTCACCACCAACACTTCCTCTCCTGCATATTTCGACATGCGGCGCAGCATAATCGGCCGCCACCTCCCGCCAAGCCACATCGTGTGGATTCTTCCAAAACTGCTTTAAAAGCGGGCGATTTAAACTGAGTTTAAGAAAAGTGATCTTTTTCCCAAAAATCATCTTGCCCCGCTCCGATCACGCCGATACATCTCCGCCGCACCCGCGAGGGGCGTTAGCTCAGTTGGTAGAGCACTTGCATGGCATGCAAGGGGTCAGCGGTTCGAATCCGCTACGCTCCACCAATTCTCACCCGAGAGAATTGGATTTTCCCACGCGTTTGGCATACCCATTCCCAGCCTTGTTCCCATGCCATTTTCCAGGCATGCCCCGGTGGACGGAATAAAACACAACCCTACCCTGAAATTTATCTAAAGCACAAGAGAATCAATCGGATTCATGGCTTGCCATGGGGGGAATGATTCGAATTACACTGAGAAATGAGAGCGATCATAAAAGGGACATACCATCCGAATCCCGATGGCTCGAACCGCTCTCAAATCATCCGGAAATATTGCAAGGTAGGTTTGCGGGTTGAAGCGGTCCCCGACCCGAAAAACCCACACGAACCAGATGCGATGGCCATCCATCTCGTCATAAGGCGGCTGCTCGTCCCGAAGAAATTACAGATCGGATATCTGGAGGCGTCGATCCTCCAGGTCAGCCCGGAGCAATACTCCGCAGGTGTGAAACTTTCTGGAAAGGTTGTCAGGATCCACGCCCCCTTCGGAGACAATTCGCCGAGAGTCACGATAGAATTGAAACCGCATTGAGCGGCTCCGCACCGCCGGCCATCAGTCGATGATCCTCCTCATCGGGATCATGTTTGAATGCTCGAATCCGCGCTTCTTGAAAAATTCCTGGGACTCCGCGCTGATGCGGTCGGTGAGAAGGGTGATGCGTTTGAAATGCTTTTTCTTCGCAAAATCCTGCACGTAGTCCAGCAGCATGGTGCCGTAGCCCTGTCCACGATGGTCGGGGTGGATCACCACGTCTTCCATCAGGATGACGAATCCTCCGCGAGCGGTGGAGATCGTGAAGAGAAGATTCACCATCCCGAAGATGGAATCATGGTTTCTCACCACGAAGATGCGTCCGCGGTTCGGCTGCTCCAGGATCAGCTGCAGCCCGCGCTCCTGCACCGCGCGATCCGGTGTGAAATCACCGGAGGCGTCGAAAAGATTCATCACCAGCTCCGTAAGCGCCGGCAGGTCTTCGATCGTCGCAGGCTCCACACGTGGCAGGTCGGCCTCGCTTCCGGCGGTCGCGGCATTCGTCTCGGTTTTCACGCGGCCAGCTTGTCAGGAATTCCCGTCTGGAACATGAAATTTTCGACCCGGCCTGAATTTTTTCACGACAACAGATCCGGACGGTTGGCCCGGGTCCTCGCCAACGCCTGTTCTTGTTTCCACGCGGAGATTTTCCCGTGATTTCCCGAAACCAGTACATCCGGCACCTTCATCCCCCGGAAATCGATGGGCCGGGTGTAAGCCGGTGCCTCGAGCAGGTTCGGATCCGTGAAGGATTCATCCACAGGCGATCGCTCGTCGCCGAGAGCGCCGGGCAGCAGGCGGATCACCGCGTCACACACCACGGCCGCCGCCAGCGCGCCATTGGTCAGAATGTAGTCGCCGATGGAAATCTCCTCGTCCACCAGCGCCTCGATGATCCGGTGGTCCATGCCTTCATAATGTCCGCAGAGGATCAGCAGATGCTCCGCGCCCGCGAGTTCCCGTGCGACCGCCTGCTTGAACGGCCGCCCCTGGGGTGTCATCAGAATCACTTTCGTATCAGGTCTCCGCAGGGCCTCCACCGCGGCGAAGACCGGCTCCGGCTTCAGCAACATCCCCTGCCCTCCACCGCATGGCGTGTCGTCCACGCGACGGTGTTTGTCCTCGGACCAATCCCGCAACTGGTGCCCCGTCACCTCCACCAGTCCCGCCGCGCGCGCGCGCTGGATGATGGAATCACTCAAGGGGGCCAGCGCCACCTCGGGAAACAACGTCACGATATCAATCCGCATGCCGGGACCCTAGCGGAACGCGGGCGCGGCGCGAAATGATTTTCACCGCAATCATCCGAGTTCCCGCTTGCGGGACACGCGTGCCGAGGTTCTTTTTGTTGCTATGGCCATTCTCAAGAGGATTCTCCGGCTCACCTTCCGTTTCCCTCTTCAAAGCGGTCTTTCGCTCGCGATGGCGGTCACCTGCACCGTTCTGGTGCTGGTCCTTCCCGGAGTCACGATGAGGTTCGTGGATGTGATCATCGGACAAAAAAGACCGGATCTCATCATCCCGACCGCCTCGGTCGGAATCGGTGCCATCCTGCTCCGCCAGTTGCTCTTCACTTTGCGCACCTATTATAACAATTCTCTGGAGCTCAAGCTCACCCACCTCATCCGCGTCGAACTTTACGACAAGCTGCAACGGCTTCCCGTGAAATGGTTCGATTCCAACAGTTCCGGAGAAATCATGTCGCGGGTCGCCAACGACGTTCCCACGGCCAACCGGATCATGATCGAAGGGGTGGACCAGGCCATCGCCGCGATCCTCCAGTTCCTCATCGTCGTCGGCTACATGTGCTGGCTCTCGTGGCAGCTCACACTGGTCACGCTCATTCCCCTGCCCTTCATCGCGGTGTTGACCACCTGGTGGAGCCGCCGCTCCGAGCCGATGTGGCGCGAGTCCTCCGAGGCCACCTCCGCGCTCAACGCCATCCTGCACGACAACCTGTCGGGCATCCGCCAGATCAAGGCCTACACGGTCGAACCACAGGCACTGGAAACCTTCGACAAGGCATCCCGCAAGGTGGGCGAGAAAACCATGACCGTCATGCGGGGCCAGGCGCTCGTCTGGCCCGGAGTATCCTTCATCGCCGAATCCGGCATCATCCTGATGGTCGCCTTCGGCGCACACTGGGTGCTGGCGGACCAGCTTTCGAAGGGAGCGGTCATCTCCTTCCTGGTGGCATGGGGCTTCCTGTTCGATCCCATCTCCCGCATCAACACGCTCTCCCAGACATTCACCAAAGGTATCGTTTCCGCCGAGCGTGTCTTCAAGATCCTCGACACACCGGATGAAGCCAATCTAACAGAAGGTATCCGCCCGGAGAGGATGACAGGCCATGTCCGCTTTGAAAACGTCTCGTTCTCCTACTCGGAGGAGGCGCCGACCATCAATGACCTGACGCTTGAGGCGCAACCCGGTGAAACGGTCGCGCTGGTCGGCGCCACGGGAGCGGGCAAGTCCACCGTGCTGAACCTTCTCACGCGGTTCTACGACCCCACTTCCGGCCATATCCTCATCGACGGCGTCCCATTGGACACCATTTCCAAAGAATGGTTGCGCGACCAGCTCGGTTACGTCACCCAGGAAAGCTTCCTTTTCAACACCACCCTCCGCGAAAACCTGCTGCTTGCGAAGCACGACGCCTCGGACGACGAAATCTGGGCGGCCCTCGAAGCAGCGAACGCCGCCGGTTTTGTCCGCGCCAGCCCCGACGGCCTCGCCACCGTGGCGGGGGAACGCGGCGGCCGATTTTCCGGCGGGGAAAAGCAGCGGCTCTCCATCGCCCGGGCCTTGCTGAAGAATCCCCCGCTGCTCCTGTTGGACGAGGCCACTTCCGCGCTGGACAACAAGACGGAACGGCTTGTCCAGGAAGCTCTCGAAAATCTTCGTTCCGACAGAACCTGCTTTGTCATTGCCCATCGGCTTTCCACGGTCCAAAAGGCCGACCGCATCTGCGTCCTGCATCATGGCACGCTCGTCGAGCAAGGCACCCACGCCGAACTCATCCGCCTCGGCGGCAGCTACGCGAAACTTTGTGAAGCCACTTTCGCAAACGATCCTAGACCCGCGGCATAACATCTGTCAGACTCCGTTCGATCCAACTCCCCTTTCCCCAAAAAACATCTCCCACATGGAAACGCTCATACAGCTCCCCGAAGACGAAACGCCCAGCACCATCAGCGAGATCCTCGCATCGCTCCGCAAGGAGCATCTCGAACCCCGTCACGAATCGAAGGCATGGGGCGACTGGATCTACCTCGAAAGCTACAGCACGGTCATCAGCATCGAGTCCAACCGCGGCCTCAGCAGTTCCGCCACCATCGAGCACGGCGAGGGTGAGGAAGAGGGCGAACCCGCCGCATCCATCTTCCGCGCGTTCGGCCGCCTGAACTGGGTCGGCATGGACGACGACGGCGAGTATCCGCTCGCTTGAATTCCCACACCGCGCCAGCAGGGCGCGACACGGATGGTTTCTGTAAAATCTCCGTAAACCGGCCGGAAGCTTCTTGAACCCGGCGTCTCCCGGGGGCATTTCTCCGGATGTTATGAAAACATCCGCAGTCCTCCTCCTCATGTCCACCGCATGCCATGCGTGGCCGGTTTATCAGCTTCACGAATGGGGCACCTTCACCACTGTTTCCGGCTCCGACGGCACGCTTCTGACGGGCCTCGAACGTGAGGAGGAAACCCTCCCGGGCTTCGCCTACTCACACATCGGTCTGGAAAACGGCGGACGTCCCAACATGGACGAAGTCCGGCGCATATTCAAAGAACACGGAACCCAGGGTATTCCTTCATTCAAAGGCCTCGGCAGACGTCCGATCAAGGGCGTCACGGTGAAAATGGAAACGCCGGTGATCTATTTCCATTCGAATGAAACGGCTCCCATCCATGCCAAGGTGAAGGTCGGTTTCGACGGTGGCACCATCAGCCAGTGGTATCCCCAGCGCTCGGGCGGCGAGATGCTTCCCTGGCCGGTTCCGTCGGCGAATCCGATTGCGAAACCCACTCCTCTCAGCGCCTGGACGCTTGACTTCAACAAACCCTATCGTGGTTTCATCGAGTGGGACATCGACATCCTCACACCGGCCCAGACGCGTGACGCCATCCTCTTCAAACCCGGTGACAACGTCAATTGGATGCGTGCCCGGCAACCCATGACAAACGCCGTCCGCACCGCGGACGGAGAGACGGAAGGCTACCTCTTCTATCGCGGCATCGGTCGTTTCGATCCCGGCCTGAAGACCACGGTCGGCCCCGATGAGACCCTGCGTGTGGAGAATCTGACCGGAGGCAGGATTCCCTATCTGGTAGCCTTCGAAATCGCGGATGGCACTCTCCGTTGGGTCGAAAAAACCGAAGGCCTGGATGAGAAAGGAATTCTGGCCATTCCGGAATCCGATCTGAAAAACGATACCTCCGGTTTTTCCGAACCTCTCTATCGCGCCATGACCACCGGCCTTGCGAAGTGCGGGCTGACCGATGCCGAAGCACGCTCGATGGTGGAAACCTGGTGGCGCAGTTATTTCGAGAGTCCGGGCCTGCGCGTGTTCTGGGTTCTGCCCCGCGAATCCACGGATCGTCTGCTGCCTCTTGAAATAACACCTCCCCCGGTGGAAATAGTCCGGGTGATCGTGGGTCGCAGTGAAGTCCTCCGCCCGCGGCAGGAAAAGGAGTGGCTCGCCTCTTCCCGGAAGACGGGTGACGACGCCGCAGCGTGGGAGACGTTCGTCGGCACCGACCGCTTCGGCCTCTCCGTGGCACAGCGGGTGAAGTCGTTGGAAAGTGTCGCCACCAGCGGTGAAAACCACTGAGGTTTTTCAACCCACCCCTCATCCATCATCATCCCGCCGGAGCTTTGCCACACGCATGCGGGATCCGGTCAAGCACGCCGTTCAACACCTCCACCGCGATGGGCGTGGCCTCGTGGAGAAGCACGATGTCGCCTTTTGCCAGATCCGGTAAAATCCTGGAAAGCACTTTCCCGGGATCTTTCTCCACCGCATCAAAGCCACGCCGGTTCCAGGACATCACCGCCAGTCCGAGCTCGTTGGCGACAGGATGGGTGAAGAGGTTCCGGTGTCCCACCGGTGCCCGGAAATAACGCGGTGCGTTTCCTGTGACCCCGCGGATGATCTTCTGGCACTCCTCTATCTCCCTGCGCGTGCGCGATGGCCCCGCGCACCAGAAACGCGCCTGTGGGTGGGTGAGGGTATGATTGCCGATTTCGTGTCCTCGCCGGACGACCTCGCGCGCCAGGTCCGGGTGGGCGAGCACTTTCTCACCGATCATGAAAAAGATGGCTTTCGTGTCGTGACGGTCCAGCAGATCCAGCAACAAGGGGGTGTCGTGAGGATCCGGACCGTCGTCGATGGTGATGAGGATTCTTTCCCCATCCGTCGAACGGATCACTGGTCCGAGCACTTGCGAATATGGACTGAGAATCCAGCTGCAGAACATTGCGGCGAGCAATCCTCCGCCCGCAAAAAACCAGGGCCATCCCCATTTGAAAGCGGCCACCATCACCATTCCATGTGGAATGACGAACAATCCCACCCGCCAGGCGATACCCGGTGCCCCGCTCCATCGCATGCATTCCCGCCAAAACAGCACACCATCCGCGGCGATTTCCAAGACCGCCAGAGCGATCCAGAAATAGGCGAACATTCCTGCCCAACCACCTGCTCCGCATTGCATGACGGCCCATAGCAGACAAACGGTGAGCCAGAGGCGCCATTGATCCGGTTGACTCCTAACAGCCAGAATGAAGGGTAACAACTGCATCACCAGCAGCGTTACCGGAACCGCCAAGAGGCAGCCAAGAAACGGGCCCGCCATCGCGGCCAGCGGGCCGCTGGTGGCGACCCAAATGGTGAGTGGGAAAAGAACGGCGAACACCGCCGTTTCATGACGGTGCATGCCCTGGCGGGAGGCGCGCTCCTCCACATCCCCCGCCACCCGGGGCTCTCCCGCACCGAATACCCGGAACAAGGAAGAAACCGCGCGGTTGTCAGAGGGTGGTCTCATGCCGCACGGTTTTTACCGGAACATCGCGCGGCATGGAATCCACGCCCGCATTCATCACTCCCACTCGATGCTGGCGGGCGGCTTGGTGGAGATGTCGTAGAGCACACGGTTGATGCCCTTGACCTCGTTGAGGATCTTATGGCTCGTCTCGCGAAGGATGACAGGCGGCAGTTCGACCCAGTCAGCGGTCATCGCGTCTTCCGACACCACGGCGCGGAGATTGGTCGCCCATTCATAGCTGCGCTCGTCGCCTTTCACCCCCACGGTCTTCACTGGAATGAGGCCGGCATAGGCTTGCCAAACCTTGTCATACCAGCCGTGTTCCTTGAGTTTTCCGATGAAGATGGCATCGCACTCGCGGATGATGTCGAGACGTTCCTTGTCGACGACTCCGGGACACCTGACGGAGAGGCCGGGACCGGGAAACGGATGACGCTGGAGGATGTCCTCGGGAATGCCCAGCGCGGTGCCGAGTTCGCGCACCTCGTCCTTGAAAAGCTCCGCAAGCGGTTCCAGCACCTTTCCCTCCGCCTGGAGTTCCAGGATTTTGGCAACGCGATTGTGGTGCGTCTTGATCACGGATGCCTTGGACTTCGCGTTGGAAGCGCTCTCGATGACATCCGGGTAGAGCGTGCCTTGCGCGAGCATCTCCGCATCGCCCACCGCGTCCCAGAAGACCTCGATGAACATGTTGCCGATGATCTTCCGTTTCTTCTCCGGGTCTCCCTCACCCGCGAGAGCGGTCAGGAACCTTTCGGAAGCATCCACGGTATCGATGTCCACGCCGATGCGTCGGAAGTTTTCCTGCACCACCTGCGCCTCGTCCTTGCGAAGAAGGCCGTTGTCGACAAAAATGGCCCGCACGTTCACCCCCGCCTCCTTGAGCAGAACGGCAAGCACCGTGCTGTCGACCCCGCCGGAAACGCCGCAGACGACCTGGCGGCTGCCGACCGTTTCGCGGATGCCGTCGATCAGCTCACGCTTGAAGTCGTCGATGTGGAACGGCAGCAGGTTGCTGGAAAGATCGAGGAAGTTTTTCAGGATCTGAAGACCCTCGTGGCTGTGTGTGACCTCGGGGTGATATTGGATGCCGAAGAATTGCTCGTTCCATTGCAGGGAAACCGGTGTTCCGTGCTGGTTCGAAGCGATCACCTTCGCCCCATCGGGCAAAACCTTCACCGTGTCCGAGTGGCTCATCCACACCTGCGAGGACGCGGAAACACCTTCGTAAAGGCCGATGCATTCCGCGGGAAACAGGTTCGCCGGACCGTATTCGCGACGGTCGCTCGCCTGCACCGTGCCGCCGAACTTGATATTGAGAAGCTGCATGCCGTAGCAGACTCCGAGAACCGGAACGTTGAACGCTTTCAACGCCTCGAAATCGAGGTCCGGCGCATCCACCTCGCTGGTGCTCTTGGGGCCGCCCGAAAGGATGATCGCGCCGGGCTTCCCGATGTCCGGGAACTCCTCGATCGCATAGAGCTTGGCGAAGTATCCGAGCTCGCGCACGCGGCGCACAATGAGCTGCGTGTATTGCGAGCCGAAATCGAGAACGGCAACGTGGTTGGAATCGTGCATGGATGGGAAAATTCTAAATCTTGAATTCTAAAATTTGAAACGAAGAGAAGGAGGAAAGGCAGCGCGAATGTTTCTTGTTCTTCGTTTCGAATCTCGCGCTTGGGATTGATCGCCTCAGCTCAGCGGTTGGTAGTTCGTGGGCTCCTCCGTCATGACGATATCATGGACGTGGCTTTCCCGGAGACCACCTGCGGTGACTTGAACGAAGTTGGCGCGTTCGCGGAGTTCGGTCAGGGTGGAGGCTCCGACATAACCCATGCCGGACTTCAGGCCGCCCATGAGCTGGAAGATCACATCGGAAAGAGGTCCTTTGTAGGGTACGCGGCCTTCGACACCTTCCGCGACGAGTTTGCCTGAGCTGTTCTGACCATACCGGTCGCCCGCGCCTTTTTGCATGGCTCCGATGGACCCCATGCCACGATAGGTCTTGAAGCGGCGCCCTTGGGACTGCACCGTCTGGCCTGGGCTTTCCCGGGTTCCGGCGAGAAGCGAGCCAAGCATGACAAGATCGGCTCCGGCGGCCAGTGCCTTGACGATGTCACCCGAGTAACGGATGCCGCCGTCGGCGATGACCTTGACACCCGCCTCACGGCAGACATCGGCGACATTCCGGATCGCGGTGAACTGGGGCATGCCGACCCCGGAAATCACGCGGGTGGTGCAGATGGAGCCCGGCCCCACACCAACCTTCACGGCACTGGCTCCTGCGGAGACGAGATCGCGCGCGCCTTGTTCGGTAACGACGTTTCCGGCGACGACAGGAACATTCGAAAGCGAACGCAACTTGCCGATGACTTCCATGACATGACGCGTATGACCGGTGGCGGCATCGATGAAGAGTGCGTCCGCACCAGCGTCGATGAGCACCTGTCCGCGGTCGATGCAATCCGGACCGACACCTACGGCGGCTCCGCAACGGAGTCTTCCGTGGTCGTCCTTCGCAGCGTTGGTGAAAGTGATGCGCTTCTCGATATCGGAACCGGTGATGAGTCCGAGCAGACGTCCTTCCGCATCGATCAACGGGAGTTTCTCGATCCGGTTCTGATACAAAATACGCCGGGCTTCTTCGAGGCTGGTGTTGGCCGGCGCCGTGATCAATTTTTCACGAGGGGTCATCACGTCGGCCACACGGGCGTCGGTCCGGTCGAGGTAGCGGACATCGCGTCCCGTGACCATGCCCTCGAGGCGGCCTTCGCCATCAATGACAGGAAATCCGGAGAATCCGTTTTTCGCCATCACGGCACGGACGTGATCCACGGTATCCTCCTTGCGGACCGTATGCGGTTTTTGAATCACGGCGTTTTCCGAGCGCTTGACGCGGGAAACCATGGTCGCCTGCTCGTCGATAGGGCATGCGCGGTGAATCACACCGATACCCCCCTCACGGGCGAGCGCGATCGCGAGATCATGTTCGGAAACGGTATCCATCGCCGCGGAGACGACAGGTAGGAACAGTGGGATACCAGCCGTAACATGCGTGGAAAGATCCGCTTCACCAGGCAACACCGAGCTCAAAGCCGGCACCAGAAGCACGTCATCAAATGAAAGTCCGAGAGAAATCTCTGCCATGGCGGAGTCAATAGAAGCGGCCTCCCGAGCGCAAGCCCGAATCTGGGTCAGGGAAATTTTATGGTGGCCGGATCCGATTACAGACCGAACTTCATAAAAAAGAGCGGCATAGGATGCCGCTCTTTTTGTCATTCCGGTTGATTCTGTAATTCCGGTGAGATGCGCGTGGTCCTCACTGTCCGGCTGCGGAAGGAGCCGACGGCTCCCTTGGCGCGAGATCGTCGAAATTCCGGATCTCCACAAAAGCCGTTTTCGGATCCGGGAACATCAGAAGAATATTGCGGCGTTCCTTGCCGGGAACCGTCCAGATACTGGAAGCGATGGGCTCCCACTTGTTGGCTTTCCAAACGAAACCCGTCATGCCGGTCTGAAGGTTTTCTCCCACGGGCGGGTTTTCGATCAGCGAAACCTGACCGGGATTGTAGTCATAGACCTTCTCCTCAAGCTTGAGCCTGACTTTCTGGGGAGCGAGGTTTGTCACGAAATAGGAACCCGCCGGAAAATTCTTTTTCGAATCATCGATCGGCATGATACGGAACTGCGCCTTGTCTTCCGGACGGCTCTTCGGGAAAAACAGAAGAATCGCCGAGTTCACGTTTTGCGGGAGGGTGATCTCCCCCACCAGCTCCCCTTCCCGGGTGATGGATCCCCGGTCCGGCTTGCTGGTGAAAACGATCTTCCTGCCTACCACCGGCACGGTGAAGTATTCATGGTTCAAGTAGGATTTGATGGGGGTTTTCACGGACGCCGCCGACGCTTGCGCCGCAGGGTCCTGCGCATACACATCGTCCTGAGCCAGGCCCGTATTGAAGGCGAGCATGCGGAGTTCCACTTTTCCGCCCCCTTGGGCGAACAGAGGCAGGGAAGTCACGCACAACAGCGCGGCGACAAGCAGTTGTTTGAAGATCATGGTGGAGAGTAAGCGATGCGAACGGCGGGAGGCAAGCATTCAGAGCTCGTTTTCTGAAAGCCAGCGGAAGGACACCAGGTTGAAGCGACGGCCGAACGTGATGTTCGCCGCAGACTTGAGATCGCCTATGTTGGTCTCCGGCACCTCCGTGGAATCAACGAACTCCGGAACACGCTGAACAACCGCCTCGCACCAGGCACGTGCTGTGACAGTTCCTCCGCTCGTGGCCTCGCCATAGCTGCGGATTTTGAAGGTGTCCCCACGCACCGTGATGATCGGAGCAAGCACTGTCATGAGATCACCCTGGGTCAGGGTCGGAGGAGTGCCCTCGGCCGTGAGACCGTTCATGACCGCGGCGTTCTGCACACCGGTCATGCGCCTTGCGGTGCTGGAGATGGTTTTCGAATCACGATCCAGAACTGTCCTGTTGATATCCGCGGTAGCATCCACTTCATCGATGGCGGTCTGCAACAAACCCGCGTTCTGATGTACTGACGATCCGGGGCGGCGGTTCACAAACTCACCGACCGAGAACGGAGGCGCGCCATCGACCTTGCCACGTTCCTTGATTTGTTTGATGATGCTTTCCGCGAGACTCTTGATCTGGGCGTCGGTCAGGGTCTTGAAACCCGCCCAGAGCATGCCATCGGCCGGCTTCGAGCTCGTGAGCGGCTTGCTGATGCGGGTGAACGGTGTTGAATCGTCATTTTTGTAGGAGACTTGCGAAATACTCGTGCTGGCACCTGTTACCGCGACCCTCACGCCGGTCACCGTCCTGTCACGCATGGCCATCAAGGCCGCGCACCAGGCATCCAAGGAAGTCGAGTTGACATTGAACGGACCACGGATCGCCAGATATTTTCCCAATTGCTTCGAGCGTTCCGTCGTATTGAGTCCCAGGATCTCGCTCGTGCGCTCACCGGCATCCTGACTCGAAATCGGGATTATCCGGCTGTTCAACGGCGACTTGGTATTGGCAAAAAGATCGGTCAGGATCTGCTCGGTGGTCCTGGCATCATCCGTCTGCAAAAGTCCCGAACCGGTGGCAAGGTTCGCTACCGATGAGAAATAATAGCCATCCCAAAGAGAGTCATTCAAGAGATAGGAGTGGTCGAGCATCTGCGATCCGGTGCCAAAGGCGACCCTGTTTGCCGGGATCAGGGGATGGGCGCGCGAGTTGCCGAACGGATGGACCACGCGGGGTGGCTTGGATCCGCTCGCGAGGTTCGAGTGAATGAAGTCGCCCAGCGAGGCGGCAGGAGCCAGTGGCACATGATACATGGGCACGAAAGTCGAACCGGCGCTCAAGCGGTTGTCCGCACCGAAGTAACCGCGGTTGGTTTTCGACTCGACAGCGATTCCTCCGTCAGCAGGACTGTCCAAACTGGTGATTTCCTTCAACCGGAGGTCATAAGGTTGGTTACTGAGACCCACCACCGTGCTGTCCTGCACGCCGCCTTCAACGACCATGTTGTTATACAACCAGGGCTTGTTGTCGGTAAGGAGCTCACGTGTGGTGCGGCCCGACATCTCCAGCATGGCGAAGGCGCGCTTCTTGGTCTGCGTCTGGTCACTCGCCTCCTGCAGCATGTCATTGATCCGGTAAGTCCGGGTGATCACGCCGTTGTTTTTCGTCGGGTTTTCGCTGATATCCTGGGTCGGATCTCTTCCCAAGAAATTGAACACATAGGTGCGCAGCGTGTCCGCACTGACATCGCTGATTCCGTTCGTGATTGCCGTTCCTTCGCTGTAACCCGCGAGAAAGTCCACTTGGAACTGGTTGGCCAAGGCTGACGAAGTGACAAATGGCTTGATTTCCACCTTGAGCTCGTGGTCGAGACGCATCGTCACGTATCCGTCTCCGTCGTTCGGATTATTCGGGTACTTCGAAGGACCATAACGATTGTTGGTGGCAAGGTGGTCGATTTGAAGCCCGGCCATGCTGTACCAGCCCGGGACAGCCTCCACTCCGAACTTGTTGTCGGTTCTCCCGTCGATATTGCCGAAGTTACGACCGGACTGCCAGTCGAAGAATGTGGGCTTGATAACGCCATTGGGATTTGTCTCGGCCCCCCAGGTCCAACCGGTCTGGACGCGCGGCGAGAACACCTTCACTTCCCCCGGCCTCAGTTGCAGCCTGGTGCCGGTGTTGTTACGATCCCCATCCGCGAGGACCAGGGTGAAGCATCTCCGTGCGTTCGCATTGTATTGATTGTCGATCTGCATCTGGCCCAGCGTAGCGAACCCACCGTTGTTCGCCGGATCCCTGAAATAGGCTCCGGGGCCCAGGCCCAGGTTCGTGAACCGGAAGGCCACCGGCGGATCCCACACCCTGATGCGCGCCCTGTTCAGGTTGAGCGTCACGTCGTAAGGATTGTAAAGCGTGGTCACCACGTCATAGACCAAGTGAGGCACCGCATAGTTGTTTTTCCCGAGAATGCCATCCCATTGGCTGATGCGTTCAAAGATATGGGGACGATGGCTGACGATGGAGAACACGATCTGCATCT
Organism: Luteolibacter yonseiensis; assembly: GCF_016595465.1. Taxonomy (NCBI): domain Bacteria; kingdom Pseudomonadati; phylum Verrucomicrobiota; class Verrucomicrobiia; order Verrucomicrobiales; family Verrucomicrobiaceae; genus Luteolibacter; species Luteolibacter yonseiensis. The sequence continues at coordinate 600,622 of NZ_JAENIK010000012.1, read as the reverse complement.
TGGCAATGACGGGCAGCAACCGCTCCGTATCAGGGGAAGGACTGTAGCCTTTCGGATCAATCTTGTTGATCGTGGTGGGACTGTTGACCTTCAGATCGTAAACCTTGTTCGTTTGATTGAGCGAGTAGGCAGGTTCGCCGCTTCCTCCTGTCACATTCGTGAACTTGCGGTAATGATCCCGGAAATACGACCAGCGAAGGTTTCCATCGGCTGACTTGAAATTCTCGGGATAAACGAACGAACTGGCATTCACCACGGCCTCAGGCAGGGTCGGGCTGTTGAGGTTCTGGATGTCAAATACCGAGCTGAGATCGGTTTTCAAACCACCAGTGGCCGTGTTGGTCAAAAGACCCATGTTCATGGTCGTGAAATCATGGAACCTGGAATCAATGGGCTCGTGGTTGGTCGAGTTCAAACCCAGAGCCGCGGTATTGAGGGAAATGAGCTGTTGGGGATCAGCGAGCGAAGAAAGTTCGTTCGCGACCATGTCGGCGCGGTAACGGCGGGGAACCGAGCGCTCGGCAACCTCCAGACGGGGATCGATCGCCGCATCAGGTTTGTCGCCGAAATCAATGGAAGCCTTCGTACTCTCGTCGAAGACCGCCCAACCATAACCGCCTGC